>NZ_JAOQJN010000002.1:0-405639 GCF_025567085.1 Bovifimicola ammoniilytica | reverse complement strand
TGAATATTACCTTCTATATTTGACAGATTTGCCATCTATGTTCTTCTCCTTTTAATTCATTGGTAAGGAACTATATCCACCATTATCTGTATCTCTGTTTTTAATGATAATGACATCAATCGTCCTGCTCTCATTGTATCATTGTCATCAATGACTTGAAATTGATTATGAAACCTCATATTTTACATGCTGTTCCATTACTTTTGAAAAACCTATTGGAATGATGTAGAAAAATCTTTATATTCTAAACAATAGTATGTAATTCTTATTTTTCTTACTGTAGTCCTCTAACAAAATCATATATTTTTTTGCTAATATCCAGACCTTTATCATTTACTCCTTCAAACCAATCATAAATATCAATAAATAAAATTTTACTCCAATCTGTTAGCAGTAAATCTATTGAATCAGCAATTACTAAGCCATGTAAATTGATTCCATGATCAAAGACATCATGCTCAAAAAATACAATCTTTCCTGTTCTATCATCAAAGCAAAATTTATCTCCATTTGGAAAGCCGAAAAGAGGATACCAATGTCGAATGTCCTCAATTGCTTTATCCTGTTCTTCTATAATATCATTTTCAATATCTTTAATTTCAGAACATAATTTTTCATGTTCCATTATTAATTTTGAATATGGAATAAAATCAATGAAGCCTCTATCCTTATTTACTTTACTTTTCCAATCCAGTTTGAATAGACTGTATGTATTATAAATAAATTTGCTATTTTCAGAGATATTATTCTTAAATAATTCATATGAATATTCATTGTGTTCTAATTTATATTCACATTTATTTACTTGAACAATATCATTATTTTTTTCTAATATTTCCATAACATATTTAAAATAATCCATTTTTTCTACTTTTACCTCTGATACATTTACTTTCTTTCCATCTTCTGATAAAAGTTCATCGCCTGCATTAAGATTCGAAGTTGCTTTCCACTCTCCTGTACTATCTTCATTCTTAACATATAATGGATACTAGCAGCATTACAATAGACATAATTATCATCTCTTTCATAATCATATATCAATTTATAATAACGCATCATCAATCTTCTTTACTATTATTACCAAATGTAAACTCTGCTATCATACTCTCCTCTCCATAAACACACACCATTTTCTAAGCTACATGAACAAATAAATATGCTACATCCACCATTTAAAAATTCAGATTTACTTATTACATATTCAATATTATCAGAAATAATGTTTCCTTGCAATTTTAATGCTCCAAGCTTTGTTGAATTTTCTATAAACAAAACATATTCCTTTGATTTACATATTACTTTGCCTGTATATTTCAAGAAATCTTCTATTTCCTCTGTATTTTTACAAATAATATACTTTTTCTGAACATCTAAATCATCTAACTTAGCAATTATTTCTTCCTGTAATCGAAAAGTAGTATAAAGGTCATAAAAATCATCAAAAGAAATTTCTATCCCGTTATTTTCCCATTCCTTACAGATTTGTAGTATTCCATTTCTTCTTTTTACTTCAATCAGTCTTGCTTTATCCATTTATATCTCCATTTCCTATTTAAATCCATTAAAATCCTCTGGAAAATGTCCTTGGTATTGATACACAATTCTGTTTTCTTTAACAGTATACCATAAGAATCGTATGTATAGGTATCTGTTATTTTTGAATTCTTTACAAATGCCGTTACTGAACCATGTCCATCCTGAACGTAGATTTTATGACTGTATGTAGTATTATCTGTGTTCTTTGTAAGTTCTAATGCAACCCGAGTAAAACTTGTGTATGTATCATTAAGCTAGAATATTTTAACATTCTTGAACCATTATTGCTTCATCTTTATATGTTTCTAAATCGCTTTTTAGCCATGATTTTTCATTTTCTCTAATCATATGAAACCTTAATGTAGCATCCCCTTCACTAAAGCTAAGAATTATACAAAACCTATATTGAGGATATTCCGATACTAGCTTTTTTCCCATACTTTCATTATAATTTCAGCAGTTTTTAAAAGCCCCATTTCATCATAGCAATCAATATAATCATTTAATCTTACCTCATTGCAACTAGCTTCATAACCGGTCCTATCTTGAAACGTTAACAGAATTCTTTCAAAATCAATGTTTTCTGCTTTTATTTCATTATTTGTATCTATAATAATACAATTGTATACCTCAATAAAGTTTGGAGTTAGTATTTTAGACATATTATCTGTACTCATTTTAATATATTCTTTTGTTCCATTTGCCTTATTCAATAAATATTTCATTTTTTTGTTTGTTTTAATCAAGATAATTCACCATCCCATCTTACTATTTTATTCACCAAGAAATTTTAATCCTTTGTTTATTGCATTAATAACATCTTTATTTTTCAATATATTTTGTATACTTTTAGGTGCTATTTTTTAATTATAAAATTTCATTTCATTAACATCCGAATACTATATAACAACTAGTATATATCCGAACACTTCAAATACTCTTCACAATAATTATGTAGTTCTATGCTTGAATTGATAGTGCAACCAGTAAATTTATCTATAACTTCACCTCGTAAATCTCTGTTCTTATGACCATCCAACAACTCCATCATCACATAAATGGTTTCATATGTCACATCATTTAGTAATTTTTCCATATCGTCATACTGTGATATTTTGGATAAATAAACATTCACTACATAGTCTTGAATCTTTTTTACTTCTTGCCAAAATAACTCTTGTTCTCTTATCATCTAATAGCTAGTCTCCTTTATTGATATTTCCCATTATTTAGGTATTCGTATAATTGTTTAACGTCCTTAGTTGATGGAGATGTAACATCACCAACATTACCATTGTTATTATTAAAGCCTGCTGATTATTTGACACTTGCTCTACAATTTTCACCAGTACTTACTACAGGATTTTCTACTTCTGGCATTCTGATAATCATTGTCCTTTACTTTATCGCCAGCTACCGCATTTAAGATATCCCCGCAAGTCTTAGTTGAACATCTCTCATATAAATTAATAAAATTTATAATGCTTTCATAATACTCTTTTGAATTTATTTCTGCTTGTAAAAATTTGTTTAATACATCCATATATTTTTCCTTTCTATCTACTATTTTATTGGATATGCACTTAACATACCTCCATCACTTGAAATTACAATTAGACTGTTATCTCTTCTGCAAGTCAGACTGTTGCATAGTAAAGACCTGTTGATTCATTGTACTGCTCACCGGTGTATAGATAATCATTATCTGTATCTCCGTTTTTCTTTAACAGTATACCATAAGAATTGTATGTATAGGTATCTGTTATTTTTGAATTCTTTACAAATGCCGTTACTGCACCATGTCCATCCTGAACATAGATTTTTTGACAATATGTTTTAGTTGTATTTTCTGTTGTCTTTCCTGTTCTGTTGCTTACTTTGTCATAGGCATATTTATTTTCAATAGTTCCCTGATATGTAATAATATCAGTTGCTAATGTGATGTTTTCTGATTCAATATTAATAACATCATCAAAGTCAACGCTTTCCTATAAATCAAAAAACTAAGCCACACGATATTAAAACCGTATGGCTAAGCCTTTAAATTTATATAGAATTAATGAGAAAGCTGATTAGTCAATATAACCTTTTAATTTAAGTAATGACTTAATATGTGCAACGCAACCGTCAATACCCATTTTCTCGCTATTAAGAGTCATATCGTAGTTAACCGGATTAGTCCAGTAATTTCCTTTAGTATAATATTCATAGTAGTCTGCTCTGAACTTATCGGTTTCAGCAATTGTTCTGTTAGCAGTGTCCTCATCACATTTCATATTATCCATTGTACGTTTAACACAGAATGCTCTTGGTGCTTCAATATAGACACTTACAACATCATCTCTGTCTTTCAGAACCCAGTCAGCACATTTACCAACGATAACGCTTGATTCATCTGAATCTGCAATTTCTTTAATAATTTTGGTCTGACATTCGAATAATTCATCATCGGACACGAAATCTTTTCTTGCAAGATAATGTGAACTCTTTGTTCTGTTCATTCCTCCGAGTAACCCAAGAATACCGCCTTTCTGCTTAGTAAGTCTTTCGTTGGCAGCCTCGAACTGCTCCTCTGGATATCCACTCATTTCAGAAGCAAGGCTTAATATACGGTTCTCGTAACAATGTATTCCTAAATCTTTGGCAACTCTTGAAGCAATCTCTTTACCACCTGTACCAAATCCCCTTGCAAATGTGAGAACGAATTTCTTCCTAATAGTATTAGTAATCTTAGCTGCATCGACAGCTTCACTCTTCTTATCATCCTGCTTTTCAGCAATAAATCTGCTTAAGAATTCTCTTGTTCTGGCATTAGGATTATCAAGACTGAATAATTTAGATGGAGCATCATCCTGTGCAATTAAGCCTTTATCCATAAATATTGTTCTTGTAGAAACATCCCTTGCAAATGCCATCTCATGAGTAACGATAATCATTGTAAGACCTGATTTAGCAAGTTCTTTCATAACGTTTAATACTTCACCGACCATCTCAGGGTCAAGAGCCGAGGTAGGTTCATCAAATAACAACACATCAGGATTCATACATAATGCTCTTGCAATAGCGACCCTCTGTTTCTGTCCACCTGAAAGCTGTGCAGGTTTGGCATTAATGTACTGGGCCATACCAACTGCTTTAAGATGCTTGATTGCTCTTTCAGATGCTTCATCTTTAGAAACATGTAATATTTTACGAGCACCTAACATACAGTTTTCTAATACTGTTTTATTATTGAAGAGGTTAAATGACTGGAATACCATTCCTACTTTTGAACGATATTCATTAATTTCTTTCTGTACTTCTCTTATTTCTTTACCACGATAATATATCTTACCACTTGACTGTGTCTCAAGTTTGTTAATACAACGAAGAAGTGTTGATTTACCTGAACCTGACGAACCGATTATACAGATAACTTCTCCTTCATTTACTTCAAAATCTATCTTTTTAAGGACTTCATGATCACCAAATGATTTTCCTAAATTTTCAATTTTAATTACTGCTTCACTCTTTGACATAATCGCCACCTCCTACTGCTTATCATCTGCGAATTCAACTGCAAGTGCATAATCTGATTTACCAGCCAGTTTCTTTTCCATTAATAAGAATAATCTGTTGCATACAAAACATATTACAAAATAAATTGCTGCAATTACTAAATATGACTCGTAATATTTATAATATGTACCACCTGCTGTCTTGGCAATAAGGAAGAGTTCTGATACACCGATTACGTTAAGAACTGATGTCATCTTTAAGTTAGTTAGAAATGTATTTGCCATTTCAGGAATAATATTCTTAAATGCCTGTGGAAGCACTATGTAAAACATTGTTTTCATCTGTGACATTCCCATTCCATATGCGCCCTCACGTTGTCCGATATCTATTGATTTAATACCTGCTCTGACTGTTTCAGCCATATAAGCACCTGTATTTAATAATGTAACTAAGATACCAGCCTCGATAGGCTCCATCATTATTCCAAGTGATGTTTTAATACCGAAATATACAACCATCGCCTGAACAATCATTGGCGTATCTCTGAATATTTCAACATAAATAGTAAATACAATCTTTAAAATTCTCATTATAATCTTTTTAATTATGTTATCACCCTTGTTAATAGTTGCATCCTGGATTAATCCTGCGACAAAACCAAGTACAAAACCTATGATAGTACCGACAACTGCTATATATATTGTTGTCCACATACCATCTATGAATAAATTAGCATATTTCTTAGCAATGAACACTGTCCATTCTAATGAAGTTGTTGGATTATTAAAATTCATATGACATTCAACCTTTCCTCTACATTTTATCTATGGGACTGCCTTATCACAGCCCCATAAAGTATACATAACATTTATTTAGCTCTCAATCCTCGTCCCTTTATATCCCGATTATTTTGCTGCCGGCTGTAATGAAACTGCAAGGCTCATCATTTCGTCCATCTGTGCCCTGTTTTCTTCATTCCAGTTTAAGTCATCTAATGCTCCCTGGATTAAATTCTGTAACTCTTTATCACCTGTTCTGACTGCTATACAAACATTTACCGAACTTCCTGATTCAATATCATCGATTTTAAGTATCTCTAAATCTGAGTTAGTAAGTAATGCTGATTCAGATGTAGGTACATCAATAAGTGCTGCATCTGCTACGCCATTTGATACTGCCATAAATGCTTCTGAAGTTGTCTCATAGAATGCAGCCTGTTTAGCATCAGGTATCTGTGAAATCAAATCTATGTATGCTGTACCAAGCTGTGTTGTAACTGAAATATTCTTGCCGGCGAAATCTGAAAGTTTTGTACAATTTTCAAACTGACTGCCTTTCTTAACTGTAAGGCAAACATCTCTGAAATAATACTCGCTTGTGAAATCATAAGCTGCTTCTCTTTCTTCTGACCAGCTCATACCACCGATAATACAATCATAATCACCAGCATCCATTGAAAGACCAATTGAATCCCATTCAACTTTGTGAATCTCTAAGTCCCAGCCAAGTTTATCTGCAATTTTCTTAGCCATCATTACGTCATATCCATAACAGTAAAGATTAGTTCCGTAAATAGGTACTGCCTTATCTCCATTTGAAAGAGTATCTGTTTCCTGGGTCCAGTTAAATGGTGCATATGCACATTCCATACCGACTCTTAATACTTTCTTGTCCTGATAATTAATTTTCTTTGTGGAATTACTATCAGCTTTACTACAACCTGTAAATAATCCCATTGCCAATGTTAAACATAATGCTGTACTTACTAATTTTCTAAATAATTTTTTCTTCTTCATATAAATTCCTCCTTGTCTGATAACACTAAAGGCGTTTGAAGATTTCTCTTCAAACGCCTTTGTTTGCCTATAATATAAAGTATTTAATTTATATTTTATAAGAGTATATTAAATCAACATATATTAATATATTTCTTATAAATTCATATGATATAAACAGAAAAGACAGCTAAGTTCTATGTGACTTCGCTGTCTATGTTCTTTAGTATAATTATTTTTTTTAATTTGTCAATCGGTTTTTTTATTATTTTTTGTGTTTTATGACAATTTACTTGAATTTATTTTGTAGATATCTACATTTTGTGCATTATTTACAATGCCTTATTATAGAGCATTTCGATATCTTTAATAGTTGAACTTCTTGGATTAACAAGGATATTTCCACTCTTCATAGCATCTTCTGACATTGCACCTATCTTGTCAGTCGTTACGCCTGCTTCACTCAATGATGCCGGAATATTCAATTCCTTATTTAAGGCTTTAATCTCGTTAACTAACATATCCGGCTCAAATACTTTCTCCGGCACAGGTGCTTTTGCAATATATCTGTATATTTTATAATATTTACCGGTATCAGCTAAGGCATTATATTCTACTATTGTCGGAAGCAGAATCGCATTAGCTACTCCATGTGGTACATTAAAGAATGCACTTACCGGATGGCTCATTGCGTGTACATTACCAAGTCTTGCCCAAGAAAATGCAATTCCTGCAAATAACGAGCCAACTAACATATTCTCTGCCGCATCGATATCACCGCGATTAGCAACGTATCTTCTTATATTTTTACCAATTAACTCTAATGCCTTTTCAGACATTGCCTCTGAAAATGGTGAAGCTGCAGTAGATATATATGCCTCTAATGCGTGGACCATTGCATCAATTCCACATGCCGCTGCTACTGACGGAGGTGCTGTCGTAAGCAGATTCGCATCAAGAATGGCATATGCTGGAATTAATTTATAACTGAATACTGTAAGTTTATAATTCCTGCTATGATCCGTTATAACCGAAAATGCTGTTACTTCTGAACCTGTTCCTGCTGTAGTCGGAACAGCTATTAACGGAATTATGTCTCCTGGAACTTTTCCGCCTCCCTCGTAATCCGTTATACTTCCGCCGTATTTTGCTACCACACCTACCGCTTTAGCAACGTCCATAGGTGAACCACCACCTAAAGCGATTATAAAATCTGAATCACTTTCTTTAAATGATTCTGTAGCTTTCTCTACGGTTTCAACACTCGGATTACCCTCTGTATCAGTATATGCTGTGGCTTTAATGCCCTTTGCTTCTAATGCTTCTATGCATTTACCTACAATTCCCATCTTATTAAGATGAGGTCCTGAAATAATAAATGCTTTTGTACCACCTAATTCTTTTGCTACTTCAGGTAACTTAGCAAGTCCACCCTTTTCTACTATAATATTCTGTGGCACTGAAAATGAGAAACTATTCATATGTATGTCCTTTCTACAAATTACATATTATGACCTGTCATAAGTTATTTTTAATTATGATTAGCTAAGAATTAACACAATGACTCAACTGCCTCTTTCATAATCTTAAATGCTTTATCACATTCCTCTTCTGATACAATAAGTGGTGGAATCATTCTATTTACATGTGAACCGATAGCTGTGATTAACAAATGTCTGTCAAGGCAGGCATGTTTAACATCTGTACTATTAATTGTATCATCAAATTCTACACCTACTAAAAGTCCCTGATGTCTTACTTCCTTAACGTGTGGAAGTGTCTCTAATTTAGCACTGAAGTAATCACCCATCTTCTTAGCATTTCCTGCAAGGTCTCTGTCTAGTAATTCATTAACTTCTGCAAGTGCTGCTGCACAGCTTACAGGGTGTCCGCCAAATGTTGTACCATGCGAACCAGGTGTAAATGCTTTAGCAACCTCTGCTGTTGCACAAATTGCACCGATTGGCATACCACCACCAAGACCTTTTGCCATAGATACGATATCAGGTTTGATACCATAATTCATATATGACATGACAGCACCGGTTCTGCACCATCCTGTCTGAACCTCATCTATTAAAAGGAGCATATCATTTTCATCACAGAATTTACGAAGTCCCTGCATAAATTCCATAGTTGCAGGATGAACTCCGCCCTCGCCCTGTACAGGCTCAACCATAATTGCGATTGTGTTCTCTGTACATGCATTTTTAAATGCCTCTAAGTCATTATATGGAGCATAAGAAAAACCATATGTCATAGGACCGAAACCTACCTGACAACCATTACCTGGCTGACCTGTTGCTGACATTGCACCGAATGTTCTTCCATGGAAGCCCATCTTAGCAGTTACGATATGGTATCTATTTGGTCCATATTTCTCAATACCATATTTACGTGCCATCTTAATCATTGCTTCGTTAGCTTCTGTACCTGAGTTCTGATAGAAGATTTTATCCATTCCAATTGTCTCACAAACCTTTTCAGCTAACAAAGCCTGAGGAATTGTATATGGGTAGTTAAATGTATGCATTATGTCATCTACCTGGTCTTTAACTGCTGCTACAACTTTTTCATTACAGCTGCCTGCGTTATTAACAGCAATTCCTGCATAAAAGTCAAGATATGGTGTTCCGTTTTCATCATAAATATACATATCTTTTGCTCTTTCAGCCAGAAAATCAAAACGTTCATACGTTTCAATCATATACTTATTTACCTTGTCTTTAATGTCCTGTACGCTTAAACCTGTATCTTTTAATTTCATAATTAATTCCTCCATTCTGATGAAATAAAAAAGCAAAGGCACCTACTAATGTAAGCGCCTTTGCTTTTGTCTTTTATTTTGTACAAATGTAAGATAACACTTTATTGTTTATTTGTCAACAACTATTTTAAAAATTTATTTTATTTTGATAATGCAATTTGTTTTGTTTATATTTCTCGTATTTTTCAAATTATTTAATCAATATTTATCAGTATTATTATTTATTGTCATTCAGTCATGGTAAATTATTTATCCATTGATTTGTTCACTATATTGTACATTTTAATAGAACATAATAATTATTATCTTTCACACTATTTATAATCCAGAAAAAAGCACATACAACTTGCTCTCTCTTTACCATCATTTCTATATGTGTGTGTCTGGTCTGTTTCGAAACGGTATACCTGTTCTTTTGAAACTGTCTGACTCTGTCCATGACATTCAACTGTTATAACTCCATCAGTAACTGTAAGATATTCTCTGGTTTTTTCGCCATGTCCTCCGCTTATGTAGATAGCGCCCGGTTCAATATCAATTCTGTATATCTCTACATATCTGTTATCCTCATAAGGAAAACAAGTCCATACTTTATACTGTCCGACTTCTTCTTTAGTCGGTATCATTTCTTCAGGTGTAACAAGGCAGAAGTCCATTCTAGGTGTTTCTATTAATTGCTGAAACTCTATTCTAAGACCACTTGTTATCTTACCAAGCACTCCTAGTGATGGGTTCGCACTTCCCTTTTCTATCTGTGCAAGCATACTCTTACTGACACCGGTTTGTTCTGATACTTTATCTAAGCTCATTTTCTTTGACTGACGTATTCTTTTTAAATTAATGGCTACATTGTGTGACAAATAATCCATATATTTCTCCAATCTTATGATATATTGTAATTATTTTATCATAAAATCAATTAGCTGGTATATATTTTTTATAAATCAACTATCTGTTATCTACTTTTTCAGGATACATATCATGATTTGACATTCTGTTCCAGGCAACTTCTTCCCAGCGTGTACCCTTTCTTCCGTAATTACAATATGGGTCAATGGATATCCCGCCTCTTGGTGTGAATTTTCCCCACACTTCTATATACTTTGGATTCATTAGTTTAATAAGATCTTTCATAATGACATTTACACAATCTTCATGAAAATCTCCATGATTTCTAAAACTGAATAAATATAATTTAAGTGACTTACTTTCTACCATTTTAATATCTGGAACATATGAAATAGTTATTGTCGCAAAATCTGGTTGTCCGGTAATCGGGCATAAACTAGTGAATTCAGGGCAATTGAATTTCACAAAATAATCATTATCCTGATGTTTATTTACAAATGTCTCTAACACTTCTGGAGCATAGTCCATCGGATATTTTGTTCCCTGATTTCCTAATAATGTTATACCCTCTGTTTCTTTTTCGTTTCTTCCTGACATGTAAATCTCTCCTATTCTATACTGTAATCGCCGGATCTTTAACGTCATTTGCTTCAAATGCTCTGGCTCTGTCTATGCATGTTCCACACAATCCGCATGGTCTGTCTCCACCCTCGTAGCAGCTCCATGTAAGCTCATATGGTACTTTTAAATCCAATCCGGTTTTAACAACTTCTGCCTTATTCATATTTACAAATGGTGCTTCAATACGCACCTGCTTACCACTTCCAAGATATATCGCCTCATTCATCGCATTATTGAATGCATCACTACAATCCGGATAAGCATTTCCTGCCGCATCATCACTATGCGCGCCATAATAAATAACTTTACATTCCTTTGATATAGCTATACTTGCTGCACTTGATAAAAATAAGCCATTTCTGAATGGAACATATGTAGATACAGGTGAACCATTTGTTTTCTCAAGCTGCTTTGAATATTCCTCTTTTGGAATTTCTTCATCTGAATGTTTTAAAAGTGAACAATCGCTATATTCAAATATTTTAGCAAGGTCAAGATATATGTGTTCAACACCATAATAATTTGCTATTTTATTTGCTGCTTCAATCTCTTTATCATGCTTCTGTCCATATGCCATCGAAAGTGCAATAACATTATTCTTTCCATATTTGTCAATTGCAAGCCCTAAACATGTGGTGCTGTCTACACCACCACTAAATAATACTAATACTTTCATATTAACCTCATTCCTGAGCGACTCATTGTGAATCGGCTGTCATAAATTCGCAAATACGATTTCTGACTTGCCTTAATAGCTATTTGCTTTCGCTCTAAAACTAATAGCTATGCGAAAAATAAATGCTTCAGCATTATTTTCACACTGACTTAATTTTCTATGAATATAATCTCATTAAGAGACTCATATTTTCTTTGAATTTACCTCTAAGCGTCGAAGAAAACGTTTTAGCATTTGTTTTCTTTATTCCTCTTGCACTCATACAGCTATGACATCCTTCAATTAATATGGCAATATCTTCTGAGCCTGTAACAATCGTCATAATATCAGCTATATCTGTTCCAATTCTCTCTTGTAATTGAAGCCTTTTTCCGACCATATCAGCTATTCTTGCAATCTTGCTAAGTCCAATTACTTTACCATGTGGTATATATGCAACAGTAACTTTCATATCATACATAAGTGCCATATGATGCTCGCAATAACTGAATATATCTATATCTTTGACTACAATCATATCATCACTTTCTGACTCAAATTCTAAATCATCTTCAAATGTTTTATTAAACATTTCTGCAATTTCTGCATTTGTATAATTCATTCCTTCAAAAACTTCCTGATACATTTTAGCTACTCTCTCAGGTGTGTCCTTAAGTCCCTCTCTATCCGGATTTTCACCTAATGCTATTAATATTCCTCTTATATGTTCTTTAATTGCTTCTGAATCTATTGCCATTTTAAATATCCTTTCTTATATATCATATCCGACAAATCAATGTTCGAAGAATAAACATTTATGAATCATTTTTCACACTAAACTCCACGTTCCTGTGGATCCCATATGAATTTGTGCATCTGTAATTGCATATTTACTTTATTCATTTTATGTTCCTTCATATATTCTACAATGTCAGGCAAATTGATTTTCCCAAACACCGGACTAATATACACATGACATTTATCTATAAGACCATATCTTTCAATAATTTCTCTTGCTCTCTCTAAATCTTCAATGCTTCCAGACACAAATTTAACAGTATCCTTATATGTCAGTATATCAAAATTTCTCAGACACATCTTATCCTCCATACCACTTACCGGCAATTTGTAATCCATAGTAAATGATAATCTGTTATCAATCTTAATAAATTCTTCTAAGTTAATACTTCCGTTTGTTTCTATTTCTACAAACAAGTCTGTGTCCTTTGATAAAATATTTAATAATTCCATTATTCCGGTCTGTAATAACGGTTCTCCACCTGTAAGTGTTACATTTGTAATACCTGTCTCTTTAATATATTTATATATTTCTAATGCTGTCATCTCTGTATATGATGCATCACTTTTATTTGCCCAGGCAGTATCACAATATTCACAACAGAGGTTGCATCCTTTAAATCTGATAAAAGCAGCAAGCTGACCTGCCTTTGTGCTTTCTCCATTTATACTTATAAATGTTTCTACTACCTTATATTTAATTTCACTCATTATTACACCTCTGTATATGATGCACAATTATTTGGAGTTTCATATACCGTTAACTTTCTTACCTGATAACCAGATTCTTTCATCTGTTCATATAAATACTTCGCTAAATTTTCTGCTGTTGGTCTGAAATCAAATTCTATAATTCTGAATTGTTCATCTTTTAATGCCTTATATGTGGTTTTTTTCAGGCTTCCAGCTTCAATAATTAATGCATGGTCTAAATAATCTACTTTTTCTCTCAGGTCATCTTTAAGTTTAGAAAAGTCTACATACATTCCCCTTAATTGTTTATCTTTCTTTAACTCATCTGACATTACTTCAACTTCCACTCGCCATCTATGACCATGTATATTACTGCATTTTCCATCATATCCCAACAGAAAATGTGCTGAGTCAAAGCTGTGTTCTGTTTTTAATATATACATTCTTTCTCCATTTCTGAGCGAGTACCTTGAAGATACGATGCGAAATTCGCGTATGCGATTTCTCATCAGCCATAATGACTATTTGCTTTCGCTCTAAAACAAATAGCTGTGTTAATAAGAATAAAGAATGTCGCTTGAGACATTCTCCGCCTGCGGCGGATTGCTATAGCAACATTTTCTGCTCCGCCGCAGTGCGATGCTTGCGGAGTGTTTTTTACTTACTAGGACAATTTCAACGAAATTTTCTGGTAAAAAAAAGACATAGTATAATAATACCATGTCTCTATAATCAAATTTAATCTTTAGTCCTGGTTTTAATTATAGACAGGATGGTACAAATGAACTGTCTGTTATGAAATTACTAAAATAGTATAACTCACATATCTGAATTGTGCAAGTAGATTTATCAGTAATATTAATAGAAATATTAATACTTGAAAATTTGATTTCATTCTGTCTTTATGAACAACTTAACCATCAATCATTATTTTATATAGCTCTCTTATTAATTGTTATATAGAGTAGCACAATATCCATCTTGTTTCTTACTCTCATACATTGCAATATCCATCTCTCGATATAACTGGTCAAACGTAGTTTCTTTACCGGCAAGACATATAGAAGCACCAAGACTCACATATATTTTTCTGTCTCCCATTTCACTTATCTCAATCTCATCAATACTATCAAAAATACGTTCAAAGAAATCATTTGCGCTTGCCTCATCAACTATTTTAGGAATAAACATTGCAAATTCATCTCCACCAAGTCTCATAACTACATCGTTTTCTCCACATAATCTCTGCAATGCATCAGCTATGGCAATTATGACAGCATCACCTACATTATGTCCAAATGTATCATTAATTGATTTGAATTTATCGCAATCAATTAATACCAACATTCCACCAACTCTTTTTCTTAATAATTCAGAAATCTTTTTTTCACCGCTTCCTCTATTAGAAATTCCTGTCATTAAGTCAGTTTCGGATAAATAAATTAATCTGTTTTCTCTTCTCTTTTCTTCATCAATAACTTCTACACAATATAGAACATGCCACAAATTACCATTTTCGTCATTATCAACTTTAATGAACCTCTCTCTGCACCATCCATGAACTGTACCTAAAAATTCGTCTGCTATTGTGCTGACATTTTTCATTCTGTCCTCTAATGTTCTGATATTCGTGAAATGCATGACATTGTCGTAATATTTCTCTGTGCATAATTTAATCATAACATTTCTTATCTGTCTTGGAAAATTATCTTTTTCAATATTATCACAGTTTCTAGCTATATTTTCTGTATTTTTTATAATCTGAAAAGTTTCAGTTTTCAAATCTATAAGATGCATTGATGCATATATTGCAGCCAGTGAGGAGTAACTGTTAATCTTTGCTTCATAATTAGATTTACGAAACGAATTTCTTATCTTCATAAGAGAAATAAGTATCATTCCTATCATATCTAGAAATACGGTAAGTGTCTCATAATCTGTCTCTGCTGGATTATCAACCCCAAAAAATCCACTAATCTCACCTTTATAATATAATGGTGTAACAACTAAGTTATGTATATTCTGTTTGCTAAGGATATTATATGATAATCTGTGTGTCTCTTTAATCTCTTCGAGATTTGAAATAATTACACTCTTACCATCCTTAAAAGTATCATACCACCAGTCAATAACTTCCATATCTACATTTTGCAGCTCATCAATCTGAGGAACAATCCCTTCAGCACACCATTCATATGTATTCTTTGTTATATGATTTCTCATATCATCTTCAAAAATATATATTCTATCTGAATTAGTATGCTTCCCAAAAAAACGGATAAATTCATTTATTTCATCATCTGGAATATCATTATCTAATGCTGAACGAAGTGCTTCATTAATAATAAGCTCATACTTCATTATTGCTTTCATCTGTATTAACTCTCCTTATTTGTATACTGAATTTTGATAGATTTTAATTTTATATATCAATTATTATAACACATATTTTTTTATATTTCGACATTTTTTTACCTATTCAATTAAATGTTTCTATTAAGTAAAATTCAAATATATCTATTTATTCTAATATGAACGCATTTATTTAGTACGATTTAAAAAGTTAAGTTCTCATAACAAAAATTACTAAAACTTAGCTACTTTCTGATTTGATTAAAAGTTTAATTAAAAGTCTCTTTTATATAAATTCTTGCCTCATATGGTCTAAGTACAGATGTATCTTCTATGCCAGAATAATTCGCAAGTAAGATCTGCATATCTTTGACTTCATCTTCTAAAGGCATTTCTATTGTTTTATCAAAGAAATTACATACTACAACCATTGTCTGCTTATCATTCTTTCTCTGATATGCGAAAATATTTTCATCATTTTCTAATAATAAATCAAAATCACCATCAACTAATACAGAATACTCTTTTCTTAACTGTATAAGTTTTTTATAACAACTAAAAATAGAATCAGGATCATTTATCTGTGCCTTAGCATTAATCTCTTTATAATTGTCATTTACTCTTATCCAAGGTGTTCCATCTGTGAAGCCTGCATTCTCCGTATCATCCCACTGCATAGGAGTACGCGCATTATCTCTTCCTTTTGCATAAATTGAACGCATAATATCATCTTTGGAATATCCTGCTTCTATACGCTCTCTATACATATTATGGATTTCAACATCTCTATAATCGTCAATATCATATTTGACATTAGTCATTCCAATTTCTTCACCCTGATAAATGTAAGGAGTTCCCTGCATTCCATGAAGTAAGATGGCTAACATTTTAGCCGACTCTGCTCGAAACTCTCCATCATTTCCCCATCTTGAAACTATACGAGGCAAATCATGATTATTCCAGAACAGGCTATTCCAGCCACAGCCATGAAGTTCTTTCTGCCAGCGTGTCATTATCTGTTTTAATTTTATAAAAGGTAATGGTGCTAAATCCCATTTTTCTTTGCCCTCCTGCTGGTCTAATCCGATGTGTTCAAACTGGAATACCATTGAAAATTCACTTCCATCAGGATTACTGTACAATTTGGCCCGCTCTATATCAGCACCCCATGCTTCTCCAACTGTAATAAGGTCACCTTTCTGGAATGTCTCTTTGCTTAATTCATGAAAATATTCCTGTAATCTAGGACCATTTATAGTGATTTTCTTATCCGGCTCTTTTGCTATCTGGTCAATAACATCAAGTCTGAAACCGCCGACACCTTTATCCATCCACCAAAGAATCATATCGTAAATTTCTCTTCTTACCTTAGGATTGTCCCAATTCAAATCAGGCTGTTCAGGTAAAAACTGGTGAAAATAATATTGTTTAATCTCCGGTACCCATTCCCATGCACTTCCACCAAACACACCTTTCATATCGTTAGGTTCAACACCCTCTTCTCCATCTCTCCATACATAATAATCGTGATATGGATTATCTTTGCTCTTCTTAGCCTCTTCAAACCATCTATGTTTATTCGATGTATGATTTAACACTAGGTCCATCATAATACGGATATTGTATTTCTTAGCTTCTTCTATCAGTTCTTCCATATCATCAACATTTCCAAACATCGGATCAATATCCTGATAATCAGAGATATCATATCCATTGTCAGCCTGAGGCGATTTACATACAGGTGATAACCATATTGCACCTATTCCAAGTTCTCCAAGATATGGTATCTTACTGATAATTCCCTTTAAATCACCGATTCCATCTCCATTACTGTCTTTAAAACTTTTTGGATAAATCTGATATACAACTGCATTTTTCCACCATTTTTCATTATTCTTTTCATGATTAATTGTATTATTCATAATCAAAACCTCTCATTTCTCTATAATATAATTTTCTGAATATTTGTACTTAAAACGTATTTATTCTATATCATTTTAAGTATATCTAATGATATTATAACGGTTCAGCTTAAGTTAGTCTTGCATTATTTATTTATTTTATGACACAATCTTGCTGAAATAGAAATTTTATTTTGCTTCTTATCTAAAATGATAACATTCAGAAGGCATTGACAATCTCAGTTTTCCAAATGAATTGCCTGAATTTATTGTCATCAAGTATAGATGACTTTCAGATTTGTTTCATACATACAGATATAATTACATTTTTAATTTCTTTAACTCCAATACAATCTATTTCTGTTCCATTATTTCCGTTCATATAATAAATAACACCATTTTCTTCAAGATTTTCTTTTGCAACGTCAGACAGGTACTTTGACAGATTTTCGTTAATCATTCTTCTTATTGCATTTAATATTTCATTCATAATCTTCACTCCAACAAAAAATTGACTTTTATGCCCTCAATCATAATGTTTTAGGGTATAAAAGTCAATTTTTTTATCATTTACCTTTACTAAATGAAGAATTCTGAAATAGTTTTTTGATATATAATGACATTTTCATAGTGTGTATGACATGAAAATGGAAGCAAAAATTGAATATATAACCAAATTTTTTCAATTTATGCAAATTCCAAGAGTACATTTTATTTGCCGGAATGGGTGTTTTGTTTGCAAATTTTATTTATTCGTCTTCATCATCCAAAAGTGACATGTTACGAAACTCTTCTTCCTCAAGTCTATACTCATTATCGTCCCAATTGTAAACAAATTCGCCTCGATCAATACTAAAGCCATCTTGGTCTATATACTCATAGTCTCCAGAATCAAAATTACAGCACCATTTACTCATTTTTATTCTTCCTTTCTAAATTGTATTTCATCTTTTTTTCTTTTTCAAATTGAATGCCTCCTTTTTGTGGATTTTTGCTCCTTCTTAAAGGTCCTGCATTTTTTACAGACTTTAAAAATTTTTTTATTTCTTCTCACCATGAAATTTCTCTGAAAATTGTAGTTTATCTACATATTATCTAATTCTTCTTTTGTGAAACCACGTCTTAATAAATTACTTTCATCATATATTCCATCGTATATAATATCATAGTATGTTTCTCCTCTAAACTCATATGCGGTATATTTATACCATTGCCCATTATTTTTCATAGTTTCCTTTGTAACAGGGTAAAACTCAGCCAATGCACTTTTTTTAGTGTATCTATCTGTTGGAAAAAGATAATAATCATATATTTGATCCCATCCCATTCTTTTAGCACTTATCATATGATATTGTCTCATAACACTTTTCTCCTAAACTTATAATTCCGATTTATCACACATCAAATTTGCAAGAGACTCTAATCTGTCAATATCAATTTCAGAAAGCTCCTGTTCATTAGCATCCTGTGTTAATTCCATTGCATCTAAGTAGGAATCCGCTTTTGGCTCAATATAAAAGTTCCAATTTTCCCTTGAATACTCCATGAACTCGGAATACCTAATGCTACCCACTTCTTTAGTGGTTGGAACTCGACCTGTAAGCTTTATGCAAGAATGGTCCAATAAGAACCAATCTTTATGGTGCCAGGAATGCGTTCCTCAGTGCAAAGTACCTGAATCCTCCTGACTGAAATACCCCATTTTTCTGCTGTTTATTTTATTGATAAATATTCCATATGATCTCTCCTACGAAACTACAGACTACTCCTTGTTCCACTATCACATATTATATACCAAAACACGAATAAAATCAATTTCACAAAAGAGGCAGGGAATAACCCCTGCCTCTTGATTTGTCTGTACATTCATTTTATCGCGGAATATCAATCTCCACTTTGCTGTCCTGCATCTTCGTTATGGGACTCTGAAAACCTTCTGATGATTTTTTCAAAAATATAGCCCATTTCAAGGTTAGAAATTTCGTCCGGGTGTAGATTACCTCTGTCTGTTGTGTACTCTTTCAACACTATGTAGAAAATCCCCTTGTTTGCCATGGTTGTAATATGTCCGTCAAACTTGAATTTCTCCAAGATATTCTGCACATTCTCAGAGAATCCATTCAAATAATCTCTGAAATTATATTCAATATGATCCGGGTCATCCATCAAACGTTCAAATGTGTATTTACTTGTATTATAAAAATAAAATTTGGATGTCTTACGGAGCAATACATCCTTCATCAGCAGATTCTTTACTTCATCATATTTCTTCAAAACTGCATCCTTAGTATCGCATAAAATGCAGTCAAATCTTCGAATCACTGTAAGAGGCAGGATTACATCACCATACTCATGAGGCTTATATACTCCAGTTAGCTTATCCGCTATCGCCCATATCAGATCTGCTTTCTGATTTATCTTCGTACTTCTTGTTGCCATTTTTTCTTCCTCCTGAACGATTTATTTCTCTTTTTTCACTTTGCTATCATCAACATAATCAACAAGATCTGCAAAGTTACAATCCAGTTCCTTACATATTCTCTCTAATACGGACAACTTAACAGACTCACCATTTGTCATCTTTGCCATCGTACTGGAACTAAGACCAGTTTTCTTACATAAATCGCCTTTATTCATGTTGTTATCAATCAGCAGTTTCCATAATCCGTTATAACTAATTGCCATAAATTTTTCCCTTTCTCATCAACAATACTATGCCAACAATACTATGCCAATTACACTGGTACCATTATACCAAACAAATTGCGAATACTCAATTTGCATTTGCAAATATTGGATATCATTTTTCAAAGAAAAGGGGGGCAACATATCTCACCCAAACATCTTACAAGAAGCCAAAAACTATCTTACAAGAAAAACAACCTATCATCCATTTTACCCTCAGGTACGAAATCTCTATTCTTACATATCTTATCCGCATACCCGGTTGTAATAGGAAGTCTCATTTTATGTGTCGACCCCACATGTAACTGTGACAAATATAGAATCTGTGTAAGAATATGCGCCATTGAAACATTACCACATTTTTTCTCAACTAAAATTGGATTAGGTGAACCTTTCTTATTTTTCATATCTGTAGTAACCAAATATCCCTTGTTATTGTTGTAAACACAATATCCCATTGTAGGATTCATAATCTTATCATCCTGTAGTAAGATAAGTTTTGAACTAACATTCTTTCTGACCTCAATAATGCTGTACTCTATACCCTTTGCCCCAAAATAGTTCCTGTACCAATCATCGTTTTCATTACTGAAACCATCTCTATGAATAACCACATTCTTTGGCATCTCTTCAAATCTGTCTTCATAAGAAAAAATCACCTGATCAAATATATCCTGCAATATTCTTGTTGTTATTTTCTCTCCTTGCTGTGGAGTTGTAGGTTTATAAAACCCTAGCAGCCTGCCATATTTATCAAAAACTACTGAACACGCCGGATAATGAATTCCCTTTGCAACTGTTGCAACATCAAGACCAACAAAACAATCTACATTTCCCGGCATATCTTTTACAATCCATGGAATACCTCCAGTTTTACCAAGGATTCCAAGAATAATATTATGAAGGTAATACTTTGATTTATTGCCTTCTGATTTACCTCTGGCAAATAATTCAGCGGTTTTCATGCTTATCATCTGCGATGGTATATTCGCTTTTGCCCATATTGTCTTAAACGGATTATATGGTCCATCCTCATCAATACCGTCTGGAATAAGTGCAATTACAATGTCTATTCCCTTAACCTTCTGCAATCTGTTGGCAGCTCTCTTATAATCAGTCAAATCTCCAAGCTCATATTCTTCCTTAATCATTGGTTCTGCCTGAATATCGAGTAGTCCCTCCACTATGTATTTATCTTTTTCCCCTTGATACTTTCCAAGCTTTGCAAATGAATAAATCTCATTTACAACTGCCTTCATTTTGTCAAATGTATTCTTAGGGTAAATGTAGCCAATCTTTATTTTTCTATCTGTCTTTCTATAGAATCCATAATTGAACACCTGTAATTCCTTACCACATTCGAGAGCTTTATCCTTACCACAAATCAAATTAGGTAAAGGAACCGTTCCTTTTGTATATCCTATTTCTTCAACTGTGCATGTTTCTGTATTAAATTCCAAATCAGATAACTCAGAAAGAGAACCTACATCCTTGATAAAATCTATATCCAACTGTAATCTGGTTTGCATATTTCTCTTAACATATGAATCTATCTGAAGAGAAAAAGTAGCATCTATCTGTCCAACTTTTTCTCTTGTCAATACAGGTTTCAACGCCTGCGGATAATATGGATATGATTTACCCGGTTGCAATTCCACTTTAACCACTTTTGTATCATCAGGGATTTTTTCTACACGATATCCTTCTTTACGCTCAATATAGTATGCCTTAAGACTATCCGTAAAATCCAGTTTATCTGTAACTGTAAAGTCACAGATTTCCGTTAAAATACCTGTCTGATTGTTCTTCGCCCAATCATTTTTCACTTCCATCCCAATAGGGTCAACACCTTTTACCAAATAATCATTTACTGTAAGATTCGAAGTAAAAACACTTCCCGTATCAAGTCTAAGATAAGCCTTTCCATTATCTAATATTTCAACCCAAAAATTGTATTTTCTTTCAAGACTTATTTCTTTGTTCTTAGATATAAATGTTTTGAATCCTTGATTTGTCATAATCCATTTACTTGTGACACTACTCTTACATGAATACTTACGATATTTATCATACACCATTACCTCTGATAAATTTTGTGTAATAAAATGTTTGATTAACTCACAATATATCTTTCTGTTCTCCAGAACTGGTAGTTCCTTAAATCCCTCGTATTCAATGATAAAATCGGCATTGGGGACAGTTCCTTCAATTTTCTCAGTAGTATATATCCTCTTTCCATCTTCAAATACTCCCACATGAAAATAATTTCTTAGTTTCCATGCAGCTCCTCTGATAATTGAAAATGTGTTATCAATCTTCTGTGTATGTAACTGATATACATGTAAGCACGTTGCTCTGACAATATCTTTAGAAGAAAACACTTCCATACGTAAATCCTTTTCCATTTGAACCTCCAACTATATATAAGTTTGTATATAATATTTCCATGCTAACTAAATCTTACGACATCACCAGTTGTATTAATGCGACTGGTGTAGAAATTAATACAAAAAAAGAAACCAACACATGACTTCCTTTCTCTCTTATTTTTCATAATTTTTTACTGCTTCTTTTAATTGTTCTTGCAATTCATTTCTTAACTTCTCAGGTTCTATCACCTTAAACATATTTGCATACTGCATAAACCACCCTGTAAGTGTCACACTATTCATCTTTGAAAACACAGCTCTGCAACTTCCATTTGCTTGTTTCCTTACCTTTACACTACTACCTGCAAAATCATATAAAATTGCGTTTGTAACCTGATTTGGCTCATACTCAACTTCAATCCTTATGGATTCTCCAGAAAAATGATTCACACTCTTTTCAATATACTCCTGAATATACAATTCTGGATTTTGACCTATCTTTTCCTTTGCATCAATCGAATACTCTTCTGATATTGTCAAATTCTCAATACGGTCAAGTCTGTAACTTGTCAATCCATCATGATTGTCGTGCGACCCTATAAGATAATAATTATTATCCGACCAATATATCGTATACAGATTTAAGATATAAACCTTTCCTTCTCGTCTAAGAATCTTCTCCATGTTGTCGTTTATCTCTGTGTATTGAAATTGTATCTTTTTATGCATAAACATGGCTTCAAGCATTATTTCTATATATTCACCAAGTTTTGTATCTACTTCTACATTACAAGATATAGGCATCATCATATGAGAAAATCTACTTCTTCCTCTCTTGCTGGTAAGTTCTAACAGTTTTTCTCTAATCTTATTAGCCTCTGCGACCGATACACATCTGGCCTGCTGAACCGCATCCATCATAACCTTAATCTCCCAGTCATCAAATGCATGCTTGTCCATATACCAGCCCTGTTTTTTATCCTTTGCCTGTTCTATTGGATAGCCACAAGACTGAAGCATCTTTACATCTCTATATATTGAACGACGATCCGTCTTGCCTATTACATATTCGTTTTCAAGCTTATCCACAATCTGAGTTGCATTGACTGGGGTCTTTTTATCAGTTGTTTGAAGTATCTGCAATACTCTTATTACCTTTTCTTTACGTTCTGCCGCCATAAAGTTATCCTCTCATACATTTATTATCTTCAATCTTTTCTTTATACTTATCACTATTCCTACAAGCCTTCGGAGTCGGATGAGCTCCCCCACCTTGCCAATCACCAGTTATCTGCCAAATTTCATAATAATACAGCCACTCAATAGCCCACGGCACAATAGTTTTAGCTATTGAATAATGCTTCATCCATTCTTTATTTCTTGGTTTATATAAACAAAGCTGAACTGTTCCCGCATTGAAATCAGCGTTATATTTATGAGGAATTTTCATATATGTTTCTGAATCCAATTTCTCATTCACAAGCCAAGTCAAAGGACTTTTTCCAATTCTATACTCTATTTTTATTGTATACTCTTTAGAAAATAGTCCTGTTTTAACAACCCCAACCCAAGTCAATACGCCATTTTTAATATTAGCTTTTGATTCTGGATACATTAGCTCTAAATCTGTTTTTTGATCAACAAGTCTAAGCAACGGTTCTCCAAAATACTTTTTCTTTTTATTCTCCATAAAATGTATGCCCCGGTATTGGTTTTGAATCTTCATCCGCTACAGTAGAAACGCCACCCTTTAGATTACTTGTATAAAGATTTTGATTCTCGCGCGCTATTCTTGTTTCTTCTCCAATTCTATTGTATGCCCTATTGGTTACCTTATCGCCAAAACATGATTTAACCAACTTACTTTGCTCAACCACACCTTCAAGAAGCATAGGCTTTGTAATAATTTCCTCTTTCGCTCTTTCCAACCAATCAAAAAATGCTTTTGCTTTTTCTGGCTCAATTGCCCACTTATCAGCAAAATTCTCTTCTTCCATAACGGGATTACATATTTTGTATTTTCCACTTTCATCTTTCTCAATATAGTAAGCCATACGACTTAGAATCCCATTTAAAGCATCATATACATTCGTCTCATTGTTGTACGCCCTTGCAGCTAGAGTAGTAATTATTATTGAAATTGGAGCTACCCCTTCTTTGTCATTAGCAAAAGAAATATCTCTATGTCTTTTAAGGAGCTGAATGGCTTTCTGCAAAGGTGTTCTTACAGAATATGTAGGTACATCATCTATTTCAACTTGATTTTTCATTGCAAAAGTCCTCTTTGACTCCAAAAGAACTGTTTTCATTCTGTCTTCAAACCACAACTTATATTTTGCTGGATTACTAAATTTATCAATATACGAACCATTATCTAACTTATGAGTCAGCCTTATTTCAGTCTTTTCAGGTTCAATATATAAATGATTCTTAGGCACAGAAGGCAAAATGTCCATATGAAATTCATCATATCGAAGTGTCCAACATCTCTTACCCTCATCTTCTAACATTTCATTATATGTTTTATGTTCTTTAAGCCTTCGACCTACTATTTCCTTGATTTCAGATGCCTTCATCTCACCTCCATTTTTCAACAGACATACAAGATCAATATCATAATCATCTTCATCAGATATGGGTTTTATCACAGTTCCTAAATTTACAGAACCCTGTGGCATTATCTTAACATCCAAACTGGGATCACAATCACCCAACCACTTACCAACTGCGCCATAACTTTTAATTGCCTTGTCCAACATTGTATCTGATATGGATATTTCATCTACAATATATTCATATAGTTTATTAATATAATTTTTCTGCTCTTCTGCCATTTATTTACCTCCAATCGTAATTGTTTCAATGAAGTCTTTCGACTGTTCTACCTGATCATAAATAATAAGTGTAGGATCACATTTTGGCATATAATCCATACCTGTTCTAATAGCAAGTGAGTTAGGCATTGCCGGAAATACAAGAACCTCTTCAATTTCTGGATTATCATTCTTTATTGTTTCCATACAATTCCTAAAAGCTTTGATATAATCATCAATAATCCCCTTATTAGTAACAAAAAGTCTATTAGGATTCTCAATCGTAATCTTGTAAGTTGATATTTCTCCAACTGTGTGCTTTACTCTAGAATCAATTATGTCTGCACTTAGAGAAATATTTATAGCAACTCTTTTCTGATTGACCTGTTCTGGCATTTGGATAATAAAATTCACAATGTCCTTGTTCTCCCTATCCCAAGACCATTTTTCTTCTTTTCTATGACATTGAAATACTGATGCATTAGCAATATCACTTATTTTTTCTCCCAATTTCATTAATAATGGAATTGGTGCAAGTGCGAATATTGAAATATTTTCATTTTCATGAATGCACTGTTTTATGACTCTTTCCACACCCTGCTCTAACTGTTTCTCCTGAATAAGATAAAACTCTTTTGTACCATCACTAAAAGGCATATTTGAAGAACCTATCAGTTTAATATATCTTTCGCTTGGAATTTTCTTATCACTCACTAATGCTTTGCAAAATTGAGCATTATCAAATTCAGGTTGATAGTTTTTGATATTTGCAAAATAGCCTACCATATATGATTTCTGTACATTATCATATTCAGTCAACCAGTAAACTCTGTTTTCATGACTTTTCTTCATCTCTCTAAGCCTTTCAACAGGATATATCTCTGGATTATCATCTATGGTCTTATGACATTTCGCACACATAAGCATAAGATTATCTGTAGAATTAAGCTCTGTAACATCCATTACTTCCCTATATCTTGCTCCACCTTCACTTACCGCTTCAATATGTGCTTTTTCGCCATAATTTCCAGTTTCCATTGTAATTGGATTTATGCCAAGAAAACGATTACATCCCTCAAATTCACATCGTCCTGCCGATATGCCCCACAAAGATCTTTCAATTTTAACTGGTATTTCTCTGTTTCTATCACTTTTCATCCTTTCACCGCCAAACTTATGTTCTGTTTTATTAAATAATATCACAATTTTTTCCCATTTTCAACACGTAGCAACTATATATAGTGTATTTGCACTTCATTCGTCATAAATATAGTATAATTTAAACATACATACATCATATATAAACATTTATCGTTAGAAAACTTCCTTTTTCATGTCATCGTTATTTAGTACTTACCCCCTCAAAATATGTTTCTCAACTCCTTTTATGACTCTATCCTATTATATTATATGTCGCATTAATGTGACACACAAGAAAATAATTTAAACTTAGTTACTGTTCAGACCCTAGCCAAAATCTACCGATAAAATGGTATAAAAATAAGGACTAAATTAGTGCTAACCCCTTGATTTTACTGGATTTCTCTAACTTTGTCGTTATTATAACGCGCTCATCATCCACAATAATTAACTGGAAATAGTCTGGTGGAAGCTTCAAATCATTACCCAGGTCAACTACTGTCTTACTATCCTTTTCTTCATCTGCTTTAGCTTTTTC
Organism: Bovifimicola ammoniilytica; assembly: GCF_025567085.1. Lineage (NCBI taxonomy): Bacteria > Bacillati > Bacillota > Clostridia > Eubacteriales > Bovifimicola > Bovifimicola ammoniilytica. The sequence continues at coordinate 378,646 of NZ_JAOQJN010000002.1, read as the reverse complement.
ATCCTCAGCATCTTCATCACTATCATTTATTTCCTGACCAGTTAATACGCAGAATAATTTCTGAATTGTAGAAATTACAATATCACCCTTGATATCTTCTTCCTTCTTAAGTCTGTTGATTGTATAAAGATTTCCCATTTTCTGCTGGCCTTCTGTGCGGTCAAACACGCTAAACTCAGACTCTGTTTGCCTTGCAAGGTTATTTCTATCTACAAGGAATAAAATTCTCTTTGTAGGTGTATAATTAAGCAATCTGTATGAAGCTAAACATGCAAGATAAGTTTTACCGGAACCTGTAGCAAGCACTGCCAGATTCTTTTTATTCCCCATCTTCAATGACTCCTCAAACTTAACTTCTGCTCTATACTGGCAATCACGAAGACCACGTTTCTCGATCAATGGAAGTGCTCCATACTCCGATTTCTTTCTAACAATCTGAAGTATCTTCTTTGGAGAATGCATCTGTGACAGTTCTTCATAATCACTATCTTCAACAAGCATATTTTTGAAATATATCTTATTTCCATTAGCCATATACACTAAAGGAATAAGCTTCTCAAACCATACCAGTCCTGTGGAGAAACAGCATAGTCCTCTGCCTGCTTATTGACTTCATCACCAAGAGGATTCTCTTCTCTTTTTGCCTCAACAACTGCAATAGCTTTTTCATCAATAAAGAGCAGATAATCACTTTCTGTGTTTCCTCCCATCAAAGCTTCCTTAACAGCAGATGTGCTATTCGGCAGATATTCATTCCTTCGTTACAGATTGTCTGCACTCTTCTCACTGAAAGATTCCACTCTTCTGCTGTTTCTTTAATTGTCATATATTCCATATTTCTTACCTCAATAAATTTATAAAATACGACATTTTACTCTACCATTTATTATAAGTGCAGAGACGCCGAAAATCAATCTAAATCTATACATATTTCAGCGTACAGCCCATTACCTCTCCGCGTACAAAATTCCATAAAAATAACCTTTCAGCGCACCTGATACCAACTACGCCAAAAGGTCTATTTTTACTAGACTCGTATTCAATTTTTCAATACAAGCACATATTTTTAAACCTTTTTTGCGATATGTTTCCTTCAAAATAGGCCACAAACCCGCTTAAAATTGGCATTTCTTCGACAGCAAACACACCGTCTCCACATGTCCCGTCATCGCAAACATATCTACTGGATAATCCACCACTGCCATATATCCACACTTTTCAAAATAGCATAAATCTCTTTCTAAAGTCACAGGATTGCACGATATATATACAACTCTGTCAGGTGACAATTTAACAACTGCATCTATAAACTCTTCTGTGCTGCCACTTCTTGGTGGATCCATAAATACTACGTCAGCCGTCATTCCATTGTCAGCCATCTTAACCATAAATTTTCCGGCATCATCACACGTAAATTTTATGTTTTTGATTCCATTTATCTTAGCGTTATTATATGCATCTTTAACAGCATCAGGATTCAATTCCACACCAATTACTTCCTTCGCCTTACTACTTGCAGTAATACCTATAGTTCCAATACCACAATATGCATCAATAACCATTTCATTGCCTGTAAGTCCTGCTAACTTAATTGCTTTATTATATAAGACTTCTGTCTGAACAGGATTAATCTGATAAAATGACTGTGGTGAAATTCTGTATCTGTTTCCACATAACACATCTTCTATATATCCTTTTCCATATAATACAATATCACGTTTGCCCAGAACCATACTTGTTTTCTTATCATTTACATTAATTACGACCGTAGAAATCTCAGGATGCAATTTTCTTAAGGCTTTAACAAAATTATTCTTTGACGGAAGAATTGGTGACACTAATACTAAAATTACCATAACCTCACCTGTCTTATGACCAGTTCTTACTAATATATGTCTTAGAAGTCCGTATCCTGTATCCTCATCATACACCTTTATTTTAAATGATTTTAACAGACCTTTTATGCTCTGTATAATTTCATCAGCATTTCTATTCTCAATCATACAGCTTTCAACATTTATTATTCTGTGAGAATTGTTTTCATAGATTCCAGACAGAATCTCTCCATGTCTGTTTCTTCCTAATACTGCGTGAACCTTATTTCTATAATTAAATGGATTGTCCATTCCAATAATCGGTTTTACTTCACAATGTTTATTAAGAAGTTTTCTTACCTGCTTCTCTTTTAATTTAAGCTGCTCCTTATATGGCATATCAATGTATTCACAGCCACCACATTTAATAGAATATGGACAGACAGAAGATTTATGTGAATTCTTTAAACTTACATTTTTAACATTTATATTTTGTTTACCTGCATTCCTTAAACTGTTATTTTTACTATTAACATTTTGTTTACCTGCATTCTTTAAACTGTTATTTTTACCATTAACATTTTGCTTACCTGCATTTTGGACATCATTATTTTTGCCATTTATATTTCCTGTATTTTTATTTTTTATATTAACATTTTTATTAAACTTATTATCTTTTTTATCCTGCATTTTATATGACCTTTCTTATCTGTATTTTTAACCGATAACATTTTGTACTTCTATTAATGTAACACAATAAAGCAAATAAAGCAACGAAACAGTCCTTGTCATTTCCAATTAAAAATAGTAAAATTATTAAGATTATTTTGAAAAATATAATTATATAATTTAGTGATTAATATATAAAGATTGAGTATTTAAAATTTTCAAATTCTGTTATATCGTTATTATATAATTTAATACACTCATCTAAAATCCTACATTACCGGAGGTTTAAACTTGAAGATTACAATTATCTGCGTTGGTAAAATTAAAGAAAAATATCTGTCAGATGCAATAGCTGAATATTCTAAAAGGCTTTCTAAATATTGTAAACTTGAAATAATTCAGTTGCAGGATGAGAAAACCATTGAAAATGCATCTGAGACTGTTAACAGACAGATTAAAGATAAGGAGGGCGAACGTATTTTAAAAAATATTTCCGATGACTCATATGTTATTACCCTCGAAATCAATGGTGAAATGATTTCTTCCGAGAAAATGGCACAGAAAATCAATTCATTAGGAATTTCAGGCACAAGTCACATTACTTTTATAATCGGAGGTTCACTTGGTTTATCTGAAAATGTGTCAAATCGTTCTGATTACAAATTAAGTTTTTCAAAAATGACATTTCCACACCAATTGATGCGCGTAATTTTGTTAGAACAGATTTATCGTTCATACAGAATTATTAACAACGAACCATATCATAAATAATTTATAACGTTTATCCATATGAATTATACAATAAACAATTTATAACGTTTATTCATATGAATTATATTATAAAAGTTAAAATCTGCTAATTTTAAAGTATTGTCATATAACACCTTATTTCACAATACTTTTATAAATCTGATATATTCATTTACTTTATATTGTAATTCATATATAATCTTACTAAATCAAATAATTATAATTACTATTTATTTTATTATTTTTATTAATATTTCTATGGCAGCAATGAAAATGTATGCAGAAACGGAGGTTAATATGCCATACTGTCCTAAATGTAAATACAAGTATGTTGAGGGTAAAACTATTTGTCCTGATTGTGAATGTGAACTTGTAGATGAGCTTGACAATGATACAAATACATCTGAGGATGCATTTACAAATGATAATTCAGGCGAAGATTTTATATCTAACTCTGGTAAACAATATATTACTAAATCAGATAAATATAAAGACCTACATTCTTCGTCATTATCACTTATAATTGTAGGTGTCTTAGGTGACATTTTCTTAATTCTCAATGCTCTTGATGTATTGCCAATTCATTTTGCATTTGAGGGACTTTCAGGAATTCTGTTCTATATAGTTATGGGAGCTTTACTGAATGTTTTCCTTATTGGTGGAATTGTATCTTTAAAAAGTGCAGGAAAGATTAAGAGTGAGATAAAGTCAGAGGAGGACTTCACTTCTTCAGTTATCTCTTATATAACTGATACATATACAAAAGACTCCATCGATGAACATTTCTCTTCGACCGATGAAGCCAATCTTTATTTTGAACGTGAAGCATTTATTAAAAAGGCAATATCTGATAAATTCGGTGAACTAGATGAAGCATATCTTGATAAGCTTATTGAAGATATCTACCAGCAAATTTTTGAGTAAGTACTAATTGTGTTTCACTTCACCAAATACGCTATCACATAGCTCTTTACAATATTGCAGTGAAAATACTGAATCTCTTGATATAATTTCATTTTGAGCGGCTAATTCTTCGGAATAGTCGCTCAATTTATATGTAGTAATCTGCCCACGCCCACTAATCATCTGTGTAACAAGTGGAATTGCACTATAATCTTTTACATAAAAACTTCCATCTGAATTTTTAGCTACTATTACTTTTGCCATTGCACCAATCATACGATTCGCAACACCTCGTCCGTAATCACTTGTGGCATTGATGAAATTACCTATTGAGTAATATACTAATGCTCTATTTCCATTCGATGCCTCAACCCATTTCACAGGTTCTATAACATGTGGGTGTGTTCCAATAATAAGGTTTGCACCCAGTTCCGTAAAATATTCTGCCCATTTTTCCTGTTCTGCCGTCTCATTATGTGTGTATTCTGTTCCCCAATGAGGACATACTATTATAAAATCCGAAATCTGCTTTGCAATTTCCATATCTTTAGCTATTTTCCCACCGTCTAACAGATTTACACAATATGGCATATCAGACGGAAGCGAAATTCCGTTTGTTCCATATGTATAATTCAGAATAGCAACTTTTATTCCATTTACTTCTCTTACATAGACATTATTCTGCTCCTCCTGTGATTCATTAATTCCTATAACTCCCATATCCGGATGTGAAGTTCTCCAATAATTAATGCAATTTAATATACCACGTCTGCCCTTATCAAGTGCGTGATTTGTAGCATGTAGAACCACATCAAAACCAGCTTCTACAAGTGCATCTCCAACTTCATATGCCCCATTAAATGCAGGATAACCTGATAATCCTAGCTCTGTTCCTCCAAGTATTACTTCCTGATTAACCAGTGCAATGTCCGCCTCTTCAATATCGTTTCTTACATTTCTAAATAAATGGCTATAATTATAACTGCCGTCTTCCATTAAACCACTATCGCTTACCGGTGTATGAAGCAGCACATCTCCAACCATCACTAATGAAAATTCTGTAGCATTATTATTATTCTGACTATCACTTTTATCCTGTGTGCCACCTAATGTACTGCCACCTAATGTACTGCCACTTAACGAATTACTATCATCTTCTGAATTTATCTGATTCCTCGACTCATCGTTTGTCATATTTTCTGAGTCATCAGAAGCTGTACCATTTTCTGAGTCATCAGTAATTGTAGTACTTTCTAAATTACTAGTAGTTATACTGCTTGATGATTCTAATGCTGCAGCTTCCTTAGCAGAATCACTTTTACTGCCACACCCTGTTGTCAGTATTAATGTCAGAATAATTATACACAGTAATACATTATTTATTTTCTTCATCTGTTTACCTCATTCTTTATTCGTTAACTTCGTACTTATCTGTTAACTTAGTCTTTATACATTAACTATACCTCATTGTCTAATAACATTTTGGGGTTCTCCATTAATAAATGCTCTAAGATTATCCTTAACAATATTTAATAATCTCTCTCTTGTCTCAAGTGGTGCCCATGCTACATGTGGTGTAATTGTAATATTTTTTGCATGCAGAAGTTCGCAATCTTCTGCCATCGGTTCTGTTGTAAGTACATCAATTCCCGCACCTGCAATTACTCCGTTATTAAGAGCCCTACATAAAGCATGCTCATCAACGACACCGCCTCTTGATGTATTAACAAAATAACAGTTACTCTTGCATTTACTTAGGAATTCTTCATTTATCATTTTCTCTGATGCATTATTCAATGGACAATGTACTGTTATGATATCCGAATTCTTCGCAATATCATCGATACTTCCATATCTTATATTACTATAATCATTAAATTTTTTCTTAATTATATTATTTACATTTTTCTCATTCCTTGAAAATGCAATAATATTCATATTAAATGCTTTCGCAATTTCACATACCTTCTGACCTATACTTCCAAAACCTATTACACCTATGTTTTTATCGGCTAACTCACTCATATTATATATAAATGGCGAGAATATTTTACTATTCTTCCATCCATTATCTTTAACAAAATTATCATACTTTGCTACCTTATTATAATAATTCATTATTAATGCAAACGTATGCTGTGCAACTGCATCTGTCGAATAACTTCCTGCATTGCATACAGTAATATTTCTGGCATTAGTATATTCTAAATCCACATTATTGTATCCTGTTGCAAATAATCCAATATATTTTAACTTTGTTGCGTTTCTTAAGGAATCTTCGTTGAGTAAAATCTTATTACATAATATCACATCGGCTTCTTCAAGTCTCTCTGGTAATTCCTCACGTTTTATTAATGGATAGGTTATAACATCCCCAAATTCACTTAATGAAGATAAGTCTAAATCACCCTTGCTGATTGTATCACAGTCAGGTAATACTATTGTAAGTTTTTCATTCTGCATAAACTGCTCCTTTTCATTAAATATTATATATTTCCTATAATACAACAAAAGGAGCCGTAAATACAGCTCCATCTGTTATATATACAATCTAATTTATTTTGAAAGAAATTCGTGAATTCCTTTAGCACCTGCTTTACCAGCTTCCATTGCAAGAATAACTGTAGCAGCGCCTGTAACGGCATCTCCACCTGCATATACTGCTTCTTTAGTAGTCTTACCCGTTTCATCAGCAATAATACATTTTCTTCTGTCTGTATCCAGTCCAACTGTTGTTGAAGAAATTAATGGGTTTGGTGATGTACCAAGTGACATAATTACTGTATCTACATCCATTATGAATTCTGAACCAGGTACTTCAACCGATTTTCTTCTTCCAGATGCATCAGGCTCACCTAATTCCATCCTAATACATTTCATTCCTTTAACCCATCCTTTTTCATCTTCAAGAATCTCAACAGGGTTTGTTAATAAATCGAATATTACGCCTTCTTCTTTTGCATGATGTACTTCTTCAACTCTGGCTGGAAGTTCTTCTTCACTTCTTCTGTACACGATATGTACTTCTGCACCAAGTCTTAAAGCTGTTCTGGCTGCGTCCATAGCAACGTTACCACCACCTACAACTGCAACTTTCTTACCTGCAACTATTGGAGTATCATATTCTTCTTTGAAAGCTTTCATAAGATTACTTCTTGTTAAATATTCATTTGCTGAAAATACACCATTTGCACTTTCACCAGGAATACCCATGAATCTTGGAAGACCCGCACCCGAACCGATAAATACTGCGTCAAATCCTTCTTCATTAAGCAATTCATCAATCTTTGTAGAGTGACCGATTACAACGTTTGTCTCAATCTTAACGCCTAATTTCTTAACATTTTCTATTTCATGTTTAACTACCGTATCTTTAGGTAAACGGAATTCAGGAATACCATATACTAAAACTCCACCTGGTTCATGAAGAGCCTCGAAAATAGTAACATCATATCCTAATTTAGCCAAATCTCCAGCACAAGTAAGTCCTGAAGGACCTGACCCTATAACTGCAACTTTTTTTCCATTTGATTCTGCAGATTTTTCAGGATCGATTCCATTTTCTCTTGACCAATCTGCTACAAATCTTTCAAGTTTACCAATTGATATTGGTTCACCTTTGATACCACGGATACATTTACCTTCACACTGGCTTTCCTGAGGACATACACGTCCACATACAGCTGGAAGTGCAGATGATCTACCGATAATCTTAGCAGCCTCTTCAATATTTCCATCTTCGACTTCTTTGATAAAGCTTGGAATATCTATAGAAACAGGACAACCTTTCTGACATTGTGGATTCTTACATTTAAGACATCTGCTTGCTTCTTCTTTAGCTTCTTCTATATTATATCCTAAACAAACCTCTTCAAAGTTTTTTGCTCTTACTTTAGGATCCTGTTCTCTTACTGGTACTTTCTTTAATACGTCCATTATTTGTCACCTCCACAGCCGCAACCGCCGCCCTGATGTGTATCACCTTCGCGGAGTTTTAATAATGCTCGGCCTTCTTCAGTTTTATACATCTGCTGTCTCTTCATAGCCTGATCGAAATCAACCTTATGTCCATCGAATTCCGGACCATCAACACAGGCAAATTTAACTTCATCACCAACGATTACACGACAGGCACCGCACATACCTGTTCCATCAACCATAATTGGGTTAAGTGAAACTATAGTAGGAATATTTAATTCTTTAGTAAGCAAACATACGAACTTCATCATAATCATTGGTCCGATTGCTACGCAGACATCGTATTTTTTACCCTGGTTATTTACTAAATCTTTGATAGCTTCAGTAACCATACCCTTGAAACCATATGATCCATCGTCTGTTGCAACGATAAGATTGCCAACTTTCTTCATCTCTTCTTCTAATATTAAGATGTCTTTAGTCTTAGCACCTACGATAACGTCTGCTTCTATACCATGCTCATGTAACCATTTAACCTGTGGATATACAGGTGCAGTACCAACACCACCAGCTACAAATAAGAATTTCTTTTTCTTTAATTCTTCTAAATCTTCATTAACAAATTCAGATGGCTGACCAAGAGGTCCTGTAAAATCTCTGAATGCATCTCCTGTCTTTAATTTTGACATCTTCTCTGTTGATGCACCAATTACCTGAAATACAATTGTAATTGTTCCATTTTCTCTGTCATAATCACAGATTGTTAAAGGAATTCTTTCGCCTTTTTCATCAAGTTTAGCTATAATAAACTGTCCAGGATTACACGATTTGGCAATTCTTGGAGCTTCTACATCCATTAAGTAGATGTTATTAGCTAATTGTTCTGCTTTTAATATCTTGTACATACTTATCCCACTTTCTATGTTATTCTGTTAATTTATATTTTCCAGCATTTTCTGTATCTTTTTCAAGAACTACAAGTGTACTGGTAACAGTATCCACACCATAATAAACCACTTTGACTGTTTTGTCACTAGAATCTTTCTCTGTAGCATTAATTACATAATATTCTACATTGTCTATATCAGCAATGCAATTATAACTGAAAGTCAGATTCAAACCTTCTTTTGTTACATATTGTTCTTCATTGACTTTAGCTGCTATATTGTTATTTTCAACATAATTCTTAAGAATCACAAGCGCATCATCATATGTTATAGCACTGTTTAATTCTAATTGATATACGTTTTGTGTAACTTCACTTTCCACACCTGACTCTGATACCAATATTGCGGAAAAAATATTCTTTCCTCTTAACATCTTAACAGGCTCTGTATACTCTGTATCTGATGTAGTCGGTGTTGTAGGTGTTGCACCATAAGTATAATAACACTTCATTCCCTCAGGAACTGTAATTGTTATCTCTGTATTCTCTGTATATTTGCCACCATCAGGTGTAACAACCGGAGCATCAACCGTATTAGGCTTAATATTATAAGTTGCACTGGCAACTTTACTTGTAAGACCTTTTTCATTTACCGCAATTGCTTTTACAGTTATTTTTCCCTCTTTATTAAGGTTAATATCTTCTGTATATTGCGTACTTGATGTTGTAGGATCTGTTCCATCTAATGTATAATATATCTTATTATCATCACTTATTAATTTAATTGAAATATAAGTATCATAATCTCCCTCTTTCTCACTAAATCTAGGAGTTGCTACATTATATTCTGAAAGTTGTGATTTAATTGACACATCATCTATACTATCAATCAATGCAGATATCTCATCGCTCATATTTTTAGCATCATATATTTCAACTAATTTTTCATAATACTCATATTCTTTTGGAGATAATTCTATAAGTTCCTTAAGAACACTTACCTGTTTATCTTCTGTTCCATCCATATTTTCGTAAGTTGCTAATAACGATTTATTAACCTTAATTTTCTCATTCTTATTATCAGCAATCTTTTTAGCTTCTAGGAATTTAGCAAGAGCTTTATCATAATCTTTAGACGTGTAATAATCATATCCTGTATTATATACATTTGTAAATGAATCTTTACCGGTATCTTTATTTAATACACTAAGTAACAATATTGCAATTACAACAACAATTGTTGCAATAACTCCAAATATTATTGCTTTAACTTTAAATGCTTTCTTTTCTGATTGATTTTCGTCTTCCTCGGTATCATCAGGATTATAATTATTATCCTGATTAAAATCCATTCCATCTACCTGATAATCATTTAATTTAGCAGTATCTTTAAGATTCTGGATATCTACTAATGATATCTCTGCTTCAACATCATGGTCTGGCATAGTATCAACATAATAATCATCATCTAAATAATCCATATCATTATCATCAAAACCGTCTGAGCCATTAATTTTACGTGTATTTCCATCGTTTATACTTTTTCTATATTGTTTAGAATTATTAGACTGATTTGTTGCACCATAGACATTCGTTTTATCATTTCTCGTCGAATTTCTATATCTGTTTAAATCACCCTGCTTATTTTCCTTCTTTTTATCTTCGTCGATCTCGTTCATTAATTCTCCGACATTGTTAGCTAATTCAGCTTCAATTAAATTGAAATCAGGTACAACCTGGATAGGTGTACCACATTTCAGACAAAACGCCTGATTATCTTTACACTCTTCTCCACATCTGCTACATTTCATGGTTACTCCATTCCGTCTGAATCAGACTTGTTATTTTAACTTAAACATATATACTATACCATAAGTCAAATTGGCAGGCAAGGAAAATTTATCCCAGCCTGTTATTTGTATGCATTCAAAAGAAGTGCAGGAATATAAGTTCCCACACTTCTTTATAATACAAATTATGTAATATATATTTTTATCTAAAATTAATATACTAATTATATTTTACTTTCTTTCTGTTCTTACATGTCATTAATACAATTGAACAGATGAATGTAACTAACTGTGCTACCATCATTAAAATGAAGCCGATTCCAAAACCTGCTGTTATAGTCATCATATATTCTTCTGATATTAAGAAACCTAACATATCATTGAACATATCTTTTATAATATCAAGAAGCTTAAAGCACCATAAATATCCGATATATCCACCAAGCCCTAACTTAATTAAGCTGAATAACATAATAAGAACATATGCACCTCTTCTTCGTACAACTACAAGTAATATAAACTCAATAACAGCGAATACTACCAATGCTACACCTAAACCAATAGTACAATATCTGATAGTTTTAGTAACATCAATTGATTTATGGTCATCATTAACCCATACCTCATCCTCATCGACACCTGATTTAATGATATCTATTCCTGTAATTGATTCTTTCGAGCTACCCTCACCTTTAACCTTTACTTCCATTGATAAGTAATTCATAAATAATGTTGCACATGAAAGAATAGTTGCTATTAGTACAATTGCACTAAATAAGAATCTCTTAAATGAGAACTTATTAGCTTTTTCAGTTTGTTTCTGAGCACCATAATTAGTATTCTCAGCAAACTGATTTACATTTGGATTTGAATTTACATTCTGAACTCCATTAGAGAACTGATTGTCATTTTCAAACTGGCTTCTGGCAAAACTATTATCAGGCTGATTGTCAATCTGATTATTCTGGACGTTATCGTAATTATCCTGTGTCTTAGATATTTCAACCGGTTCTATTGTATCTTCAGTATCTTCAGTATCTTCAGTATTTTTAGTTTCTTCCTGATTAACCTCTTCTACATTCTCATTCTTCTCATCTTCAACATTGTTATCTGCTTGCTGGAAGAACGAATCCGAAAGATTATCAGACAAATTATCACCTGAATTCTGATTATCATTTTCTTTAACAACTTTATCATTTTCCCAAACAATTTCTTTTGACAAATTATTGACTTCTGCCTGTGATTCGCCTATCTTTGCGCCGCAACTTACACAAAATACTGCATCATCATCATTTTTTGCTCCGCATTTTTTACAAAACATTTCTCTTAACCTCTTTTCCTATTTTTTTCATATGTCCTTTATTATTTTATATTAATTAAATACATTGTCAAGATTTAATTATTACTTCATAGTAGTTACTTTTACCGTGCAATATAACACTTTACCATTAACCTTTGCAGTAATAGTTGTGGTTCCCGCCATTCTAGCTATTACTCTTCCATTTGATGTTACTGTAGCTACTCGTTTGTTATTAGAATACCACTTGATATTCTGTGTTGCTCCAAATACATCTAAATCATAGCTATCATATTGTTCAAGTGTAATATAAGTTGCATTTAATGCAAGAACTATTACTTCACATGAACTTTCCACACCAGTTTCATTAGAAATAGCATATATTTCTGTGTTACCCTGTCCTCTTGCTGTTACAGTACCATTTGCTGAAACAGTTGCAACAGATGTATCTCCTGATACCCATGTAACGCTTTCTGTAGATTTTGTAGGTTTAATTCTGGCTGTTAATGTTCTTGTCTGGCCAGGTAACATCGTAATACTCTTAGAATTTATCGTAACGCCTGTTGCAGGTACAGTTGGTTTTACAGTAACTTTACATACGCCTACGACATTATTGCCATCAACTGATGTAGCATATACTTTACATATTCCTGCCTTAACACCTGTAATCTCACCTGAATAATCTACTGTTGCTATTGATGAATCTGAACTGCTCCATTCAACTTCCTTATATGTAGCATCGGCAGGTGCAACACTTACCGATACCTTTGCACTTTTGCCTTCAGCAATTGATACATTGCTTGGATTTATCATAATGGAAGTTACAGGTTTTATAACTTCTATAGTCACACTGTCAAAAATACCACTTCCATCTGTGGCATATGCATATATTGTAGCTCTTCCAACATTTTTAGCTGAAATTCTTCCATTAGCATCTACTGAAATAATACTGCTATTAGATGAAGTCCATCTTAATTTTCTATTTGTAGCACTTTCTGCTGATACTGTAGCTGATAACTGTTTAGAATCACCAATGTTCATTCTTGAAATACCTGCATTAATCTTAACAGATGATACGAATTCCTGGACTGTTACCTGACAGCTCGCTATAAGTCCTCTTTCTTCTGTCTTAGCAATAATAATTGCTATACCACCTTTTTTACCAGTAACAACACCATTTGCATCAACACTTGCTACTGTGTCATCACTTGAAGAATAGATTACATTCTTATTATCTGCATCAACAGGTGTAATTGTAGGTATAATTATGAATTTGTCGTCCTTCATAATTGTCTTGGAATTAACATTTAATGATATTCCTGTTATTGGCTGAAGAACAGTAACGATACATTTTGCCATTGCACCGCTATCCTGACTTGTTGCTGTAATTACACAGTTACCTGCTTCTATAGTAGTAACTTTACCATTCTGGTCGACTGTTGCTATAGAAGTATCATTTGATGACCACGATATTTTTTTATTCATTGCATTATCAGGTAGTGCTGTTGCATTAAGCCAGAATTCAGTTCCTTTTCTTACTGTAATGTTGTCATTGCTTATTGCAATGCTTGTGACAGGCTGATATACTGTTACATTACACATTGATGTAGCACCACTGTCTTCTGATTTAGCAAGAATTGTTGCAGAGCCACTGCCAACTGCTGTTACCATACCCTCGTCATTCACAATTGCAACATTTGTATCACTTGATGTCCAAATGATTTTCTTATTAGTTGCATCTTCAGGAGTTATCTTTGTGGTAAGTCTGAACTGCTCATTTAATTTCAATGTAATATTTGTATAATCTAAATCGACTGCTGTAACAGGATTATTTATGTAGAATTCACAGGTATCAATAAGGTTTCCGTTATAACCTGTATCTACTGTCTTAACAATAATTGTTGCTTTACCAGGTTTATGGAATGTAACCAAACCATTTTCTCCAACTGTTGCAACATCCGGTGCTGATGAAGTCCAGGTTACGTCTCTGTTAACTCCATCACCTGCCGGAAGAATTGTATACGTAAGCTGATATGTTTTAGTAGCAAGACTTGTTGTAACTGTATTTATATCCATCTTAATTCCTGTAACCGGTTCTCTTACTGATACTGTACATGAAGCTACTTTTATTCCATCTTCAGTAACCACCGATACAACTGCCTGTCCGCCTTTAACACCTTTAATTATTCCCATATCATCTACTGTAACAATTTTCTCATCTGATGATACCCATTTAACGTTGGTATTATCTGGTCTGCTAGGATTAAAAGTTACAATAAGTCTATACTGTGAACCTTTTATTATCTCTACTTCTGACGGAGAAATAACTACATCTAATACAGGTTCTTTAACATACACTTCACAGGTTGCAGTCTTAGCAACTCCGTCTATAATCTGTGTTGCTGTAATTGTTGCCTGACCTTTTGCTTTAGCCTTAACTGTAGCAAGATATTTATCATTTCTGCTCGGTGTTACAGTAACTATTGATTCATCTGATGACTTCCATGTAACACTTGCTGCAGAGTCTGTCACGATTGCTGTTAAATCAAATGACTCGTTAGCATTTAATATATGTTCTGACTCACTAAGTGCAAATGAATCAATTACATTAATTGTAATACTTGCTGTCTGAATATCTGTTGTTCCAAATACTTCCGGATTAACAACACTTGCGGTAATTGTTGCCTGACCCTTACTTACTGCTGTAAGTACACCATCTGCAGAAATTGTGGCAACTCCTGTATCACTTGAAGTCCAGTTTACTGACTTTTTATCACCCTCACATATATTAGTATCCAATGTAAGTGTATCACCAACTGCAACTGATTTAGATGATGATGTAATTGCGAAATCAACTGAAACCGGAATATTTCTTACAGGTGATGGCTGTAAGCTATACCATTCATCATTCTTATCTAAAGTATAAATATATAAGAATGTTTTTCCTGCTGCCTTACCATATGCTGTTCCATCCCTATCTACTGAAACCACTTCCGGATTATCACTTTCAAATATTACATTTGATGCATGTCCTGCGTTAGTAGTTAAAGTATAATATTCTTTATAGCCAATATTTAATAATGAATCTGTCTCCTTAAATTTAGCATTAACTACTACTCTGAAGCTCTCACTCTGTCCATCATCAGTCACTGCAGTAATCTCAGCCTTACCTGCACCAGCCAATGTTAAGACACCATTTCCACTTCCATCATCTGTGACTGTTACTACAGAATCATCACTACTTGTCCATTTAACAGGATTATCCGAATTAGTAATAATATTTGGTACTGTCCAGTCATCTTCATATGGAGCTGTTGGAATGCTTGCTTCATTTATCTTGAATTTTACAACAACCGTTCTCTCTGATTTAGTTGTTATCTCATAATCTCCGTCATCTGTTGATACAACCTTTGTAAATGTAGCAGATATAGTAGCTTTACCTGCGCTTATAGGTTTCAACACTGCTGTAGATTCTGTACCCTCAGAATTCTGCGATACATCTACAATACTTCTATCTGATGATTCCCATGTGATTGAACCACCATCCTCTAAGCTTATGTATTCATCTTTTTCCGAATCATATGCCTGTGCCGTCCATGTTACCGGACTGCTTCCCACTTCCCATGTGCCATCATTTAATTCATCTCCCGTAATATTTACCTTAACAGACTCGGCAGATGCAAATCTTGATGCAACAAAGAATATTATTACACCGACTAATAACATCGTAGCTATTTTATATACTGTTTTGACATTTCTAAGATTCTTAAAATTTATTTTTCTGATATGTTTCATATTTCGCCTCTATACCTTTCAATCCATTTTTTGGGATATTGATTATATTAATAATGCATCAGAATGCCTATAAAATAATAGATGAATTTTTTATATTATTACGTCAATCTGATACAATATAAATCGACATATTTTCCATAAAACATTATATCAAATATAAAATATAAAATCAATGAGTCAAATGCATTGCACCTGACTCATTGTTAATATTTATTTACTTTATTAATATAGTTATATATTAGTCTTCTTCATCATCCGGTCTGTCCCAATTATGGTATACAGCCTGAACATCATCATCTTCATCAAGTAAATCTAAGATTCTGTTCATTTTCTTAATATCATTTTCATCTGTTAATTCAACCCAAGTCTGTGGAATCATTGTCACTTCTGCTGAAACCATTAATATTCCACTATTTTCAAGTGCTTCTCTTACTGCACTGAAATCTTCAGGTGTTGTGGTTATCTCAAAACTGTCTTCTTCTTCGGCGAAGTCTTCTGCCCCTGCATCGATAGCTAACATCATAAGCTCATCTGCATCACCAGTATATTCTTCTTTATCAATTATAATCTGACCTTTTTTATCAAACATAAATGATACACATCCCTGTGTTCCGACATTTCCACCGCCTTTAGTAAATGCATTTCTTACATTAGAAGCTGTTCTATTCTTATTATCTGTTAATGCATCAACTATGATAGCTGAACCATTTGGTCCATATCCTTCATATGTAACTGTAACGTAGTTAACTGAGTTAGCATCGCCTGCTGCTTTCTTAATGCCTCTGTCAATTGTATCATTAGGCATATTATTAGCCTTTGCTTTAGCTATAACATCACGTAATTTGCTATTGTTAGCAGGATCAGGTCCTCCCTCCTTAACAGCTACAGCTATTTCTCTACCTATAATTGTAAAGACTTTACCCTTTGCTGCATCGTTTTTCTCCTTTTTATGTTTGATATTCGCAAATTTTGAATGTCCTGACATACTTTACCTCTTTCCTTATATTTAATATTCTATGCACCGGCTTAAGATTATTAATACCTTTTGTCGATGTTTTAATTATTTTATATTATAAGCCTTTAGCTTTATAAACATATTTATTCGTCATCTGATAATGTAATAAGTACAACTGAAATCATTCTGTTTTTTACACTCAGAACTTTGTACTTGACATTATCAATTACAATCTCCGGTCTTTCATCATTTTCAAGAATTCTTTCGAATTTTGAAACCAGATATCCATTAATGGTCTCGCAATCCTCGTCAAATTTAATATGAAGCTTTTCTTCTATTTCTTCAAGCGGGGTGCTTCCTTTAACAACATAAGCACCATCCTCACGTCTGACAATATTTACATCTTCTTCGTCATATTCATCTAAAATATTTCCGACAATCTCTTCTAAGATATCCTCCATAGCAACTATACCAGAAGTCTGTCCATACTCATCAACAACTATTGCCATATGTATCTTCTCTGACTGCATTGTTTTAAATAATACATTGATTTTCTTAGTCTCCGGTACAAACGATGCCTTTCTTACAAGTCCCGGAATATCTGAAATTTTTTTCATATCGTTGACTTCACGTTGTGCCTCTGACATTATATCTCTGAAGTTAACAATACCTATAATATTATCAATATTCTCAATATATACAGGAAATCTTGAATTATTAAGTCCAAGAATATATTCTGCTGCATCACATAGAAGCATCTCTCCATCTACACATACCATAGCTGTTCTGTGCGTCATTATATCTTTAGCTTCCTTGTCACCGAATTCTACTATGTTATTTATCATCTCGGCCTCGCTTGCAAGTAATACTCCCTGCACATGGCCCTCGTTTATTACAGAAATAATATCTTCTTCAGTAACATTTTCTTCCGGCTCATTTGGATCAATTCCAGATATTTTAAGAATCATATCAGCAATTTTCGAAACACAGAATGTAACCGGCATCAAAACTACTGTCATCATATATGTGATATTAGTAAGTTTTAATGATATTCCTTTAGAATGTCTGGATCCTAATTTCTTAGGAATAATTATTCCAAATACTAATAAAATAATTACCCATAACACTGCCATTCCAATTCTTAAAAGTACCTTATCTATCCTAAAACCGATACATATACCTGTAATTAATGTTATTAACACTGATACTTCCTGTACTGTGTTAATAAATCTGGCCGGATCATTTATTATTTTATCAACTTTCTGATATGTCTTCTCATTTTTTTCTTTTATTTCTTCAAGTTCGTTTTCATTGATACTTTGTACAGCCGAACTGTATAAATAAACAATTACCGTTAAAACAAATAATATTGCTACTGCTAAAATAATCCATATGGGGCTACACCCGTCCATTTGAATTTACTCCTTTTACCTTTTGATTAATATATGTGACAACATAATATTACTTTTTATGCTTTAAAGTTATATTATACACTCACTTTTTCAGTACAATTATGCACTAATAACAGAAAATATATCATTTTATTACTTATTAGTCAATATTTTATGTATTTAATTCTAAACTAACAAGCAATGCTCTATCAACCTGATTTAATATTTCTTCGTCCAGATGACATACTTTATCTTTCAATCTTTTCTTATCAATTGTCCTGAGTTGTTCTAACAGAATAACCGAATCTTTTACCATATTATATCTCCTGCTATCTAATTCTACATGTGTAGGCAGCTTTGCTTTATTCATTTTAGACGTGATGGCTGCACATATTACAGTAGGACTATGCTTATTGCCCATATCATTCTGAATTATAAGCACCGGTCTGATTCCTCCCTGTTCTGAACCAATAACAGGTCGCAAATCAGCATAATATACATCTCCTCTTCTAACTATCAACGAATTCACACTCCATATTTTACCTTTATATTTAAGTAAATTTACTCTATCAATAGTATTGCCTAAAAAAGGGTGTATATTCTATTTTTATCTATAAACTTTTATTTCATCATACTCACGTCGTATATATCATCAAAATAATCCTTGGTACATACAATTTTGCCATTTCTGTAATATACTCTTGGCATACGCTTTCCTAAATCACATACAACCTCATAATTAAATGTATCTCCTGCAATTTCTGCCATCTTCTCTGTTGTAATCTCCTCATTGCCTGATTTACCGATAAGAATAACCTCATCTCCCGATATCACACCATCTATATCAGTAACATCAACCATAAACTGATCCATACAGATTCTACCAAGAATATTAGCCTTTTTTCCTCTTATAAGAACATAGCCTTTATTAGAAAGACTTCTTCTGTATCCATCTCCATATCCTACCGGAATTGTTGCTATCTTCATTGGCTTATCTGCAACAAATGTACCGCCATAACTTACTTCTGTACCTGTTTCAATATCTTTAACATATACAACATGACTTCTTAGTCCTAACGCAGGTGTAAGTTTTACTGAACTCTTATCGACTTCATCAGATGGATACAATCCATACATTGCAATACCTGCACGTACAGCATCCATATTTGCAGAATTAATCTCCATTATGGCTGCACTGTTTGAACAATGCTTCACAGGTATATGTATTCCCTCTTCTTCAAGTCTGTCTGTGAAATTCTTGAATCTTTCAAACTGTTTCATCGTCTTAGACTTATCCGTCTCATCTGCTGTTGCAAAATGTGTAAATATTCCCTCGATTTCAACATTATCAAGCTTACTTATCTTCTTAATGGTTTCAATGCTTTCTTCACAATCTTTAAAACCAATTCTGCTCATTCCGGTATCTACTTTAATATGAAGTTTTGCCATTCTTCCAAGTTTCTTTGCTGCATCAGAAGCAGCCATAGCCGATTCCATTGTAAATATAGCTGGTCTCACATCATTTTCAACAACTCTTTCCATCTGGCTGTCATGAGTATATCCGATAACATATACAGGTTTTTTTATTCCATTTTCTCTTAGATTAACAGCTTCATCTATCGTTGCAACCGCATACGCATCTACTAAATCATTTATTGTATATGCTATAGGTACTGCTCCATGTCCATATCCGTCAGTTTTAATTACTGCAATTACCTTTGTTCCTTCCTTTATATTATTCTTAAGATTTGTTACATTATTATATATAGCATCTAAATTAATTGTTACACATACTCTGTAATATTTTTCCATTGTGTTCATTTTTTACACTTCTCCATTTCTATATTTTAAGATTTGTGTAATGGCATCATTAATATCTGAAGCAATCATTCCATAATCTGATTTACTCTCTTTCGCATAGTCACCTGCCAATCCATGTAAGTATACACCCATACAGGCAGCTTCGTAAATACCTAATATTTGTGATATCATTCCACCAATTATTCCTGATAATACATCACCACTTCCACCTGTTGACATTCCGCTGTTTCCTGATAGATTTACAGTAACATTTCCATTGTAATCAGCGATTACTGTTGTAGCATCTTTTATAACCGTTATGCAGCCATATTTCTCCGAAAAGTCTTTAGCAACCTTTACTATATTTTCCCTGATATCCTGACAACTGATATCTGTTAGTCTCGACATTTCCTTAATATGTGGTGTTATAATCACTTTGTTATGAAGCATTTTTAATAATTCTCTGTTTTTACTTATAACATTTAATCCGTCTGCGTCTATAACTGCATTACAATTCGAGGTAAGTACCTTTTTAATCAGGTTATTTGCCATATCGTCAACTGATAATCCCGGTCCCGCAACCACTATTGAACTACTGTCTAATTCAAAAGGTTCAGCATAATCATTAACAACTGCTTCTATAATCTTTCCCTTCACTATAGGAAGATTATTTATATGCGTTAATACTTCTACTATACCTGCTCCACATCTATATGCCGCTATCGCTGAAAGTATCGCTGCTCCACACATATTCTTTGAACCAGCAATAACCTTTATACGTCCATATGTTCCTTTATTAGATACAGGGTTTCTCTCAGGAATAATTTTTAAATCTTTCTTCGTAAATGCATTAAATACTTCTTCTTTATAATTTTTTCTTAAATTTTCATATGCAAGCTCATTAAAACCAACCTGTCTTACCACTACTTCTCCCGTATAATTCTTACCATCACACAAGACTAACCCTGCTTTTAATCTTCCAAACGTAACTGTCTTATAAGCCTTTATAGCAACTCCCATAACTCTTCCGTTGTCTGAATTGAGTCCACTTGGACAGTCAATAGCGATAACCTTTGTCTTGCTTTCATTAATTTCATTAATAATATCTGCAAATAGGCCGTTTACATCTCTTGATAATCCTATTCCAAATATAGCATCAACAACCAATTCGCCATCTGCAATTACTTCTTTAAATTGCTCTTTATCTTTTATTTTAATAATATCCATTCCTATATTCTGTAAAATGTCATATTGTATATTGAATTCTTCACTTGCTTTTTCCATATTTCCAATGATACAAACGCAGATATCCGATTTATTAATCTTCGTTTCATCATCACATAGTATTCTTGCAAGTGCCAGTCCGTCCGCTCCATTATTGCCAACACCACATATAATCTTAACTTTATTATATTTATTCTGCCTGCATATTTCTGTCACACATTCACCGACCGCTAAAGCTGCTCTTTCCATAAGAACTAACGATGGTATCTTAAGCTCATTAATGCAATAATTATCAACGATTTTACTTGCTTTTCCGGTTAATATTTCCATTCTCTGCTCCTCCATTTCTACTTTCAGCAACTGCCATTGTCATAACCAGATTATCTGTATCAGAGATACTTACAAATATCTCATTAATTCCTAAGCTTTCACTAATTTTCTTCGCTCCACCATACAGATTTACATATGGCTTTCCTAATTCATCTCTAAGGACTTCTATATCTTTTCCGCTAAAGCCTCTGAAACCTGTTCCAAATGACTTAGAAACAGCTTCCTTTACCGAGAAATTTGCTGCAAAAAAAGAAGCTCTCCCCTTTGCTTCCTCAATTTCCCTCTCTGTATAAAATTTATCCTTGAAATGCTCTTTAAGAGTCATAAATCTCTTGATTTCAACAATATCATTTCCTATTCCTATTATCATTTTTCCTCCTTGAACTTGTTCTTATCATAATTATGTTCTCTGTCAAATATTTCCATAACCTCATGTCCTAACATATCATGCATATATCCGTAAATGTTGTTATTTTCATCAGTTTTATCCTGCTTAATTACTACATTTCTCTTAAGTTGTATTCTCGTCTTTTCAATCCATTCACCCAGAGCTTCTATCTGCATTTCATTATTACTAAGGCGATTATAACATTTCTCAATACTTTCCATAAGTAATTCTTCATTTACCTTCATAAGTCTGTACGGCAATTGGTATTTCTCGTTCTCTAGCTCAGTATTCTTATTATTAATATCTTCAATTAATTTCCTGCTTGCATCAAGTTTCTTCTGTCTTAGTTTCTCGTTTTCATTATCTGTTTCTTCCATATTGTCTACGATTTCTTTCATAAGCTTCTTCTTGAGCCCAACAAGATTCTTAATCTCCCTTGATACGCCACCTTCTCTTTTCACGAGATTCATAACTTCTTTCTCAAGCTTCTTTATCCTTGGTGTCTTTAAATTATCTGGAAATAACTGATGCCATCTGTTATCTAATGGCAAAATTGGAATCTTCTTTAAGTCTATTAAATTTTCAAAATCTTCATATGAACCTTCTGTTTCTTTTTTAGCCATTGTTACCTCCCATATGCGAATAAGAATTATTACATATCATTTTCAGTTCTTGTAAGATTATATGATAACTGCATAAGGCTTTCTGATAAATGTACATTTTCAACAACAATATTCTTAGGCAGATTAAGGTCTGTATGAGCAAAATTCCATATTGCCCTGACACCACATTCCGCAAGCTTTTCTGCTACTTTTACTGCCTCTGCCTTAGGTATGGCAAGTGTTGCGATGTCAATTTTATTATCCTTGGCAAATTCTTCTAAATTTTTCATAGACTGAACTGCTATGCCTCTGACTTTCTTGCCTATTAGTTTAGGATTCTTATCAAACAACCCTATAAGAACAAATCCTCTTTTCTCAAAATTAGCATAATTAGCAAGTGCTCTTCCAAGGTTACCTGTACCGATAATAATCATATTATGCTGCTTGTCTACTCCAAGTATTTTACCTATTTCAACATACAAATATTTGACATTATATCCATATCCCTGTTGTCCAAATCCTCCGAAATTATTCAGGTCCTGTCTTATCTGCGAAGCTGTTACGTTCATCTTCTTGCTAAGTTCGCCTGATGAAATTCTTTCAACACCCGACTCCATTATTTCTCCTAAATATCTGTAATATCTTGGCAGTCTTCCGATAACTGCCTTAGAGATACTATTCTTAACCATAATTCACCATCCAATTCCGTTCTGATTTTAATTCAATGATTTAATACATTAAATTTATTAAATTTTAAAAAATTATAACACATCTTTGATAAAAATTAAACAAAGCAACTAAACTTTTTTCTCTTATTTAATATCTTTTTTTAATATCTTCATAGACAACTTTATAAAAATCGTTTATATTTAGTAGTAAACGTTAAAAATTCTATTTCAAAATATTACTTTAATATTAATATAAGACTTATTAAAAAATTTATTTTGGATTAATTTAGATTGGTGAGGTAATTATGATTTTATCATGTAGTAACATAAGTAAAAGTTTTGACAGTAAGGTTATATTAGATAACTGCTCATTTCATGCAGAAGATAGAGAGAAAGTTGCAATAGTCGGAATTAATGGTGCGGGTAAATCGACATTATTTAAGATAATTACAGGAGAATTAAAGCCTGATGACGGAATTATAACCGTAGCTAAAAATAAAACTCTTGCATATTTATCGCAGCACCCTGATATAGCAGGCGGGCATACTATCTACGAAGAAATGTTAGATGTCAAAAAAGAGATTATAGAAATGGAAAGTACAATCCGTTCATTAGAAGCTGAAATGAAAACTGCCGAGGGTAAAGAATTAGAAAAACTTCTTGAAAACTATTCTAAATTAACACATACTTTCGAATTAAATGACGGATATGCTTATAAGAGCGAAATTACAGGTGTCTTAAAGGGCTTAGGCTTTGCAGAGGAAGATTTTGACAGAAAGATATCAACTCTGTCAGGCGGACAGAAAACACGAGTATTCTTAAGTAAGATTCTGTTATCTAAGCCTGATATCATATTATTAGATGAGCCTACTAACCACTTAGACCTTAACTCAATTGCATGGTTAGAAGGTTTCTTAAGCAATTACAAAGGTGCTGTTATCATAATCTCCCATGACCGTTATTTCCTTGATAAAATCGTAACTAAAGTTGTAGAGATAGAGAATACAAAATGTACTACATATAATGGTAATTACAGCGATTATGCCACTAAGAAAGCCTCTTTAAGAGAAGCTGAACTTAAAAAATATCTTAATCAGCAGCAGGAAATCAAGCATCAGAAAGAGGTTATCGAGAAGCTCAAATCTTTTAATCGTGAGAAATCAATTAAAAGAGCTGAAAGTCGTGAAAAACAGCTAAATAAAATCGAAGTTGTAGAAAAGCCAAAATATATTGATGATGAAATGCATCTTAAATTAACTCCAAGGATTACAAGTGGTAAAGATGTATTATCGGTAGAAAATCTTTCTAAATCTTTTGGTGATAACCATCTTTTCTCAGATATTAACTTTGAAATCAAACGTGGCGAAAAAGTCAGTATAATCGGTAATAACGGTACAGGCAAGACTACCATCTTGAAAATCATAAATGGAATAATCGATGCCGACAGCGGTTCAACTAAATTAGGCAGCAAGGTTGAAATCGGATACTACGACCAGGAGCATCATGTTTTAACTATGGAAAATACTTTGTTTGAAGAAATCTCAGATGCATATCCTGATATGACTAATACAGAAATTCGTAATGTGCTGGCAGCATTTTTATTCACTGGTGATGATGTATTTAAGCAGATTAAAGACTTAAGCGGTGGTGAACGTGGACGTGTTTCGCTTGCAAAACTTATGTTATCAAATGCTAACTTCCTTATTCTTGATGAGCCTACGAACCATTTAGATATTACATCTAAGGAAATCCTTGAAAATGCGATTAACAGTTATGATGGGACTATTCTCTATGTATCCCACGACCGATATTTCATAAATAAAACCGCTAGCAGAATTATAGAGCTGACTAATAATAAGATTGTAAATTATATAGGCAATTATGATTATTATCTCGAGAAAAAAGCTGAGTTAACAGCTATATATGCCGCACCTGAAGCCGCTGAAACCAAAGACACTTCTGCTGTTTCTTCTTCTAAAGCTGACTGGCAGACTATGAAAGATGAACAGGCCAGGCTTCGTAAAAAACAAAATGAATTAAAGAAAACCGAAGGACGTATAAACGAACTTGAAGAAAAAAACAATGCTCTTTCAGAAGAGATGAATAATCCTGATATTGCTTCTGATGTCGGTAAATTAATGGAGATTACTAAAGAAATCGAAGCCGTTAATAGTGAACTTGAGAAGCTATACGAATTATGGGAAACACTTGTATAATATATAAATACTCAGACTTTACTCATACAAAATAGAATTAAATTATCTGTGTTAAGTAAATTTGCATATATAAATATCGAACTTTTGTAAGAATTGCTAATTTGTAGATATCTTTTTTTGGCTCTTACGATTATTTATGTTCATTCAATGCCATACATTTAAGCCGATGTGTCCGGCTATGTCACACACTTGATTTATGACGTATCGTGTGAGAGTTAATGCTGCCTGATGCAAAAGGTCGGTGCAGTAAATCACCGTTCAAGCGGAGCGCGTTTGATTAACTGCACCGTAATAACCTCTGCAGAAGGCAGCATTTACTCTCACTAGATAAAGGAAATATGAAAGCGTGTGTCATAGCCGGACATCTCGGCTTAAATGTATGTCTGTTGAATGTACACAAAATTTGAGCCAAAAAATGATATCTTACAAATTTACGCAATTACTTACAAGGAGTTTCGATATTTATATATCAAATTTACTTTAACAGATAAATATAAACTACATTTGTATGAGCAAGGTCTGAGCATTATATATTCTACAATAATTTATGGGCTTCGATATTCTTTATCGTATTCTTCATATGAAGAATTGCCAATTCTTCTGCTCTGTCCTTATCTTTAGCTTTTATAGCTTCAACGATATCTTTATGTTCTTTAATCGAATCACATACTCTTTCATTAGAAGATAATGTTTTCTTTCTTATTATTTCTAAATAGTGATGAAAGTCTGATAATGTCTTATATAACATTTTACTATCAGCCATCTCATATAATAATTCGTGAAATTCATTATCAAGTTCTAATACTTTATCAAATTTTTTCTTTACATAGTGAAATTCTGACAAGTCTGAAATCTCTTCGAGTTTCGAAATGTTCTCATCTGTAGCATTTTTAGTAGCCCATCTTGCACATAAGCCCTCTAATCTGGCTCTCATCTCATATATATCCTTTAAGTCTTTTTTACTGATTCCGATAACATATGCGCCTTTATTAGGTATGATGCTTACAAGTCCCTCGAATTCTAACTGTCTTAGTGCTTCGCGAACCGGAGTCCTGCTAACTCCCAGTTCTGCACCAATTGTCATTTCTCTTAACTCATCATTTTCCTTATATTTCCCCGATAAAATATCTTCTCTCAGACGGTTAAATACCCTGCCTTGAAGTGAATATTTATCACTTACTTTAATCTGACCATCTTTATCCATTAACTATTTCACCCCTTATTTATTGTAATGCCAAGTTCTTCGCAGGTTTTATTAATAATTTCAACTAATTCATTATCAGCTATTACAGTAACTCTTCCGTCATCATACTGGTCATCAACCCATTTTTTAACTCTCTTAACTAATTCAGAACTCTTATCTACTTTCTTATCCTCTGATAATCTGTAGTATGTATTAATCCAATGTGCAATACCTGCAAGTCCTGATGTGTTAGATACAGCAACTAATACAGGACGTTTTAAGAATTTATCAGTATCAAATATATTATATATTTCTTCATTCTTAAGAAGTCCGTCTGCATGAATTCCTGCTCTTGTTACATTGAAATTCTTACCTACAAATGGTGTTCTGGATGGAATTTTATATCCTATTTCCTTTTCAAAATAATTTGCTAAATCTGTTATAACAGTGGTATCCATACCATCTAAAGTTCCCTTTAACTGTGCATATTCGAATACCATTGCTTCTAGAGGTGTATTACCTGTTCTCTCACCGATTCCAAATAATGAACAGTTAACACCACTTGCACCATATATCCAGGCTGTAGTTGAGTTAGTAACTGACTTATAGAAATCATTATGACCATGCCACTCTAACTGTGATGATGGAACACCTGCATTAGTAATAAGTCCATAGATTATTCCCTGAACCGAACGAGGGATAACTGCACCTGAGAAGTTGACTCCATATCCCATAGTATCACATGCTCTTATCTTAACAGGAATATTGTATTCCTCCTGAAGCTTCATAAGTTCAAGACAGAATGGAATTACAAAACCATATATATCAGAACGTGTAATATCTTCTAAATGACATCTTGGGCTGATACCTGTCTCTAAACATTCTCTTACCACGCTTAAATAATGATTCATGCACTCACGTCTTGTCATCTTCATTTTATAGAAAATGTGGTAATCTGAACAGCTTACTAAGATACCTGTCTCTTTCATGCCTATATCTTTAACAAGCTCAAAATCTTTCTTACTTGCACGAATCCAGCTTGTTACCTCCGGAAATTTATACCCTCTTTCCATACATTTATATACGGCATCTCTGTCTTTCTTACTGTAAAGGAA
This sequence comes from Bovifimicola ammoniilytica, assembly GCF_025567085.1. Taxonomy (NCBI): domain Bacteria; kingdom Bacillati; phylum Bacillota; class Clostridia; order Eubacteriales; genus Bovifimicola; species Bovifimicola ammoniilytica. Next base: position 350,952 of record NZ_JAOQJN010000002.1, on the reverse strand, counting down.
GAATTCGCTTTGTCTTATTATACCTTTTGGACCACCTAATTTATGTAAATAATCATATATTGTTACAATCTGGTCTGTTGTATATGGTGCTCTTGACTGCTGACCGTCTCTGAATGTTGTATCTGTAATCCATATATCCTCTGGCATATTATGTGGAACGATACGCTCGTTAAATGCTATCTTTGGTACCTGGTCATATGGGAACAGATTATGATAAACATTAGGTTTATCTACATCTACCAAATGGTAAATATGCTCCTCTAGCTCTAATAGGTTTGTCTTTTCATTCATAATTACTGGTCTGTTATCCATTTCTTCCTCCGTCCTGATAATACCTGATATTTTTTTATTTTGTATTATCGTACTTCTGTATCATTGTATACAATAATACATTTTATGTCAACATAAATTTTTCCATAACTATTATCCAAATTATTTTATTCTTTTTAGTAAATACATCTGTATTTTTTGACTCTTCGCAACATTAATCTATGGTTTTCCACACTTTCCACATAGTTATACACATTTTATCAGATTTCTTGTTGTTTTTTTTATTATTGTCTGACATCTTTTCTCCTACTTATTTTAATTCTGCTTGTTTTTTTGGGCTATTTACCTTATAATTATCATATTAAATGAGCGTTTGTGAAATATTCCATTTCACATTATCTATCATATAAAATATGCTCTAATTCGGAGGTAATTTATGGAAAATAAAAAGATAGTCGTTGCACTTGGACGTAACGCATTCGGTGATACATTTCCTAAGCAGCAGGAAAATGTTAAAAAGGCTGCTAAAGCTATTGCTGATTTAGTAGAAGAAAAATATGAAGTTGTAATAACTCACAGTAACGGACCACAGGTCGGAATGATTCAGACAGCTATGACAGAGTTCAGCCGTTTAGATTCTAAATATACTGTTGCTCCTATGTCTGTATGTGGTGCTATGAGCCAGGGATACATAGGCTTTGATTTACAGAATGCAATCCGAACAGAATTACTTAATCGTGGTATTTACAAACCTGTTTCTACTATTATTACACAGGTAAGAGTTGATCCTTTTGATAAAGCTTTCCACAATCCAACTAAGGTTATCGGTCGTTATATGACTAAAGAGGAAGCTGATTTAGAAGAACATAAAGGTAACTATGTAACATACGAAGAAAGTTCTGAGGGTAAAGGTTATCGTAGAATTATCGCTTCTCCACAGCCTATCGATATATATGAAATTGATGCTATTAAGGCATTAGTTGATGCTAACCAGTTAGTAATTGCTGCAGGTGGCGGTGGTATTCCTGTTCTTGACCAGACACAGGGATTAAAGGGTGCAAGTGCAGTTATAGAGAAAGATTATACTGCTGCTAAATTAGCTGATATGATTGATGCATCAGAACTTCTTATACTTACATCAAATGATTATGTAACAATAACAGATGAGAATGGTACTTCTACTGAACTTAAGGAATTAAGTATTGAAGAAGCTAACTCATTAATTGAAGATAATAAGCTTGATGCCATTACAACACTTCCTAAGATTCAGGCTGCTCTTAACTTCGTAGTAGCTAAGAAAGGTCGTAAGGCAGTTATTACTAACCTTGAGAAAGCTAAGGCTGGTATCCGCGGTAAAGTCGGAACTATAATAAGCTAACAGAAGGATCAATCGTGTGAGGTATTTGATTTTGCACCTGAACAAATAAAGACAACGTTACTGAAATACATAGACAATTTAATGCTTTTTACCTGACAGGTATTATCCATAGATATTTAGCATTAGAACTATATGACCAGAATTATAAATTTAAAATATATATATAAAAATGCAGAGACTATATAATCTTAAATTAATATATGCCTCTGCATTTATATTTAACTAACTACTTTTTCAAATCTCTGCTTTTGCTCTTTAGACATTTGTATTTACTCCATAAGCTTTATGTTTACGCAATAGCAACATAAATATTGACATTACAATAATATTATATTGCCATTGCATAAAAATGATAAATATTAAACCTTATCTTAATCTGTTTACTTCGTATTTCGCTCTTGTATTAATACAGTTTAAAAGGCTCATAAATCTTGTATCGATATCACCCTCATCAACTGTAACATCAATCGCTGCTGCCATATCGTCTATCAGTCTGTCTGTAATGCCATCTTTAATATTTATAAGCACTCTTCTTTTCTCTTCAAAAGTATCTGCATCTAAGAATTTAATAAGTCTCTTATCTGCACTTTCTTCTGAATCAACAGACTCTATATTATCAGTATTCAAAGTATCATTTATAATTATATCGTCTGTAAGATTAATACTTTCTTTTATGCCGGCATCTACATTCTGATTAGATTTTATCTCATTATCAACTAATTCAAAACGATATTTCTGTTTAATATCCGGATATTTCTGTCTGTCCACTTCACTAAGGAACATATCATATGGTCTTGCATGAACTGCATAATCTCCATATAATTTCTGGTATATTACCAGTTTCTCACCACTTTCTGAATGAATGGCAACTGTAACTATCTGATATAAATTCCCTTTGAAATGCCTATATATCTGTCCCGGATATATAACCCTTTCTGCTTCTTTCATCTATTAACACATTCCTTCTAAAGTTTCACGAATTGCCTTAATGAAGTTCTCGCTGTTAAGAACTGTTGGATTCTCTATTGTAGTTATAAGAGCTAAGTCCTTAGTCATCTTTCCATCTTCAATAGTCTTAATACAAGCCTTCTCAAGCTTATCAGCGAATTCCATTAACTCTTTATTGCCATCTAATTCGCCACGTTTTCTAAGAGCACCTGTCCATGCAAATATAGTTGCTACTGAGTTTGTAGATGTCTCTTCGCCTTTAAGATGTTTGTAATAATGTCTCTGTACTGTACCATGTGCAGCTTCATATTCATAATATCCATCAGGAGATACTAAAACCGAAGTCATCATTGCAAGTGAACCAAATGCTGATGATACCATATCACTCATAACATCACCATCATAATTCTTACATGCCCAGATGTAACCACCCTCAGACTTCATTACTCTTGCTACCGCATCATCTATTAATGTATAGAAATATGTAATTCCTGCTTCATTAAATTTGTCAGCATATTCTGCTTCAAATATTTCATTGAAAATATCCTTAAATGTATGGTCATATTTCTTAGAAATTGTATCCTTTGTAGCAAACCATAAGTCCTGTTTAGTTGCAAGTGCATATGTGAAACAGCTTCTTGCAAAACTTTCAATAGAATCATTTAAGTTATGCTGTCCCTGAATAACGCCTGCACCTTTGAAATTATGTATTAATTCTCTTGTCTCATTACCATTTTCATCAGTAAATACTAATTCAGCTTTACCAGCACCAGGTACTTTCATCTCTGTTGCCTTATATACATCACCATAAGCATGTCTTGCAATTGTAATAGGCTTCTTCCAGTTCTTAACGCATGGCTCAATACCTTTTACTATAATTGGTGCTCTGAATACAGTTCCGTCAAGAATTGCTCTGATTGTTCCGTTTGGACTCTTCCACATTTCTTTAAGATTATATTCGTCCATTCTTGCTGCATTTGGTGTAATTGTAGCACATTTAACAGCTACACCATATTTCTTTGTTGCTTCTGCTGATTCAACTGTAACCTTGTCATCTGTTTCATTTCTGTGTTCAAGTCCAAGGTCATAGTACTCTGTATTTAATTCAATAAAAGGGCTAAGTAACTCCTCTTTAATCATTTTCCAGAGGATTCTTGTCATTTCGTCCCCGTCCATCTCAACTAATGGTGTTGTCATCTTAATTTTAGACATCGTTGTACCTCCAATTTATAAATTAATAATCGTATTATACTTTAATGATTTCCATCTGTAAAGTTTTTAAGCCATAATTCTTATTCAACTTAACTTACAGTATTTTCTCATTTAACATATTTTCAGAATATTTTACATAGTGATTTTATAATTTTATCCTTTATCTTATAACCTTATCAGGTAATTCTTTCTGCAGAATTACTGCCATCTGCTGGAATTTAATTGGTTTTAATAAAATTAGCTCTACATTATTCTCATTCAGACCTTTTTGGAATTCTTCCATAGTGTTAGCGGTAAGTCCAATAATAAACTGCTTCTTTCCTCTTTCGTTTAAATTTCTTATTCTTCTTACAGTTTCAATACCATCAATTCCTGGCGGCAGTAAATAATCCATAAAGACAAGGTCATATTCATTTACCATAAATTTATCAATTGCCTCTTCACCACTCTTAGCTATATCTACATCAATATCAAATCTTTTTAACATCTGCTCTAAAACATAATTATTTATTTCATTATCATCTACTATCAGGACTTTCGTCTCTTTCATTGTAAATGCTTCCGTAAATAATTTAAAATTTGACATATGCATATTCATATGAAGCAATATAAATCTCTCTTTTATTTCTTCTATCTGTTTCTTCAAAATATCTATATTATCTCTCAATGATTCTATACATTGAACGCTCTCGATATCTTTATCACTGTGTTTTTCTATTTTCTCAACGAGTTTATTCATAAATTTCAAAGAACTTATAGTACTGTTTGTAAATTCGAAGAATTCATTTTTTTCTACATTACACACATCGATGCCTCCATTTAATTTTTAATGTATTCATAAACACATATATAAAAACCACAAAACTATATTTATATATTATAACTGGGTCAATTACATTTTTCTATGTTTTTTTATTAATTTACGACATTTTCGTTCGACATAAACTGACATTTTAAGAAGATTTTATATTATTTTATTTATGAACGATTACTATTAAACATTTTACCTTAGAGATATATTATTTACCAGACCTCGTCAGTGCAATCTTTAAAAATATTATTTCCATATAATATAGTAAAAATGTACAGAATAATATATTTATATCCGCCATATATGGCAAATTGACGTTTTTTCTCTATTTTTCTTGAAATTTTTTAATATTGTGTTAAACTTGTTAAGATATGCGTTTTAACGTGTAAATTTTATCCTATTTTCCATATACTTACAAAGTATGATAAAGCAGGTTATTGTAAAATATATATTTTGCAGCACTAATTTTACATACAACTGATTATGGAGAAAACTAAGAAAGGAATGACAATTTTTTATGAAAATAAAAAGAGAAGATGTCAGAAATATCGCAATTATAGCCCATGTTGACCACGGTAAAACAACATTAGTTGACCAGTTATTAAAACAAAGCGGTACTTTCCGTGAAAATCAGGAAGTAGCCGAAAGAGTCATGGACTCAAATGATATTGAAAGAGAACGTGGTATTACTATTCTTTCAAAAAATACAGCTGTTAATTATAAAGGTATTAAAATTAATATTATTGATACTCCAGGACATGCAGACTTCGGCGGTGAGGTTGAGCGTGTACTTAAAATGGTTAATGGTGTTGTTTTAGTTGTTGATGCTTTTGAAGGTGCTATGCCTCAGACAAAATTCGTTCTTAAAAAAGCATTAGAACTTAACTTGCCTGTTATTGTATGTATAAATAAAATTGACAGACCTGAAGCGCGTCCTGCTGAAGTTATTGATGAAGTTCTTGAATTATTTATTGAACTTGATGCTTCTGATGAACAGCTTGACTGCCCATTCGTATATGCGTCTGCTAAATCAGGTTATACCATACTTGAATTAGACGATTCTCCAAAGAATATGGATCCATTATTTGAGACAATTATTAATTACATTCCTGCTCCAGAGGGAGATCCTGATGCTGATACACAGGTTCTTATAAGTACTATAGACTATAATGAGTATGTTGGGCGTATCGGTGTCGGTAAGGTTGATAATGGTAAATTAAAAGTTAATCAGGATGTTGTTATTGTTAACCATCATGATCCTGATTATAGAAAACGTGTTAAAATCAGTAAATTATATGAATTCGAAGGTCTTAACAAAGTTGAGGTTACAGAAGCTGCTGTTGGTTCTATCGTAGCAATTTCCGGTATTGCAGATATTCATATTGGAGATACAATATGTTCACCTGAGAATCCTGTAGCTATACCTTTCCAGAAGATATCAGAACCTACTATTTCTATGCAATTTAACGTTAATGACAGTCCACTTGCAGGTCTTGAAGGTAAATATGTAACATCAAGACATTTAAGAGACAGATTGTTCCGTGAGCTTAATACAGACGTAAGTCTTAGAGTTGAAGAAACAGATACAACTGAAAGCTACAAAGTATCGGGACGTGGAGAATTGCATTTATCAGTTCTTATTGAGAATATGAGACGTGAAGGTTATGAATTCTCTGTGAGTAAAGCCGAAGTTCTATATAAGACAGATGAAAATGGTAAAAGACTTGAACCAATGGAATTAGCTTACATTGATGTTCCTGAGGAATTCTCAGGTTCAATTATCCAGAAGTTAAGTGAACGTAAAGGTGAACTTCTTTCTATGTCTACTGCTAATGGCGGGTATACAAGACTTGAGTTCTCTATTCCTGCCAGAGGCTTAATCGGATATCGTGGAGAATTTATGACAGATACTAAAGGTAATGGTATCATTAATACAATATTTAACGGATATGGTCCTTATAAAGGTGATATCCAATATAGAAAACAGGGTTCATTAATAGCATTTGAAGCCGGTGAAGCTATAACTTACGGATTATATAATGCCCAGGAGCGTGGTACACTCTTCATTGGTCCTGGTGAAAAAGTGTACTCAGGTATGGTTGTTGGTCAAAATGGTAAAACTGATGATGTCGAAGTTAACGTATGTAAGAGAAAGCAGCTTACTAATACCCGTGCTTCAGGTTCAGATGATGCCCTTAAACTCTCACCAAAGAGAGATTTAAGTCTTGAGCAGTGCCTTGAATTCATTGATACTGACGAATTACTTGAAGTTACACCTAAGAGTTTAAGAATCCGAAAGAAAATCCTTGATCCTACTCTTAGAAAACGTGCTGCATTTAATAAGAAAAACTCTTAATTAATTTGTCATATATAAAATTTTATCGATATATAAAATCCTATAAAATAGAAAAACTTGCATACAGACGTTAATCAACAATCTGTATGCAAGTTTTTGTTTCATAGAATACTACATCCTCTGCTTTTGTTATATTCACTTTTCCTGCCGTTACTTCAATTACTTTTTTCGTAAATGCTTCATATTTCTCACTGTCACACACAATAATTATATTTACATTATCCGTATACAGTGTGTCCATAATATTAACTTTCTCATTTGCTGCAATATATTGAATCTTACCAAGTCCCGTATAATCTGTTATGATACTAAATTCCTTTCCCTGTTTCTTTTCTGCTATCACAGCATCTTCAAGTGCTTCTATACTTGCTTTCTGATAAGCTCGTACTAATCCTCCGGTTCCTAATAATACACCTCCAAAGTATCTGGTAACCACAATAACTGCATTAGTAAGTTCTCTTCCCGTAATTACATCTAATATGGGTTTTCCCGCTGTTCCTGACGGTTCCCCATCATCACTGAATCTCTGTATGCCGTCAACTACATATGCCATACAATTATGTCTTGCATCCCAATATTTCTTCTTAATTTCATTTATAAATGCTATTGCTTCTTCCTCACTTTTAACAGCTTTAACATTTGCAATAAACCTTGATTTCTTCTCGACTATTTCTCCTGTTCCATCTTTTATAATGATTCTTTCCAAAGTTTTTACCTCATCTGTCTTATATTTTTTCTCATATTTTTTAAATAATTATTTTGATGATTGTCAATTCACATCATCTTTTTTTACATTCTGATATAGTTTAAGACATATCATTAGCTTAATATAACTTATATATTATTTTTTTTCAATAAATTTGATTAAATCTTATATAAATGTTTAATAATACTATGTAACATATAACACAACTTTCAGTTTCCTGTAAATATGACATATTTATGTTATAAACAGAACTTAACTTACTTATATAATAAATATAACTTATGTAATAAATATTTAACTTTATTAAATACCTAAATTTTGGTATAATCATAATGGTTTTTAACATTTCTAGAAAAGAGGTTTTTTAATGAATTTTGGATATAAAGAAGTTGCTGACAAACGCCGTAATCTGGCTTCTAAGAAGAATAAACGTGTAACTTCAATATTAATAACAGCTTTAAAATTTGTATTATATGCAATTGTACTCATTATAGTTGTAGTAGGTTTCACAGGATTAGGAATGATTAAAGGTATCATTGACAATGCACCTGATGTGTCAACATTGAATGTTACACCTACAGGATACTCTACCACTGTTTACGATAGTGATGGAAATATTACAACCACACTCCTTAAATCCGGTTCTAACAGACAGGAGGTCAGTATTGATGATATTCCTAAATGTCTGCAATATGCATTTATTGATATCGAAGATGAACGTTTTCTACAACATAATGGTATCGATGTAAAAGGTATTATCCGTGCCGGCTTTATGGCACTTACAACCGGAAGGCTTTCAGAAGGTGCAAGTACAATTACACAGCAGCTTCTAAAGAATAATGTTTTTGAAGATGGTGGTCGTGAATCTACTAATGCTGCCCTTTTCAAACGTAAGTTCCAGGAACAATATTTAGCACTTGAATTAGAAAAGACGACAACTAAAGCTTATATTCTTCAAAGTTATCTTAATACAATTAACTTAGGTTCTAACTGTCTTGGTGTTCAGTCCGCAGCTAAACGATATTTTAATAAAAATGCTTCTGAATTAAACATTTCAGAAAGTGCTGTTATAGCTGCAATAACACAGAACCCATCAATATATAATCCTGTAACTCATCCTGAAGATAATGCAAAACGTCGCAAAAAAGTTCTTGATAATATGAAGAAAAATGGACATATTACACAAAGTGAATATGATGAAGCGATGGCTGATGACGTATATTCAAGAATACAGTCAATCAACTTAGAGACATCTACCTCTTCTCCTTATTCATATTTCGTAGATGAATTAATAGATGAGATATTAAATGATCTTATGGAACAGAAAGGATATACGCAGACTCAGGCATATAATGTATTATACAGTGGCGGTTTAAGTATATATACCACACAAGATACAGCTATTCAGAATATCTGTGATGAAGAAATTAATAACTCTGCTAATTATCCAATGTCTATTTCGTATTCAATAAGCTGGGCATGGTCAGTTAAGAAAACTGATGGCACAATCCAGAATTATTCCGAGGTTGATTTAGATTACTATAACAGGGTACTTCTTGGGAATTCATCATTTAAACTGATATTTAAGTCTACTGAAGAATGCGATGCCCTTATAGCTGCATTTAAACAGGAGTATTTAAAAGAGGGTGAAACTGAAATCGATGAAAATCTTGAATATACAATTCAGCCTCAGACATCATTTACAGTTATGGATCAAAAAACAGGTTATGTTAAAGCCATTGTTGGTGGACGTGGCGAAAAAACACGAAGCCTTACTCTTAACAGAGCAACAAGTACAAAGAGACAGCCTGGCTCATGTTTTAAGGTACTTACATCATACGCGCCTGCGCTAGATACTGCTGGATATACTCTTGCTTCTACTATTGTCGATGAGCCATTTAATGATGTTAATGGTCGTCCGGTAAGTAACTGGTGGGGTTCTTCTTACAGAGGAACTTCTACTCTTCGTGAGGGTATCAGAGATTCCATGAACGTTGTTACTGTTAAGCTATTAACTGCTATAACTCCTCAACTAGGTTTTGATTATGTTGAAGACTTTGGTATTACCACTTTAATTTCTAATAAAACATTAGATGACGGAAGTGTCGTAAGTGACGTTAACCAGTCTCTTGCACTAGGTGGTATAACATATGGTGTCACTAACTTAGAATTATGTGCAGCATATGCAACTATTGCAAATGGTGGTGTATATACAGAACCAGTATTATATACAAAAGTTTTAGACCATAATGGCAAAGTTATCTTAGAGTCTAACCCATCTACACATACAGTAATTAAAGATTCTACAGCATGGCTTCTTACAAGTGCTATGGAAGATGTAGTTAAAAGTGGTACAGGTACACATTGTAAGGTTGATGGAATGTCGGTTGCCGGCAAAACAGGTACCTCAAGTAAAGATAACGACTTATGGTTCGCAGGATATACTCCATACCTGACAGCTACTATCTGGGCAGGTTATGATGAAAATGCACCATTAACAAACGGTGTATTCCACGAAGACATGTGGAGTAAAATTGTAACACGAATTGATGATGTTAAAGGTTATAAAGAAGATATCGGTTTCCCAGCTCCTGAATCAGTTCAATCTGCTACAATATGTAAGTCATCAGGCCAATTAGCAATTGAGGGTGTGTGTCCTTCTACTACAGAATATTTTTCAAAAGGTTCTATTCCAAAAGACCAGTGTAATATTCATTCGAGACAGATACCAAGCACTGCTGCAGCTTCAGAGAATGGTGGTACTAATAACGTTAATCCGGCTACTGGTAATGCGAATAGCAATGCCTCTTCAACCGGCAATTAATTTTGTATATTATACTTATACTATTCAGCCAATTGTTTGTATATGATATACACTTTCATATTCCTTTATCTAAAGTGAATAAATGCCTTTCTCTTCAAAGGCTATTACGGTGCAGTTTCATATATAATAATAAAAGAAAGAATTTCAAAATTAACTATAATCTTGAAATTCTTTCTTTTTACTTTATTTATATGAGTATCAGTATCTCTTCTCCCTTATTAACCTTTCCAAACTTTTCTATAATTACATCTGTATATTCATCGCTATTAGTTATTATCATAGGTGTACTTATTGAATATCCCTCATTTTCTAGCATTTCTATGTCGAATTCTAACAATATTTCACCTTTGCTAACTTTTTCTCCTTGTGATTTCTTTTTTTCAAAACCCTTACCATCTAATTTAACAGTGTCTGCACCTATATGTATTAATATCTCTGAACCTTCTATACTATGTATACCTATTGCGTGTCCTGTTGAAAAAAATGATGTAATTATTCCATCACACGGTGCATAAATCTTGCCATCATCAGGAACAATTACAATCCCTGTTCCTAATATTTCCGATGAAAACACTTCATCCTCTGCTTCTGTAATGTCTTTAACTACTCCGTCGCAAGGTGCAACTAATGTCTCTATTACAGCTTTTTCTAAAGCATTACTAAACAACTTTTCAGTAGCATCAGCAGAAGATTTAACTTCTGTAATATTTGCTTCTGTAATATTTTTCAGCTTACCTTTCATATCCGAAGCTTTACATACAGCATCATATACCGAAATCACATCCTTACCTATAACTATCTGGTATTGACTACCCGATTTTATGACGGTTACTATCCCATATGTAGATTTTAGAACATCTGTATTGGCTTTTGACTCATCTTTTAATTCAAATCTTAGTCTTGTAATACAATGTGTTATGCTTATGATATTATCTCTTCCTCCAACATTTCTAACTATTATTTCTGCCAAATCGTCATACAGACCCGCCATAAATATCACCTCTGTTTTATATATTTCATATCTATAAATTTATTCATCATAACTGTTTTCATCTTCTAAGACATATTTAACTATTACTTTGTTTCCATCAACTTTAATCGATATCCACATATAACCATCAAGATATTTGTCATATCTATATTTCTTGCTGACTCTGATTTCATCATTATTGTTATATCTAAGCGTATAACCATAATTTTCAACCATATAACTACTATAATTTAAGGCATACGATAGTGCAGATTCAGTATCTCCATCATATTTATATGTATATGTTCTGCCTAAGATTTCCTCTTTCTCTTTAGCTAATTCTAAATCAGACACTATATCTGTTATCTTAGGTAAATCAGTAATATCACCTGCTACCTGGTTGAGATATTTATCACTATTTGCCATAAGTATTAATCCCTCCCTGTTCCTTATAAATGTAAAGCCAACTACAAATATTATACATATTAAGTAAGCTGATATCATCTGTAGGCGAAGTTTTTTGAATGGATCAATATATTTCTTATTACCTATATATACCTCAGTATGCTCTTCAATTTCTGATAACGTATTATCTTCTGTATTTGAATAATATCTGTCAATTATCCAGTCATAATCTGCATAATTCAGTCGTGTACTACAATATTCACATACACCACCATTTAAGATATTGATACTCGAACCACAATTTCCACATGAGATTAATCTGATAGCACCAAAATCTTTTTCTGTGATATCAGATTTTTTACTGAGATATATGACAATTTTCTCGCCTTCTTCATGTATTTTATTATTTATCATCTTAGATATCTGCATAATACAGCTTAATTTAATTATATCTTTACCTTGAACAGATTTATAGTCTTCAAATTTAACCTTATATAAGCTACATTCTATAATATCCTGATATTTTTCAATTATTTTATCTACAGGAACGCTTGCAAATGCACTTACTTCTTCTACATTCTCAGCAAAATGAATATTTCTTAGCTTATATTCTAAATTCTGTATGAATTTTTCAGGTACAAAACCATTGATATTCTTAAGTCTGTAATATACTTCATTCTTCTCTATAACTTCATTCTTCCTGATTTTGTTTACTACAACAGCTATCAATACAAATACTATTATAAGTCCTATAAATACCTTGATAAATATTGGAAATCCCGTAATAAGCGAAGCAAATATTATAGTTGCATTCGTATTATAATTACCCGGTTTATAATTAACCTGATTAATTATTACAACAATAAATGAAACGACCATAGCTATAATCATTACAATTCCTGCAATAATCGCACCTAATGAGCATCTTGTACTTATATTTTGTACTTTTCTTTTTTCGTCATCACTTACTACAAATGAAGAGACCTTTTCTTCGAAATCTTCTACCTGAAATCTGGAATTACAGTAATCACAACCATTTATGTAACTTGAAATATCACCCATATTACCACAATTAGGGCAGGCAACCATATTATTTTCACCTCTTGCCTTTATGACATTACCAATCCACATCTTTTTTCCTTTGTGGTCATATATAGTTCTTCCGTCTTTCTTAAATGATTTCTCTTCAATTATATTATCTTTATATGTACCTATAATATTTTTACCATCATTAACTACCGAAATTGTGTTAATTCTGTTACCTTTTTCTTCGCTAAATCGTATATCAACATCTAAACCTTTATTGTTGAGACGCTTTTTGCTCAAATACATACTCTGCCAAAAAGGTTGTGTTGTATCCTTAGCTAACTGCTCATCATCAATCTTTCCTGACATAAAGTCAGAATAAGTTTTCGTAAAATCTTCAATTTTACCTAACATTTCGTTGTCACTCATATTATTCTCCATTCCTTCTTTACTATTTATCAATCGTCGGAATCATCATCCCTTTTACTGTCTTCATAATCTCTTTTTTCATCAGCTACAAATTTAACAATTGTTTCATCATTTTTCTGTTCAACTGTAACTGTTATATATGCCTTGACATATTTATCAAGTTCATATAATTTTACAACTGATTTCATATTTCCTTCATTGGTATCTTTTTTATATCCATATTCATTTAATAATTTATCTAAATATTCATCACTCATATATGTATCTGTATTAGAATATGTATATGTCCTTTCGAAGTCATCATACTTTTCATCCTTTAGTTCAATATCCGGATAAATATCTGATAATGCAGGTAATTCATCATATTTATCTTCTAATATCTGAATGTATTTATCTTCATTGAGCAAAAACATTATTGTACTTTTATTAACCAGAAATACTGCTCCTAAGCCAATAATTACAGCGGCAATAAATCCTGCTATCATTTCAATTTTAATTTTCTTAAATGGATCTTTATATTTTCTCCTGCCTACTGCTACGTCATCTGTGGCTTTTACTTCTCTTATATGTTTTTCATTAATATTAGAATAATATTTATCAATAATCCAGTCATAATTCTCATAATCTAACTTTTTGCCACAGTAGTCACATCTGCCACCATTTAACATATTAATACTTGAGCCACAGCTGGGACAAGTATATAACCTGAGTGTCTCAAAATTCTGTTCAGGCACATCCGTTTTCTTACTAAGTTCTAAAGTAACTTTCTCGCTTTCTTCTTTAACTCTGCCATTCTTGAGTCTTGACACTAACATAATGCAGCTAAAATTCATAATATATCTGCCATCAACTTCTGATATATGTTCAAATGTTGCCTTATAAAGACTACATTCTATGACATCTTTATAGCTTTCTACTAATTTATCAGGTATAAAGCTTACAAATGCACTTATTTCTTCTGAATTTTCTGCAAAATGAATATTTCTCAACTTATATTCAAGATTCTGAATAAATTTTTCTCTGTTTATTCCTTTAACACTTTTTACAGCATAATATCCTGAATTAACTTCTATTCTCTCAGATTGTTGTGCAAATGCCGCACGTAGAATAATTATTCCTAGTACAATAAGAACAACTATAAATAATGGTATAAATACAGGTAACACCAACATCGGCACTACAAACATAAGGCCAAAAACAAAACTGACTCTGTCAGGATTAATCATTGTCTGTATTATCATTGCAAAAATCGAGAATACAAATGCAGCCGCTAATACCGCACCGGTTGCAAATGATCCTATGAAGAATCTTTTTCCGATAGTCTTTACTTTTTCTTTATTATCTTCTGTAATCATATATGAGGAAATTTTTTCTTCTAAATCTTCTACCTGAAACCTTGAATTGCAATAATCACAACCATTTATGTAACTTGATATTTCGCCCATATTACCACAGTTAGGACAAGCTACCATATTTCCCTCCTGCTTTGGTTTAATTACACTTCCTATACATACCTTTTTACCTTTGTAATTATATATTTTTCTGCCATTTCTTCTTAAAATTTTCTCTTCAATAACCGGCTCTCTGTATATTCCAACAATACATCTGTCTGTTAAATCAGTTGAAATATTATCAATCCCTATAGTTGTTTCAGAAGTTACTTTTATATCTTCCTCTATGTCATTACTTTCTAATCTTTTTTTACTAAGATACATACTCTGCCAGAATGGCTGAGTTGTATCTTTAGCTAACTCTTCATCATCAATATTGCCCATCATGAAATCAGAATAGGTCTTTTTAAATCCGTCTAGCTTACTTTTCATTTCTTCATTACTCATTTTATTCCTCACTTAATCTCATTATATTTTAACATTTTTCTTCTGTTTATTTATATAGATTATGAAAAATGTAACATTAATCAATATTCCAAATACTGTTGCTGATGGTGCAGCTAAACCAATATGCATAAGACTTGCATTCTTCCTGATACTCATAAAATATGACATGGGAAGTCTTACTAAAAATGTCTGAGCAATTCCCTGACACATTACAAATACCGTATTACTGTGTCCGTTAAAATAGCCGATAAAGCTGAATAATACTGACGTAACCACTGCCTCTGGCGCAAAACCTTTAAGGTATCCTGCCGCTTTTTCTACAACTGCTGCATCATTTGTAAATATTGAAGCTAATATATCTCCTCTTAAAAATGCAAAAATTGCAATAAATATACCTATCACAGCACCTGTACACATTCCCGTAACCATAGCCTGTCTTGCTCTCTTTTCCTTTCCTGCGCCAACATTTTGTGCTACGAAAGCTGACATTGACTGCATTAATGAACTTGGAACTAACATAATGAAACTTACTATTTTATTCGCCACACCATAACCTGATGATGCATCAATCCCAAGCTTATTAATAAATGCACACAATGCTAAGAAAGAAAACTGTGTAAGCACCTCTTGAAATGCTATTGGTGCACCGAGAATAACGAATGTTTTAATCTCAGGGTTAAAGCAGATATCCTCTCTTCTCATCGTAAACGGTAATTTCTGTTTTCGTATTATTATAAGTGATAAGATAACGCTTACTGCCTGTGCTAAAACAGTAGCAAGTGCTGCACCTGCTACATTCATATTAAAGCCTGCTACAAACACTAAGTCACCTACTATATTAGTCACACATGCTATTGATACGAAAATCAATGGAAGTTTTGCATTGCCCATTCCCCTGAAAATACTGCTTATAACATTATAGGCAATTATGAAGAATATCCCACCACCACAGATTCTTACATATTGCACTGTCAAATCTACAGCTTCCTGTGGTGCCTGCATAAGATTAGCAAGACCTTTAGCAAAGACTAACATAAATATTGCAATTATTACCGAAAGAACTGCAAACAGACAGATTGCGCCACCTATTACCCTGCCTATTTTATCTTCTCTTTTCTCACCTATATATCTGCCTATCAGAACAGTTATTCCCATAGATAATCCTGCTATTGTAAATATAACAAGATTAACTATATTACTTCCCGTCGATACTGCTGATATACCTGACTTAGTACCAAACCAGCCAACTATTAGTATATCTACAGCACCATACATAGCCTGTAGCACTAATGCACCTAATATCGGAAGCATAAATTTAATCATCTTTGGAAATATCTTTCCACATGTAAAATCTGCTGATTCCATACTCATTTTGAACCTCATTTCTTTACATATCTATCACATTTATTATTACATATATCACAACTACTGCAATTACCACAACCATTTTTATTTTTAATTATACTGTGGATTGCAAATATAAATGCGATACCTATTATCAAAATTACAACTATACTTGGTATATTCATGTATTTCCTCATTTCAGACAAATATCAGAAGTCCGCAAAAATATAAATTTCAATATTGTCTTTAAAACTTTATATTTCGCATATCTTCTGATAATTATTCAATACTTTTCTTTATAACAACATTCCTATAATATTAACAAATCCTGCTACAAGCCATGCAATTACACACTGACCTATAACTACGCATATGGCCCACTTACTTCCTAATTCTCTCTTTACTGAAGTTATTGCTGCCACACAAGGTGTATATAATAGTATAAATACAAGTAAAGTTACAGATGTTAATGGTGTTAAGAAGGTTGTAAGACTTGAAGCACTACTGCCAACTAGAACTGTCAACGTTGACACAACACTTTCTTTAGCCATAAAACCTGTAATAAGAGCTGTAGTAATCTTCCAGTTACCAAAACCAAGCGGTTTAAATACAGGCGCTATTAATCCTGCAAGCATTGCAAGTAAACTGTCCTTAGAATCTGTCACCACATTAATTCTTGAATCAAACGTCTGCAAGAACCATATTATAATTGTGGCAACAAATATTACCGTAAATGCCCTTGTTATAAAATCCTTCGCTTTCTCCCAGAGAAGCTGAATTACATTTTTAGTTCCCGGCATACGGTAATTAGGCAATTCCATAACGAAAGGTACCGGTTCGCCCCTGAAAAATGTTTCACCCATTATAAGTGCAAAAATTAATCCTATTATTATTCCTGTAAAATATAATGCAATCATAACCAATGTTGCATACTTAGGAAAAAATGCTGCCGATAAAAATGCATATATTGGCAATTTTGCTGAACAACTCATAAAAGGAGTTAATAAAATTGTCATCTTCCTGTCTCTCTCAGATGGCAGTGTTCTACTCGCCATAACTCCAGGAACTGTACAGCCAAAACCTATTAACATAGGTACAATACTTCTTCCTGATAAGCCTATTTTTCTTAATAATTTATCCATGACAAAAGCAACTCTTGCCATATATCCACTGTCTTCTAATATTGATAAAAAGAAGAACAACGTTACTATTGTAGGCATAAAACTTAGTACACTTCCGACACCTTTAAAGATTCCATCTATTACTAATGAATGTACAACCGGATTGATTCCATAAACTGTAAGTCCTCTGTCGATAAGCCTCGTCAAACTATCTATTCCCATTTCTAATACATTTGAAAGAAATTTACCAATAACTCCAAAAGTCATATAGAATACAAATGCCATAATTATAGCAAACGAAGGAATAGCTGTATATTTTCCTGTCAGAATTTTATCAATTTTTACACTTCTTATATGTTCTTTGCTTTCTTTTGGTTTAACTACACAATTGTCACATACATCGCTGATAAACTTAAATCGCATATCTGCTATTGCTGCTGCCTGATCCATACCACTTTCATCTTCCATCTGTTTAATGATATGCTCTAACATTTCCTTCTCATTTTTATCAAGACCTAATTTGTCAATAATAAGTTTATCGCCTTCTGCAACTTTACTCGCCGCAAATCTAATAGGTATTCCTTGTTTCTTTGCATGGTCTTCTATCAGATGCATTATCGCATGGAGGCATCTGTGAACTGCACCATCATTATCATCCGGACTACAGAAATCTAGTCGTCCAGGTTTTTCCTGATATCTTGCAACATGTAATGCATGATCTACAAGTTCGGCAATACCCTCATTCTTAGCAGCTGATATTGGAATTACAGGTATTCCAAGCATATTCTCCATTTCATTAACTCTTACAGAGCCACCATTTTGTCTGACTTCATCCATCATATTCAGGGCCAATACCATAGGAATATTTAATTCCATAAGCTGCATCGTAAGATAAAGATTACGTTCAATATTTGTTGCATCAACAATATTTATGATTCCTTTCGGTTTGTTATCTAAAAGAAACTGTCTCGTAACCACTTCTTCACTCGTATATGGCGACATAGAATATATTCCTGGAAGATCTGTTACAAGTGTATTACTGAAATTCTTAATAATACCATCTTTTCTGTCAACCGTAACTCCTGGAAAGTTACCAACGTGCTGATTAGAACCTGTAAGTTGATTGAACAATGTCGTCTTACCACAGTTCTGATTTCCTGCAAGTGCAAATGTAAGTATTTCACTCTGTGGGACTTCTTCACCTGAAGATTTTGTATGATAAATACCACCTTCTCCAAGTCCTGGATGTAGAAGTTTCTTTTGATTTTTTACTGTCTTTTTCTCTTCTACATCATTGTGTACAGATTTTATCTCTATTTTTTCGGCATCTGCCAGCCTCAGAGTCAGCTCATATCCGTGTATTCTTAATTCAACCGGGTCTCCCATCGGAGCAAATTTAATTACTGTAACTTCTGTTCCCGGAATTACACCCATATCCAAAAAATGTTGTCTTAACTCACCTTCACCACCAACACTGTGTATTATCGCACTTTTCCCGATTTCTAAGTCTTTTAAAGTCATAAATCTATACCATGTCTTTCTTTGATTTTATCTAGCCAATTTAAGTTATTTTTTGTCTGCTTTTTCTACAGTCTTCTTAATTTTATCCTGAATGTTTTTCTTAGCTTCAGCTAATATCCCTTCTTCTTTCTCGAAATAATTCTTCAGACTCTCTGCAAATGGAATTGTCTCAGAACGGAAAGCAAAAATGAATTTTCTCTTCTCTTTCTGTTCTTCATTCTTCTCACGTATACTTTCTTTAAGCATTTCATAACGTACAACAATATCATTTTCAACGGCAAACTGCTTGATTCTTGATGTAATATTCATTGAATACCAGAAGTCTAAAACAAATACACCATAGAAGAAACCCATTACAAATGAGAATGCTAAATGATTTGATAACCAGAAAAGTGATTTCAAAATATTTGGATGTATCAGAAAATAATATATTGCACTTAAAACAGCCCAGAAAAATGAATATTTAGGGCAGATAACACCCTGGATGTTACCCCACTGGTTATCATAATCCCATAACTTAATCTTCATTCTCTTAATAAATATAATACCTGCAATATACTCAATAATAGTTACTACAACTGCCATTATTATAAACAGGACAATCTTTTGCAGAATTACATTACTTATAAATGTTACCTTTATCTGAGCAAGCAGATACAAAGCACACAGACTGAATCCATACAATGGAAGATACGGACCTGTTAAGAAGCCTGGATTAATCCACTTTCTTTCAGGATTAGCTCCCGAGAAAAATCTTCTATATATAACTTCAAGGCACCACCCAAACAGGCTTCCTATAAAAAATAAAAATGCCAAAACTAAAAATATATTCATTCACTTCTTCTCCTCTGTTGAATTAATTTGTTTATTTTAGGTAACTTTCCTTTCCACTCGTCAGGATAGTCTACCTTTATTATATTTCTCATTCCCTCATTTAGCAATAGGGCTACTGTATTCTTAACAGCTTTTTTTAATTCTGCATCAAGCTTATCATATGTTTTAATCATCGCAGTAAAAGCTTTCCATCTGCTATCCCTGATATCTGTAAGCGTCTTATATTCATTCGTACTTAGAACTTCAAATAAAGTATTAGTAAATTCTCTTCTTCTCTCAACCGATATCCCATTAAGAAAGTTCTTAATCGTCTTATCAGCTATAACACTTTCTCTTGTTACTTTCTTAAGATGAATGAATTTAGGCCCTTTTACCTCCCAGCTAAATCCATCATGCTGCATTATACCTTTCTGGTTACTTCTAAGTACCGTATAATTCTCTTCATGCTCTAATAACATTCCGATAACTGAAGACTGTGGAACTAAGGTAATTATTCTGTCTGATATCTCCATATAATTCTTAGTTTCTAAAATAGTCTCTTTAAAACCCGGACCGTCATTATTATATATATTTATGATTCTTGCTTTATTTCTTGCCTTGGCATATGCAGCAGAATATACAGCAAGATTACCACCTTTAGAATGGCCTCCTAAGTATAATTTATGATGCATATAATTATCAGCGACTTTATTAAAATATTTCAATGCTTCTTTCTGCGATGGAACTACATCCATAACACTCATCATAAAATCTTCTTTCCAGCCAATTAATGTATCATCCGTTCCCCTGAATGATATGAATAGAGTCTTATTACCAATATCAAGGGTAATTGCCGAAAACTGCATTTCCTTTAAAGTGTCAGTTTTCTTTACATAATATAAGAGCCTTATCTCTCCATATCTCTTACTTTCGGCCATTAGTTTTAACATCTTATAGAAATTCTCATCTGTTAAATCTCCAGTATTATGTTCTAAATCTCTTTCTTCATTAAAATATATTTCGGCTGCTTTGTATAAAGGTATCTCTTTATCACCATCACCAGCCACTATTCCCTCAAAATTCAAATACGATAACTCTGACAGAATCAGATTATCCACTTCATTAAATGGTGCGGTCTCAAAACTTAAATCTCCCCGCCAAATAATATAATCTATAATATTTGCCATTTCATACCAACCTCCATTCTGCAGGCATTTATGCCGGAGTAATCGTGAGCAAAATTTCAGATTTTGCTCTGCGATAAAGGCTATTTGCTTTGAAGCAAAAGTAAATAGCTGTGTAAAAAATAATCGCATCAGCATTATTTTTTACACTATCCATACATACTATTTTGTATATTCTGGTCTCTTTAATTCTATTGTCGCCATAATTATTGCTGCTAATCCCGCCATACAGTCTGCTACAGGTCCTGCATACATTATACCATCTATTCCCATTATAAGCGGCATAATAAGTATTAATGGCAGCAGGAATATAATCTGTCTTGTAAGGGATAAGAATATACCCTGTTTAGGTTTACCAATTGCTGTCAGGAAATTAGAAGTAATTGGCTGCATACAGTTTATGAATGTAAAGAACAAAAATATTCTAAAATAACTTATTGCAAAATCGAAATATTCCTTTGTTCCATTACCAAATATACCTGTAATCTGTCTTGGAAAAAATTGAAATGCCAGGAATGCAATTACTGCCAATCCAGTTCCTACAGATATAGCCTTCAGATACGCCTCTTTAACACGTTTATACTTGCCCGCACCATAATTATAGCTTACAATTGGTTGTAATCCTTGTGATATTCCAATGATAAATGCCATAAATACCTGATTTATCTTAGTTATGATTCCAACACACGCTATTGGTATCGATTCACCATATACTGAACGACTTCCATAATATTTAAGTGACTTATTCATTACAATCTGAACAACCATCATTGCCAGCTGGTTACTAAAAGGTGCTGCACCAAGGGCTGCAATTTTAGAAACATATTTTCTCTTTGGTAATAAATGCCTCTTCTCTAATGCCATTGTCTTGCAATGTCTTAAATATATAATTACCATTATAGCTGAAACAATCTGTCCTATAACTGTAGCAACTGCCGCTCCTGCCATCTTAAAGTCCATAACTGATACAAATAATGCATCTAAAATTGTATTAATAACCGCACCTGTAAGATTGCATAGCATAGTAAATCTAGGACTTCCATCAGCTCTTATAAGGTGTCCGCCACCTGTTGCAAGTATCAGAAATGGAAAACCAATTGCTGTAATTCTTGTATAAGTCTTGGCATACCCTAAAACATTTACAGGTGAACCGAAGAATTTTAATAATGGCTCTAAGAATATTAATATAATAAAACTTAGCACTATTCCGCATAAGAACAACATTACTGCCGAATTACCCATATAGTAGACTGCTTCTTCTTTTTTACCCTTACCCATTGATAAGTTAACCTGTGAGGCACCACCAATTCCAAATAACAATGCAATCGCTACACACATTATTGAAAATGGAAATGATATGTTAGTTGCTGCATTTCCTAATTCACCAACACTTCTTCCTATGAAAAACTGATCCACAATATTATATAATGAGCTAACAAGCATTGCAATTATACTTGGTACCGCAAACTCAGATAATAATTTTGTAACTCTTTCCTCCCCCAGTGACTGTTTGTTTCTCATATGTATATCTCCAATCATAATCATTATTTCTCACCTTATATTTTATTAAAAATATATGCATTTGTAAAGTTTAAACATTTATAAGGCTATTCATACAAATTCATATATGCTATAATTGTATAGTTTATTAATACAGAATGTTCAATCTTTATATATGTCAATTACCTGTAATAGATAATAAAGTTTATAATGAATGTGTAAAGTCTGTGGTATTAATAAAGTTACAAGATTTATAATAAGAAATGAGGATTAGTATGCTTCCAATAGATTTTCAAACACGAATGAAAGAAATGTTAGATGCTGAATATGATGATTTCATGGCAAGTTATGATAAACCACGTTTTTATGCACTTAGAGTTAACACTTTAAAAGGTTCTGTTAAAGATTTTACTGACAGATTCAGATATGATTTTGTAAAAGTTCCATGGGCTGATACAGGTTTCTATTATACTGATGATATTAAACCCGGAAAACACCCTTATCACGAAGCCGGTGTCTATTATATTCAAGAGCCCAGTGCAATGTCTCCGGCAAGTTATCTTCCAATCACTCCCGGAGATATTGTATTAGATTTATGTGCTGCTCCCGGTGGAAAAAGTACTCAGATTGCAGCAAGACTTCAAAATGACGGATTGCTTATAAGTAATGAGATAAATTCTGCAAGAGCAAAAATCTTATCCGAAAACATCGAACGTATGGGCGTAAAAAATGCTATTGTCACAAATGAATCTTCTGACACATTAGCAAAGCATTTTCCTGAATATTTCGATAAAATTATGGTTGATGCTCCCTGCTCAGGTGAGGGAATGTTCCGTAAGAATTCAGATGCCTGCGATGAATGGAGTCTTGAAAATGTTGAATTATGTGCCGACAGACAGCTCGAAATTCTTAACAATGCCGCTTCAATGTTAAAACCCGGTGGACAAATGGCTTATTCTACCTGTACTTTCTCCTATGCCGAAAATGAGGGAACAATCGAGAATTTCCTTAAAGAGCATAATGATTTTAACATTGTACATATTAATAAAGCCTCTCAAATGTCTGATGGTTTTATTCCGGGAACTATAAGATTATGGCCGCATAAATTAAATGGCGAGGGACATTTCTTAACAATATTACAAAAAGTTGATAATACTGATACAGATATTGCTGATACTGCTTCTAATAAACACAATAAAAAAGTACGCCCTATCAAGGGACTTTCTCCAAAGGATTGCAAAGATTACCTTGAGTTTTGCAATAAATTTCTTAATGTTAATCCTGCTAAAACTTTAATTAAGTTTGGTGACCAGTTATATTCTCTCCCTGAATATGCACCATCACTTAATGGATTACGTGTTCTAAGACCGGGACTTCATCTTGGTACTTCGCTTAAAGGCAGATTTGAGCCATCACATTCTCTAGCTCTTGCACTTAAGCCCGATGAAGTAAAATACAGCTTTAATTTCACGCTGAACAATACTGACACTGATAATTCTTCTGCTTCTACCACCAAAACCATATATAACTATATTAACGGAGAAGCATTTGAAGTCCAGTTAGAACATAACGGCTGGTATCTTATTACCGTTGATGGATATAGCATTGGCTTTGGAAAATATTCAAATGGCACAATGAAGAATCATTATCCAAAGGGACTTAGGAAAAATTTGTTGAATTAATGATATAGTTGTTGTCCTTAGTCTTTTTCTTATTTTATTCATTTTATATTTTCTGAAATATTACAAATAAATTCTATTTCATTAAAAGCTATTTCATCAAAGGCTATCACATTTTCCCAATGTAATAGCCTTACAGTATTATAGTATCATTTAATTATATGTTCCTACAAGTATACTTTCATCACCGTCAGAGTCTTTTTCCCATATTTTAAAGTAGAAAACTCCTATATTATCACTATCGTTTTTATCTATCATACATCCTCCATAACTTATTGTATATTCTCTTCCAGTATCAGTTTTTATTCCAAAAATATATCCACCAAAATATCTATAAATCCATTCATAATATCTTCGTTCTCCACCTCCACAATTTCCGGTTATTTCTTTATATTCAACTATTTCGCCATCTATAAATTCATATATCTCGTCAATATTTCTATCTATCTTTCTACTATGATTCATTAACTCATTTTCTGAAAAAACTGACTTTATCTTTTCTTTATCTTTATTTTTTAATCCTTCATATATTTCCAAACCCATATCCCAGACTTGTTCATCAGGTGTTTTACTTTCGTTATTATCTGTCGATTCAGAAATTGTTGTTTTATTTTCACCTGTACACGCAAGCATAAAAATACTTACTAAAATTAATGTTATTGCTATCGTTGCTTTCTTTGGTGTTTTTCTTATTTTATTCATTTTCTATTCCTTTACATATTCTAAATAATTTCTATATTATTAGAAACTCTTTCATCAAAGGCTATCACATTTCTCAATGTAATAGCCTTACAACATTATGACATCACCTAATTATATGTTCCTACAAATATACTTTCATTGCTGTCAGAGTCTTTTTCTGATATCTCAAAGTAGAAAATTCCGATATTGTCACTATCTTTATCATCTATCAAACAGCCTCCATAATTTATCATATATTCTTTGCCAGTATCCGTTTGTATTAAATCTATATATCCATCATAAAATTTTTCAATCCATTCGTAATTTCTTACTTTTCCTCCTGCACCTCCTCCATATATACTTTTATAGTTAACTATTTCACCATCTATAAATTCAAATGCTTCGTCAATTCCTTTATCTATCTTCCTGTGATGTTTTAACATCTGATTTTCAGAGAAAACCGCCTCTATTCTGTCTTTATCTTTATTCTTTAATCCCTCATATATTTCTAATCCTATATTGTTGATTTCTTCATTATCTAATTTTGTCTCTTTTTCGCTTTCAATTTCAGATGTTTTTGACTTATTTTCACCTGTACACGCAAGCATAAAAATACTTACTAAAATTAATGTTATTGTTATCGTTGATATCTCTAGTCTTTTTCTTATTTTATTCATTTTCTATTCCTCTACATATTCTAAATAATTTCTATATTATTAGAAACTCTTTCATCAAAGGCTATCACATTTCTCAATGTAATAGCCTTACAAAATTATAGTATAAATTAATCAACCGTTCCTACCAATATACTTTCATCACTTTCAGAGCCTTCTTCCCATATTATAAAGTGGGAAATTCCTATATTATCACTATCGTTTTTATCTACCATACATCCCCCATAACTTATTGTATATTCTCTTCCGGTATCAGTTTTTATTCCAAAAATATGTCCACCAAAATATCTATAAATCCATTCGTAATATCTTTGTTCTCCACCTCCACAACTTCCGGTTATTTCTTTATATTCAACTATTTCGCCATCTATAAATTCATATATCTTGTCAATATTTCTATCTATCTTTCTACTATGATTCATTAATTGATTTTCTGAAAAAACTGACTTTATTCTGTCTTTATCTTTATTTTTCAATCCTTCATATATTTCTAAAGCCATATCCCATATTTGCTCATCAGTTGTTTTACTTTCGTTATTATCTGCTAATTCAGAAATTGTTGTTTTAATTTCACTTGTACACGCAAGCATAAAAATACTTACTAAAATTAATGTTATTGCTATCGTTGCTTTCTTTCTCATTTCACATATTCCTCATTATACCATATTACATAAATACATTTGTTTATACTGTCAAAAACAAGATTTTCTTTATCTATATCTTGATATTCTGTACTTTTAGCAAATAAATAATACAAATCTTTATGTTCAGATAAATCTATTTTTCCTATAGTAATCATTTTATCCGGATCAGGTTCTGTATACTTTACATTAAAACCTGTAATCCACCATTGATTAACTATTGGTTTCCAGCTAAATACATTTTCTATATTACCATTATCATAATAATTATATAAATATAATTCCATTGGAACCTCATAATCTATTGCATCATATTGTTCTGTTTCTGAATATTCACCTTTGTATTCATATAATCCTATTTCTGCACCTGACTGAAGATTCCAATAATCACCTTTCCATATCCAAAGTGCATATTGCTTATCATCAATATTCGCTTTTAATCTCCCTTTATTCATATATGAGCCTATTTTAAAAATTTCATCATAAAAAACATTATATCCAAAATTTCTTTGCCATGCATCAGGCTGTGAATGGTATGCCATACATTGATTATCATATACGAATCTTAAAACATATGCACCAAATTCTGCATTACCATCAGCTATATTTATTATAACTTTTATATCATCTTCAACTACATATTTCAATATTTATAGACCAACTTGCCCTGAACGGCAATTATAAAGCCCTGAACGACAATTTTTTATAATAAAAAGCTGTAATATTGAAAATTTAAACTTTCTAATATTACAGCTTTTTCACTATACCATATTATTTATCTCTTAATCAACTTTAGGACAATCTGACAGACTCTTTTCTATCTCTTCATCTGTTGGTATATAATCGCTCATTAATCCATCATTATATTTCTGATAAGCGACCATATCAAAATAACCTGTTCCGGTAAGTCCGAACACGATATTCTTAGCTTCTCCTGTCTCTTTACATTTCATAGCTTCATCTATCGCAACTTTTATTGCGTGACTGCTTTCAGGAGCAGGAAGTATACCCTCTACTTTTGCAAACTGTTCTGCTGCCTTAAATACTTCTGTCTGCTCAACGCTTCTTGCTTCAATTAATCCGTCATGATATAACTGTGAAACTGTTGAACTCATTCCATGATATCTTAATCCGCCTGCATGATTTGCTGATGGTATAAAGCCACTTCCTAATGTATACATCTTAGATAATGGGCACACCTTTCCGGTATCACAATAATCATATACATATCTTCCTCTTGTAAGACTTGGGCATGAAGCAGGTTCTACTGCGATTAATTTATAATCTGCCTCTCCTCTTAACATTTCCCCTGCAAATGGTGAAATAAGACCTCCAAGGTTAGAACCGCCGCCTGCACAACCAATAACCATATCAGCTTTAATTCCATATTTATCTAGTGCTGCTTTTGTCTCAAGTCCGATTATCGACTGGTGTAATAATACCTGGGATAATACAGAACCTAATACATATCTGTAGCCTTCCTGTGATGTAGCTGCTTCTACTGCCTCTGAAATAGCACAGCCAAGACTTCCTGTTGTTCCCGGGAATTCCTCATTTATTCTTCTTCCGACATCAGTAGTCATCGATGGTGATGGTGTTACTTTAGCACCATAAGTTCTCATAACCTCTCTTCTGAATGGTTTCTGTTCATAAGAGACTTTTACCATATATACCTGACAATCTAAATCAAAATATGAACAAGCCATAGAAAGTGCTGTTCCCCACTGTCCTGCTCCTGTCTCTGTAGTTACACCCTTTAATCCCTGCTTCTTAGCATAATATGCCTGGGCTATTGCTGAATTAAGTTTGTGGCTTCCTGAGGTATTATTTCCCTCGAATTTATAATAAATATGTGCCGGTGTTCCTAACTTCTTCTCAAGACAATATGCTCTTACAAGTGGAGCTGGTCTGTACATTTTATAGAAATTTCTTATCTCTTCAGGGATATCAATATATGCTGTTGTATCATCAAGCTCCTGTTTAGCTAATTCCGTACAGAAAATTCCTGATAACTCATCAACTGTTACAGGTTTAAGTGTCGCAGGATTAAGTATTGGAGCTGGTTTATTCTTCATATCAGCACGCACATTATACCACTGCTTTGGCATCTCATTTTCCTCTAAATAAATCTTATAAGGTATCTCTTTACTCATTTTTAAATCCTCCATTTCCGTTGGTACTCCATACCTCTGAATATCTTCATAAGATATACGATACATAGTAGTTTAATGATAACATAATTGGTTGTTTTTTCATAGTTATTATTTAAGTAAATGCTAAATATTTATAAGTAACGAATTTTTCTTATTATCATAATCTAATTATATACTAAAAAAAGGAGAGTAATATGTACAACAATTTTAACACCTATCAGACGAATGACAGACGTGAATGTCCTTGTGGTATGGCATCCATGCAAAGACCACAAGACAATTGTTCTGACCTGCCTGCCGCAATGGCTTATGTACCATGGCAATATTTCACACAGGTCTATGAATTGCCTATGGCTTTACAGGCAGGAACTATATTTCCTGAATTAAATAAACCATTCAGAGGTTCTAAAGGAGGTAAAAAGTGCGGATGCAGACAATGAATAGAAGTCAATTATTACAATGGATTAATGAAGTCAGTTTTGCCGTAACTGATATCTCATTATATCTCGATACACACCCTGATGATAAAGATGCATTAGCATTCTTTATGAAATACAATGCCGAACGTCAGAAAGCCCTCAGATTATATAACAACCAATTTGGTCCGTTATTGTTAGATAATATAGCAAATACTAATTTCTGGAACTGGGCAACTGACCCATGGCCATGGGAAGGAGAGTGTTAACTTATGTGGAATTATGAAAAACGACTTGAATATCCTATTAATATTAAACAGACTGATCCTAAAGCAGCAATGTATATAATCAGCCAATATGGAGGACCTGATGGAGAACTTAGTGCTTCAATGAGATACCTGTCTCAAAGATATACCATTCCTTATAGAGAAGTAGCTGGCTTATTGACTGATATAGGTACCGAAGAACTGGCTCATTTTGAAATGATTGCCACTATTGTTCATCAGCTCACAAGAAACCTGACTCCCGAAGAGATAAATAATTCAGGCTTTGGTAATTACTATATAGATCACACTCTTGCACTGTGGCCACAGGCTGCCGGAGGAATTCCATTTAACGCCTGCGAATTCCAGTCTAAGGGCGATCCTATAACAGACCTTACTGAGGATCTCGCTGCTGAACAGAAAGCCAGATCTACCTACGACAACATTCTACGTGTAATTAAAGATCCTGATGTAGTAGAACCAATCAAATTCCTGCGTGCCAGAGAAATCGTTCACTTCCAGCGTTTCGGTGAGGCACTTAGAATAGTCCAGGAACATTTAGACTCCAATAACTTCTACTTCTGCAATCCAGCAATTGATAAAGAATGTGGTACTAAATAATTTAGTTAAATATACCTTTGAATGCATTTACTAAATATATTATCTAAATACTATATCTAATATTCTTACTAAGATATTAGATAATTTTCTTAATTAGCTTTTCAAAAAATAGTTTTATCAAAAAGGCAACTTCTTAAGCCCATAATTT
Organism: Bovifimicola ammoniilytica; assembly: GCF_025567085.1. NCBI lineage: Bacteria > Bacillati > Bacillota > Clostridia > Eubacteriales > Bovifimicola > Bovifimicola ammoniilytica. Next base: position 321,020 of record NZ_JAOQJN010000002.1, on the reverse strand, counting down.
ACTTAAGAAATTGCCTTTACTCTTTTTATTTATAACTCATTTTTATTTATAACTCATTTTTATTTATAACTCAAACTATACACTGAATTTTGCAACTTATATTCGTCTGTTAAAATAAATTTGACAGCTACAAATTTACTTAATGCAGATAATAATTATTTTACCTGATTAGCCTCATTTATATTTCCATTCATATAATCAGTTGCATTCTGAAGTGTTGTATTACTTATTGATTCTAATGCTTCTTCTGTCAGAAAGCCCTGATGTGATGTAACGATGACATTTGGAAATGATAACAGGCGTGCTACAACTGAATTATCTAAGATATCATCTGCCCTGTCCTCAAATACATTGTTAGTCTCTTCTTCATATACATCTAATGCCACACCGAAGAATTTCTTAGCTCTTATTCCCTGAATTAAATCATTTGTATCAACTAATGCGCCTCTTGATGTATTTACTAAAATCACATTATCTTTCATCTTAGCAATTGTGTCTTTGTTAATCATATGATAATTGTCCTCTGTTAATGGGCAATGCAGTGATATCAGGTCACTTTCTGCTAGAACTTCATCAAATGACTTATATTCCACAAAATCAAGATTAGGATTAACATAGGCATCATAAGCAATTACTTTCATACCAAGACCTTGGCATATTCTGCACATTGCTGCTCCAATTTTACCTGTACCGATGATTCCTGCTGTTTTACCGAAGAAATTAATGCCGGTAAGACCTGTAAGTGCAAAATTATTCTCTCTTACCTTAATATAGCTTTTATGAAGATGTCTGTTTACCGCAAGTGCTATTGTAATGGCAAATTCTGCTACTGCCTCAGGTGAATATCCAGAAACTCTGAGTACTGTAATTCCGTATTTATTAGCGGCTTCTACATCTACGTTATTAAAACCCGCACATCTAAGAAGCAATAATTTGATTCCAAATTCATTTAACTTCTCCAATACTTTTGCGCTGCAATCAGAGTTTACAAATGCACATACGGCATCATATCCTCTCGCAAGTGCTACTGTTGACCTTGATAAATCAGTATCTAAATATTCCACCTCTATATTACTAAATTTAACTAATTCCTTATCAAATGAATCTACATCATATTTCTTAGCATCGTAAAATAATATTCTCATCTCTTACCTCCATTTCCCACATTTTGAATATATGCGTATAAACTGCTTATATCTATGTAGTATGTAAATATTTATAATAAATATACAAAATATGAATTTTAAATCAATAATTATTACTGTTTTTATTATAATAACATCTAGGAATATTTTCGTCAATAGTTTTTTCATAATTTTTGCATCTGACAGCATTAACTTGCACACGATACATCATAAATCAAGTATATCACAGATGGAGACCCCATTTTAAGCATCTGGCAATGAGTAAACTCAAATAATAAAAAGAGAGTGGCTAATCTATACATCAACTAAATAACATATAGCCTTAATTCACTCTCTTTATAATTTTAGCAATAATTACTATTTTATTCTAGAAACCCACTGCTGTATTTAATATTTCATTTAATGCATTTCCACTACTCGTATGGCATCTTACAACTTCAGCATTACATTTTTCAGCTTCTGTTATTGCACAATGAACCATTTTGTGAGATACAGTGTTTGTAAAAAGTATAATCAAATCCGGACTTCCTATCTTTGTACTAAGATTACCAGACATTTGTGTAAATACTTTAGCTTTACAATTATGCTCTTTACATATCTTTTTATATTGGCAGACCATACGGTCATGGCCACCTATTATAACTACACTCACTATAGACCTCCATTTTAAACTAATGCAGCCAATTGTTTACCTAGTTCTTCACATTCTGCAATTGCATCAGCATCAGGAGCTTCATTACAGATAAGTCCCTCACCATTTAATACTGTTGCTCCTGCAGCAGTCATTCTATCTTCCCAGTCTCTCATCCACTGACCATCACCCCAGCCGTATGAACCAAAAAGTGCAATTGTCTTACCATTTATGAAGCTCTCGATATCCTGTACGAATGGCTCCATTTCAGATTCTTCTAAAACTTCAGCTCCCATTGCCGGACACCCCATTGCAAATGCCTTAGCATTTTTAACATCATCTACTGATGCGCTGCTTACGAATACCACATTAGCTTCTTTACCTGCATCTGTTATACCTTTTCCAATTGCCTCTGCCATTGCCTGTGTATTTCCTGACTGTGACCAGAATATTACTTCTACTTTGCTCATTTTTATGTCCTCCGTTTTATTTAAAATAATTTTTTATGTTGCATAAATGTCAATTATATCTGACATACTAAGCCCATTTGAAAGTAAATGAATCAATGTTTCCTCGGCGACTTTAAATTTATCAAATAATTTAACTTTGGCTTTCTGGTTCTCATAGACTTTCCAATATCCGGAATATAAAAAGTTCTTACCATTATTCTCCACAAAACCAACTACGTCTTCTACAGGATAACCAAGTAACAATCCCATTTCATGTGGAAAACTCTTATCGCCCTGTATATATGCTTCATATCTGAGACTAAATGTTCTAAGAATTTTATCAATCTGTAACGACTTATAGCCTGCTTTCATAAGTACATTTCTAACGTTCTCATCTGACAGAAATTCTTCTAATTCATTTCGTCTGAATAGTAAAAATGTGGTTTTAGTTCTGGTCTGTATAAGTCTGTAATATGAAATCCCAGTACGATTTAGTATTCTTTTCACAACTTCCTCATTACCTTTTGAAATAATCAAAAGATTCGAAACCTTTAGTCCTGTTATGAGTGGTGCACATTGTAACGCAAGCTGGGTTTCAATATTTTCTAAATCCATTCCCTTGACTATCTCGTATATTTCCTGACTCATAATACCTCCATATTTTCATTTAGTTAGTTTTGTCTAACTGATGTTTATTCTAGCTAATTATTATTTATTCGTCAAGTAGTCTAAATGATAAGAACTCTCAAAACCATATTCGGTTATGAGAGTTCTTATCATTTAGCTTTTTGTTTAATTATTTACTTAACTAATTTTAAGTATACTTCAAATTATCCAACTATATTCAATATAAATATTTCTAATTAATTCAAAAGATTCTGCATACTCTTAATACTTATAAATAATGTTGACGTATTATGAAACAATGCTGATGTTGTAGGCTGTATAATACCACTAACACCTAATAATATAAGTCCGGTATTAAAACATGCAATATTTCTGTAATTCTTACTTATTCTTTTCATTAAACTGTCACTTAACAGTTTAAGTGTAACAATATTATATAAATCATCAGAACCAATTGTTATATCTGCTATTTCTCTTGCTATCTCTGCTCCATCACTTATAGCGATACCTACGTCAGCAGCCGATAATGCCGGAGAATCATTTATACCATCTCCAATCATTATTACCTTTCTTGATTTAGCCTTTTCTTTTTCTACAAATTTTGCCTTATCTTCTGGAAGCACTTCTGAATAATATTCATCAACGCCAACCTTCTTAGCAATTACTTTGGCTGTTCTGTCACTGTCACCCGTCATCATTACGATTTTACTGATTCCTGCTCTTCTTAGAGAGTTAATAACTGCTTCTGCCTCTTCCCTTAATGGATCCTCGATACATATTACGGCAGCTAAACTGTCACCTATTGCAAGATATAGATGGGAATATTCATTTGGTAAATTTTTAAATAATTCTTCTTTACCTTCTGGAACAACACATTTTTCATCTTCGAATACAAAATGATAACTTCCAATAATAACCTTCTTATCATTTATCTTTGTTGAGATTCCATGTGCTACGACATATTCAACCTTAGAATGCATCTCTTCATGGTCAAGCTTCTTAGCTCTTGCTGCTTCTACAACCGCATTTGCTATTGAATGAGGGAAATGCTCTTCTAAGCATGCTGCTATTCTTAATAATTCATCTGTCTCATAGCCATTGAATGAAATAACCCTTGCTACAGTAGGTTTAGCCTTAGTAAGTGTTCCCGTCTTGTCGAATACTATAGTATCGGCATTAGCAACTGCTTCTAGGAATTTACCACCCTTGACAGTTATATTATGCATACTTGCTTCCCTGATTGCAGAAAGTACTGAAATAGGCATAGCTAACTTAAGTGCACATGAGAAATCAACCATCAATACGGACAATGCTTTTGTTACATTTCTGCTTAAGAGATATGTAATTCCCGTTCCTGCTAAAGTATACGGAACAAGCTTATCTGCTATATGTTCTGCCTTACTTTCAAGTGCAGATTTAAGTTTCTCCGATTCTTCAATCATCGTAACTATCTTCTCAAACTTACTTGAACCACCTGTTTCTTTAACTTTAATGGTAATTTCTCCCTCTTCCACAACTGTTCCTGCATATACGTAACTGTTTTCACACTTTCGTACAGGTGCAGATTCGCCTGTAAGTGATGCCTGGTTAACCATAGCTTCACCGTCAGTTACCTGACCATCAAAAGGGATTATCTTACCCATTCTCACAACCACTTTGTCGCCGACTTTAATCTCAGAAGACGGAACTAACACTTCATTATCATTTTTAACCAACCATACTTTGCCAACATTTAAAGACATTGTTCTTGCTAAATCATCTACTGATTTCTTATGGGTCCATTCCTCTAAAATTTCACCGATTCCAAGTAAGAACATTACTGAACCTGCTGTTTCAAAATCACTTCTGATAACAGATACACCAATTGCAGTTGCATCTAATACTGGTACTTCAATCTTCCTATGCCATAAGCAATTAAGTCCTTTGCAAATATATTTAACAGACATAACAGTTGTAACACACGCTCTTACAGGATATGGCAGAAACAATCTGCCTGCATATCTTAAAATTACTTTATTAACTAATTTTTCCTGATATTTAGCATTCAATTCTCTTCCTGAATTCTCAACTAATCCTGTAGGGACTTCCACTTCATCATATCTGAAGTGCTTAAGAAGTGTAACTATCTCTTCTCTGTCTCCTATATAATTAATTGTTGCATCAGAAGTTCTATCGTACACTTTTGCAAATGTGACATATTTATTATTATTCAGGTAAAAAGCTAATATATCTGCCTGTGCATAAGTCATCTTGTTTTGAATTATATGTACCCTTATACGACCTTTTATTTCATGCTTAATAATAAATTTCAATGTTTAAACCTCTTAAGAAACACTATTCTGCTTCAGTCTGTGCAGTTTCTTCGTTTTCTTTTTCTGTTACATCTTCTGTTACATTTTCGGTTGTTTCATCTTCTACAACAGCTTCACTGGCAGCTCTTTCTTCGTTAATAATCTTTGCTTCTGCCAAAATATCCTCTGCATTCTCCTGGATATTAGTTGTAACTTTCATTACAGTTTCTTTAGCTCTTAAAACTGCTGCTGTACAATTAGTATAGAGCTTCTTAGCATCTTTACTTGAAAGAATCTTAATTCCTGCTGTACCAAATAATACGCCTGATGCAAATATTCCTGTCTTCTTTAAATCGATTTTTGATAATTTCTTTAACATAATAGTCCTCCATTCTGCAGATACAACATATTAGAATATTTCCAACTAATTCATATAATCAATCTTATATTATTCTATATTTTACTATTCTGCTAACAATATAATGTTTACAATGTAATTAAAGACCATCATCTGGTCTTTAATCGTTACATATTTTATAATATATTTTATCTTTTTTTTCAAGTTCTGTATGGCTCTATTTAATCAAATTTCACGCATTTTCCGCCCTGTTGATAAACTTTATCAACAGGGCGGTTGTTATAATACATTATACTTCTTTATTCTACATTTTTAAGTGCTTCGTCCATTGGAACATTCTTAATCTTTCTATATTGCAACATTGCTACAACAACATATGATATAATTCCAATTACAAACATCTGAGGATATATCTTAGGTTCAATATAAAACTTTAGCCAGCCTGTCAATGATGACATCATACTTCTATATAATATTCTTAATATATATGTTGATAATACCATACCGATAATCATTGAGATAACTATCACTATTGATGTTGACATAATATACAGACCTGCTATTTCCCTGTTTTCATAACCTAATATCTTAACCATCGAGATAGATGTCGCATTCTTCTCAATTATGAGCTTAGTCAGAAGATAAATCAGAAGGACAAATAATATGATTGCAAATATATTGATTATGTTAAACATCTCTCCCATTGAAACTTTTAACTGTCTTGATACCTTAGTTAAATCATCTTCAGTAATCTTTGTAAGCACATAATTATCCTCTATATCTGTTAACTCTTCATTCGAGAAATATCCGTTAAAGTATCCGTCCTGAACTTCAAATAATTCCCTATAATAATCCTCATTCATAAATACAGCTATAGATGATGGATATGTATAGATTCCTTTTATCCTAAATTCGTATTTTTCACCACTATATTTATTATGTAATTTGAATTTATCACCCTTTTTAAGTAGATATTTATCAGCAAATGAATCAGAAATATATACTTCATCGCCGCTTAACTTAAGGTCAATATATTTACTGTTTTCATTAATTCCATAGATACCAACTCCTTCATCGTTAAACTTCTTTGATGAAATATCAAGTGATGTATAACAATATTTTTCAGCCTCTCCATTTCCAGTTTCAACAGGTGCTTTCAGAACATATTGATATTTAGAAATCATATTATCAAGTGTTTCTTTCTGGAAATGTGTTAAAAGAGGACTCATTCCCATGCCAAATATCAATAATACATATGCAAATAATATTCCGACAAATAACGTAGCATAACTTGGTATGTTCTGGAGTATTATTCTAAGTCTGAATCTCTGAAGAAACTTAAAATGTGGTAATCGTACTGCTTTCTTTTTCTTTGACTTAGATAAATCATGTCTTAAAAACTTAAGTGGTGATAGCTTAAGTTTTATAGAAATAAGCACCATATTTATTACAATCATTATAATTAAGGGTATTATTGTTGTCAGAATAAATGCTTCTGCATTCCATATTGTTTTATAAGTTGGCAGGCTGTAACTTCCATAATACATTGCTGCCATTATATTTTTAAATACTGTATAACCAAGTATATTACCGACTAGGGCAGCTATTAATGTTGTTATAACAGGTAATGATATGTAATGTCTTAACAATTCACCTCTTGTATATCCTGAAGCTCTTAGAGTGCCTATTACCGTAGATTCTTTAGTAATTGTATTATTAGTAGTTACTGCAAATACAAACGCTAAAATTGTTATAAGAATATATAGAAGCATAATCATCATTGCCTGATCGCTTCCCATATCTTCTCCGGTAAACTGTATTGCCTGGTTACCATATCTAGGTATGTATTTGACAATTTCAGCACTACTGTTTAATTCCTTCATAAATCCGTCTGATAACTTCTTTTCCTCTGTATCATTTGCCGGCTTATCATTATATATCCATGAGTAATCATAATGTACTTTTGCGTTGTCAAATACTTCATATCCATCTTCAGTAACAATTGCAACACCGAATTTAACCGCATCAAACATTACATCTCCATTATCAGAGAATAATGCACTGTAGTCTGATAAGGCTACAAGACCTGTAACCTCAAGCTTTCTTCCTGCTACTTCTATCTTATCACCTACAGATACCTTATTATTATCAGCATACATTCTATCTATTGCAATTTCATCAACCTTTTTAGGCATCTTACCTTTCATAAGGCATACTTTATTAACCTCTTCTCTATTCTTAAAAATTCTGAGTGTGCTGTCAATTTCTCCATTCAGATTGTTATCTGTATCACACTCAATATAGTTATTATCATAAATTGTTACTCCATAGTTTTCTAATGAAGATATCAATTTATCATCAGCTTTTTCCATAAGCTCAAAGTTACCATCTTCAATATTATACTTATCAAAACTTTCATCATAAGCTTTTATCATGCTTGAATCTGCCACTAAGAATCCCGATATAAGACCGATTGTAATAGTCATAAATAAGAAAATAACTAAATATTTTCCGATTTCACTCACAAATTCTTTTGGCAGTCTTTTGCGTAATGGATTTTTCATCATATCTTTCCTTTCAAAAATTAAGTCTTTTCCTTAATTTATTTTCATATTTCACTTATCACTATAGATTAATTACCAGTCAAGCTCGCTTGCTGATATCTTTTCTTCGTTTATATAAGACTTACGAATCTGTCCATCTCTGAGTTTTACTACTCTGTCTGCCATATTTTTAATTGCATCATTATGTGTTACCATTATTACAGTTGTACCATACTTATGACTTACTTCCTCAATAAGTTTAAGTATCTCCTTCGAAGTGTTATAGTCTAATGCTCCGGTTGGTTCATCACATAACAAAATATCAGGATTTTTGACAATTGCACGGCCTATTGAAGTTCTCTGCTGCTGTCCACCGGACAACTGGTTATGAAGTTTGTGTCTGTGTTCATACAGTCCTAATGTCTTAAGCAAATCATCAATATCTAAGGGATTATCACTAAGATATGCACCTACCTCTATATTCTCCTTAACATTAAGGTTAGGAATGAGATTGTACATCTGGAAAATATATCCTAAATGTTTACGTCTGTATTTAGTAAGAGTTTTCTCATCCATATCCTTTATCTTCTCACCGTCTATTGAGATATATCCACTGTCAGCACCATCTATTCCACCGATTATATTAAGTAATGTAGATTTACCTGAACCAGATGGTCCTAACAGTACACAAAACTCACCTTTATTTACTTCAAAGTTAATTCCCTTTAAAACCTCTGTTTTATTAGAATCAGTTCCAAAACTTTTTTTCAAATCTTTTATCTCTAAAAACATTTCTTTACCTCACTTTCATATGAATGTCTGTTCATATGTGTATACTATCATCTTATTTTTTCATTGTCAATCAAAAAAGAGATGTTGATATTTTTTATCAACATCTCTTTTGTTTTAATCACATATACAAGGCTGAACCTCAACACTTTGTATATTCTGATTATTAATAATGTATCCGCATGCTTTAAGACCTTCTAAGATAACCTTGTTCCATTTATTTGCCGACAAATGATGTGTTGTATCATCATCTAATTTAATAACACACGCATCTTTTACTTCGCACGTCGAACCACACGCAATTTTATACATATTTTTTCTGCTTATGGCGCCAATTTCTTCAAGGGTATTAACCATTCGGTATACAGTTGCAGTTCCTATAGATGGTTCTATCTTTGATGCCTGATAATATATTTCTTTACAGCATGAGCAATCTTCATTTAATATAATATCCAATAAAATCAATCTCTGTTTAGTAATTCTACAACCGCGTTCTTTTAAACGATCTATCACAATTTCTCTTTGCATTTCCGTTCTGAGATAATTCTGTGAATCATTTTTATTTACTACCTGATTACATTTTTCCATTCCGGTTAATCTCCTTTCTCTATAGTTTCGTCACAGACATTTTCTTAATGGCAATGACCTCCACAATGCTTGCAATCGCCTCCGCATTGTATTGACTTACCATTTTTCTTGTCTCTAACCATACTATAAATTATTAATCCAACTATTACCGCTACAAGAACTGCTACAAAAATTGTTCCCATAATTTCCTCCAATCCGAAGTTTACTAACTTCGCAAAAGCACACATTTACATTTTACAATCTGTTTAATCTTACTTTTTATTTAACTTAGCACTATCAAATCTAAGTGTCTTACTCTCTTTATATGGTCTGAAGAGAAGATATAAGAATCCTATGATTAATAAGATAGCTACTACCGTTGCTATACCAAAGCTTATTTCTCCGATAATTAATGCACCTATCTGGTAAATACAAAGCGAAACAACATATGCAAGTAATGTCTGATATCCAATTGCGAACCAGAACCATTTTGTATTGTTCATCTCTCTCTTAATAGCACCCATAGCTGCAAAACAAGGCGCGCAAAGGAGATTGAATACAAGGAACGAATACGCTGCAATCTTTGTCATATTCTCAAAGTCAAGTACACCGAATACACCTACAACTTCTTCTTTTGCAACTAATCCCATAATTGTAGCAATTGTTGCTTTGATGTTGTTGAAACCAAGAGGTGCAAAGATAAAGCTTACTGCGTTACCAATCTTACCAAGGATACTGCTTTCAAGAGCTATATCAGGGTTAAATCCAAACTTGCCACCTTCGAAACCGAATGATGAACCAGCCCAGATAATGATTGATGAAAGAAGAATTATTGTTCCGGCTTTCTTAATGAACGACCATCCTCTTTCCCACATACTTCTTAATACATTTCCAACTGTTGGCATGTGATATGCTGGTAACTCCATAACGAATGGTGCAGGATCTCCTGCGAACATCTTTGTTTTCTTAAGTATGATACCAGAGCAGATAATTGCTGCGATACCTACGAAGTAAGCACTAGGTGCTACCCACCATGCTCCCTGGAATAATGCTGTTGCAATAAGAGCGATAATTGGTAATTTAGCACCACAAGGGATAAATGTTGTTGTCATAATTGTCATCTTACGGTCTCTGTCGTTCTCGATTGTTCTCGATGCCATAACACCAGGAACACCACAACCACTACCGATAAGCATTGGAATAAATGATTTACCTGATAAACCGAATTTACGGAAAATTCTATCCATAATAAATGCAACTCTGGCCATATAACCACAAGCTTCAAGAAATGCGAGTAAAATGAATAAGACAAGCATCTGTGGTACGAAACCAAGTACAGCACCAACACCGGCTACAATACCGTCAAGGATAAGTCCTTTTAACCATCCAGCACAATGTACTGCATCAAGACCTTTTTCTACGAGTACAGGAATACCAGGTACCCAGATACCATAATCTGCTGTATCAGGAGCATCCTCCATGGCTTCGTCAACAGTTTCTGAAATATCATATCCTGCTTCTGTTAATGATTCACCATATGTACCATATTCTTCTTCAAATGTAGCATAATCTTCATCTTTAATTGCGCCAAGAATATTATCGGCACCGATAACACCTGCTTCATCTGCTGCTTTAACCGTTTCAACTACATCATCTGTCCAGATGTTTTCTACTGCATAGTCATTTGCTGCTTTTTCATAAGCACTTGAACCATTTCCAAATAAGTGCCAGCCATCACCAAATAAACCATCATTTGTCCAGTCTGTTACGAATGTACCTACTGTACTTACTGCAATATAGTATACGAGGAACATTATTGCTGCAAATATAGGTAATGCAAGCCATCTGTTTGTAACGATTCTATCAATCTTATCAGATGTTGTTAATGTCTTCTTCTTAGCTTTCTTTAAGCAATCTCCGATTATAGAAGAAATATATACATATCTTTCGTTTGTAATAATACTTTCTGTATCATCATCAAATTTATCTTCTAACTCTTTAATTTCATCATCAACTTCAGGAACGATATCTAATAAAGTCTGAATTTTATCATCTTTCTCAAGTAATTTGATTGCAAAGAAACGTTTCTGTTCTTCTGTAACTACATTTGCAAGCTTTTCTTCTACTTTAGTAATTACAGCTTCAACATCTTTGTCAAAGCTATGTACAGGAGCAACTCTCTTCTTGTCACTTGCTAAAGCAACTGCTTTCTCTGCTGCTTTCTGAATTCCTGTTCCTTTAAGAGCAGATATTTCAACCACTTCGCATCCAAGTTTCTGACTTAATTTATCAGTATTAATTGTGTCACCTGTTTTCTCAAGAACGTCCATCATATTTACTGCCATAATTACCGGAATACCAAGTTCCATAATCTGTGTTGATAAATATAAGTTTCTTTCAATATTAGTACCATCTACAATATTAATAATTGCATCTGGTTTCTCATTAATAAGATAGTTTCTTGCTACAACTTCCTCTAATGTATAAGGTGATAAAGAATAAATACCAGGCAAATCAGTTATTACTACATCTTTATGATTTTTTAACTTACCTTCTTTTTTCTCAACTGTTACACCAGGCCAGTTACCAACGAATTGGTTTGAACCTGTCAACGCATTAAATAATGTGGTTTTTCCGCAGTTTGGATTACCTGCTAATGCAATTTTAATTGACATAAATCTCCTCATTTCTGCGACACTTCTTTAATTCAGATTAATTAGTTTATATATGTGTCGCTATTATAAACTTCTGAATATATAACTGTTATAACTTTTCATTGTACGTTTTGTCTTATTTTTGTTAGTGTTAACTAACACGGGGGCAAAAAAAATTTGTCTGAAATAAAATCTGTAAAACAGATTTTATTCTACTTCTATCATTTCTGCATCGGCTTTTCTTAATGATAATTCGTAGCCTCTTACAGTTACTTCTACAGGATCTCCAAGAGGTGCAACTTTTCTTACAAATATCTCAACACCTTTTGTAATTCCCATATCCATAATTCTTCTTTTAACCGGACCATCACCTGTAAGTTTCTTAACTTTAACAGTTGTTCCGCACTCCACTTCTCTAAGTGTCATAATGCATTTCCTCCATTCTTGCCTTTTTGTAAAGTATATAAATACTTTTTTTATACAAATAACATATAAATGTTATCTTGTCATAATTGTTAGGAACTAATAATACTGCACTATCAGTTACATTTATATGTAACTATGCTAATAATTAATACTTATAGAACTCTTTTTATTATCAGTTATATTTTATACCATTATTTTATTAGCCATATCTTTACCTATAGCCACTCTGGAATCCTTAACATTAACAATCATATTACCATCAATTTCTGATATAACTGTTACCGTTCCACCTGCTACAAAGCCGAGGTTCTCCAGAAATCTACGTGTTTCTTCTTTACCGCCAACCTTTTTAATTACATTAGGTTCACCTGCATTAACCATTGTTAAAGGCATCATATCATCCTCTTTCTATATTGATAATATTTTTCAAAACTCTTTTCTTCGAAAGTTAGTATAGTCTAACATTCATTAGGTGTCAATAACTTTTTTAATTTTTTCTGCATATTTTTCTATATATTTTGAATTCAATATATTGTATATCTATTTTCTTTACAAATATATTTAATATTTTAGTTCTATATTATTAGGAAAATATATACTATCTAATTTTAGAAATTTGTGGTATAGTATTATATAATGATATGATATCTTAAGGAATGTGAATTTAAAAATTATTTAAAATAATAAATAAAAGGAGCTTTAATAATGAGAGCGTTTATAAACGAATCTTCTGAAAATTATTTAGAAACAATTTTGGTATTAAGTAAGAAATTACCTGTTGTTCGTTCTGTCGATATTGCTAATGAATTAGGCTTTAAGAAATCAAGTGTAAGTATTGCAATGAAACATCTTCGCGAAAAAGACCATATTACAGTTACAGATGCAGGATACATATACTTAACTGATACTGGTCGTGAAATAGCAGAAATGATTTATGAAAGACATGAGTTATTATCAAAATGGCTTGTCAAATTAGGCGTTAATCCTGAAGTTGCAGATGAAGATGCCTGCAAGATGGAACACGTACTTAGTAAAGAAACATTTGAAGCACTAAAAAAACATGTAAATGGTGCTGAATAAATAATATTCTGATTCAATTCACAGACATTTAAACCAATGATTCCGTCTATGACACACACTTGATTTATGACATATCGTGTGTGTGAGTTATATGCCGCCAGATGCAAAAGGTAGGTGCAGCAAATCACCGTTCAAGCAAAGTACGTTTGATTTACTGCACATAATAGACTTTGCAGAGGGCGGCATTTACTCACACCCGATTAAGGAATCAGAAAATAAGAGACTCTTCACACAGCTCCTGTTTTCAACTGTTAAAATATGCATCTATTCCATTTGCAATTCCAATCACAATTTTATTCTGATAATCCTCCGTAGCCATTAATCCATCTTCAGTCGGATTAGACATATATCCCATTTCTATAATCGTGGTAGGTACGGATGCCCAGTTAATTCCACTCATAGTATCAGTTTCCCATACCTTTTGTTTTCTTGCACCTGTACTTTCAATATATTTATCTAATACGCATTGTGATAATTTTCTGCTTAATCCATATATATTACCATTATATGGATTAGATGGTGTCTGACATATTGTCATCGCACCATTTGTACTACTGTTCTCAGAACCATTAGCATGTATCCTGATAAATGCTTCTGCACCTGCATTATTTGCAATCTGTGCTCTTGCGCTATTACTGATATTAACATCATTGGTACTTCTTATCATTATGATATTATATCCTCTGGTTTCTAATTCTTTCTGTAATTTAAGGGCAATACTTAAGTTAAGTTCATATTCAGCAAGTCCGCTAACGCAACCTGCTGTTCCACTGCTTACTTTAGCTTTTACTTCTGATGCACCCGGTCCTACCGGTTCTTTTTCATTATTGCCATGTGCCTGATGTCCTGCATCAATTGCTACTAGATGTCCACCAGTTCTTGGTATGTATGAACTTGTCTCTTGTGCGGTTGTGACAGGTTCTGGTGTAGTTTCAGCCACCGTAGTAGTTGTGGATTCTTCTGTTATGATCTCTTCTGTTGTAGTTTGTTCAGCGGTCTCTTCTAATTTATTTGTTTCTACATTCTTATCTGTCGCTTCTGTTGTTTGCGTAGTATTTACTGACTTTGTTGTGTTTCCATCTTTTTTATTATTTTTACTCTTCTTACTACCTCCACAGGCAACTAATACTACTGTCATTGTTATTAACGCAATTAGATATATTAATTTCTTCATTTTCATACCTTTCCTTATTCTCAGAGTTATAAGATACAATACATTGATAACTTATTTTCATTATATAATTTCACAAACAAATACAGGCCATATAATATGACCTGTATTCAAAATTCTTAAATATATTCTTCTTCTCTGAATGTAGCAAATGCAATATTTGTAGCATGATCTGATACTCTTTCGAAGTTTGAAATCAAATCAGAGAATATTGCTGCCTTAGGACTACATTCGTTCTTAGACATACGACGTACATGATTTCTCTGTAACTGTTTTTCTAAATCATCTACTTCATCTTCTAAATCCATAATTTCTTTAAGATGTTCTTCATTTCTCTCAGTAAATGCTTCTAATGCAAGTTTCACTTCCTTATTCATAACATCAAACATATGTTGTAATTCCTCCGCACCCACTTTACTGAATTCTATTGATTCATTAAGCTTTGTCTGTGCAAATTCCGCAATATTTTCTGCATGGTCACCTATACGTTCAATATCACTTACAACATGGTAATAGCCAGCTATGTTCTTTGTCTCACTTACTGGCAGCATCTGATTTATCTTAACTAAGAAATCGGTAATCTTCCTGCTAAGGAAATCAACTTCATGTTCTCGTTCAAACACTTCATTAATTATATCCTTATTGCCTTTCATTAACGCTTCCATACTTCTTTCAAGGTTATAATTAGCAATCTCACCCATTCTCTTAATCTCATTTGTTACCTCTATCATAGCAATAGCCGGAGATACCGCTGAATCAAGACTAATATATTTTAATTCATATTTTTCTTTTTGTTTATCTTCGCCAGGTACAAGCCACTGTGTAAGTTTTACTATCCAGCCTGCAAATGGGAATAAGATAATAACCTGGAATACCTTAAATATAGTATGTGTATTAGCTACGGCACGTTTAGGATCAGCTGAAATAGCATTAATCCAATGCTCAACATATCCTCCAAATGGTAATAAAATAAGTAACATTATTATTGAACCTATAATATTAAACATAAGATGAATAAGGGCAGCTCTCTTAGCATCTTTCTTACCTGTAAGACCTACTAATACAGCAGATGTACAGGCACCTATGTTACAACCTAAAATAACATAGAAACACATTGGTAATTCTACAAGTCCACTTCCGGCCATCGTTACAAGAATACCTACCGACGCAGATGAACTCTGTAATATCGTAGTAATAACAAGTCCTACCAAGATTGCAACTAAAGGATTCTTAAGTGAACTAATCATCTTCATTACTGTAACAGAATCTTTTATATCTGCCATAGAATTTTTCATAAGGCTCATTCCTAAAAATAATGCGCCAAAACCAAAAAGCACCTCGCCGACTTTGTTGACCGTTTCATTCTTAAAGAACATAATCATAACAACACCGGTAATTACAAATATTGGTGCAATACTATCAAGATCAAATGCTACAATCTGTGCTGTTACTGTTGTACCAATGTTAGCACCCATAATTACACCTACAGCCTGCATAAGATTCATAAGTCCTGAGTTAACAAAACTTACAACCATAACAGTAGCTGCACTTGAAGACTGAATAATAGCAGTAAAAATTGTACCGACGATAACACCTATAAGTCTGTTCTTGGTACACCACTCTAAGATTGTTTTCATCTTAGAACCTGCTACTTTTTCTATTCCTTCACCCATAAGCTTCATTCCATAAAGGAATAGTCCTAATCCCCCAAGCATACTTATTATCATTGTACTGCTCATAATTTTCCTTTCAATATACATATAGTTATGTATTTTCTAATATTCAATTATAGTATAGACATTTTTTATCAAAAAAAAGCATCCTTATATACAATAACCTATATTCCGGAAATAAACAAGTAAAATTTTACCTAATTTTAAATTCGATTTCACATAAATTCATACATAAATTACAAAGACCTTTTAAAGTTATATATTATATCTTAAAATATATAAACTATAAAAGGTCTTATAAATCCAAAAATATTTAAAACTTATTTATGCATTCTGAATTCAAAATCTTCGTCAGCAAATCTAAGCTGAGCTCCGTGTGGAATAAAGACTTCCTCATCAGTTCCTATTAATACTCTGTTTAAATATGTATGATTCTTCGAATTATTGTCTACAACAAAGTATTCTTTACCATGTCTTATAATATAAGCATGTTTATCATCAATAGCTAAGTTATCTGATATACAATAATCAACATTTTTCTCATCTTTACCAATATAGAATGAATCTTTATCAATCTTTATCTCCTGATTATTAGATAATCTTATTAGATATGGTTCTATCTCTGGTTTTGAAACAGTTGGAGGAACTTCTTCTGTTTCAGCATCTTTCCCAGATACTTCATCTATCTCTATTGTCTCTTCAGTTACTTTTTCATCTATAACTTCATCTGATGTCTCTGCAACATTCTCTTCTAATTCAGGTTGAATCTCTGTATCGTCATCATTAGCAGCTTCCTGCTCGGTATCTTCTGCTGGCTCTTTTTCTACATCTGCATCATTTTTATCTTCTTCTGTTTCAGCTTCTACAGTTGTATCTTCTTCGTCTTCTTCCTCAACCACTTCTTTATGTTCAAGTCCGAGCATATCTTCTAATTCATATATGAACTTGTCCAACGTATATGATTTAGGATTAAGAAATGTGATAAGTTTACCTACATAATCACCATTTTCATCTAAATCAAACTGTGAACTAAATAATACATTCTTAAAAAAGTTGCATATATTACCATCATTAATAACTGTAAGTAATGGGAGACATAATAACCTGACATCTCCATTTTCAGGATTAACGTATATCTCTTTTCTCTCTAGTGAAAATGATGTCCAGTTAATCATATATTCTGATGATTCCCTAATCGTATTAGCAATACCATAGAATACTTTTAATAATCTGTCTTTTTTAACATATTCACCGAGATATTCTTTCATTGTAACCAATCCCGTTATATCATATCTGAAATATCTGTCATTCTCTACCTGTACCGGCTGTACTGGTAAGAAACCTTCTATATCATTGTTAACCATCATACCTAATGTAAGATTGTCAATTCTGTCGTTAGATTTAAGGAGATATTCAGCAGTAACTTTTTCTTCATCGTTCTTTATGTTTAAATCTATCATATATTATTACCTAACCTTTCTGTAATCTTCAATATGTATGTAACTATTCAACGATCTGTCCAAATATCGCCATCTTAGACATTGTATCTAATACTCTCTGTTCCGTTTTCTCTTTAATAACATTAATTTCACCTATTACATTAACGCCTGAAAGATGTAGTACACTACAATTTCTATTAACAAATCTGTTATAGAGTATATTAGTTTTCTCTATATAAGAGCAATCATTCACTTCATCATATTTTTTGATAATCTCAATGTTTCTCTCAATATTCTTATTAGAATCAGGTAATCCACTTCCTACAAATATAACTTTCTTAGCTACATCAAGAACTGAGAAATTAATCTTAGAAATTGCACTCTCTAAGTTAACTATGATGATATCATAATTCTCTAACTCTCCAATTGTCTCATATAACTTTTTAAATCCATTTTCCAAATACATAACTAATTCAAAAGCACAATCTTCATTATTAATGAAGTCAAAGCCAAATTTCATATCTGTTATTATGGCTTTCTCTAAATCTTCCTTAGTAAGTTCCCCGTTTGCTGCCTTAGTTAAAATATCACTAAATGGTACATCCGTTCTTGAAACATCAAAAAATCTTCTCATTGTGCTGAACTGTTTGAAATCAAGATATAAAATATTAGTATTATCATCTGCATTAGCAATTGCAAGAGAAATACCTGTTGTCGTGCTGCCCTCACTGTTTCCTGCCGAAATAAATGCGTACACATCTGGAGTTCTACGTTTCTCTCTGATTCTTTCTTCCTCAGCTTTTCTCTCTTCTTCTAATCTCTTCTGCTCTTCTTCAGCTGCTTTTCTTTCTGCCTCTAATCTTTCTTCTTCAGCCTTTCTTTCTGCCTCTAGTCTTTCTTCTTCGGCTTTTCTTCTCTCTTCTTCAGCCTTTCTTTCAGCTTCTAATCTTTCTTCTTCAGCTTTTCTTTCAGCTTCTAGTCTTTCCTCTTCAGCTTTTCTCTCTGCTTCTTTCTTCTCAGCTAATAATTTATCATAGTTCTTGCCGATATTATATAATTCACCAGCAATATTCTTAACTTTCTGATACTTGCATACTACTGGTGTTCCATCTTCCTCTTTAACTGATTTTAATTCTGATAAATATACTATTGCACATTCCTCCGGTATCTGGGAAATATCATAGTTAATCATCTTATTAATTGCAAAAACCTTTACTTCATGTGCTTCTATTACCGATAAAACGTCTTCTGTACTATTACATGGGAATACCTGTAATTTTTTAGAAAATTTTTCACGCAAAGCAACTAATACCCTGTTTTGATAGTTCTGATCCTGATCTAAAATTGCTACCCTGATTTGCATACTAGTACCTTTCCTTTTCTTTTATTTTCACATAAAACAACCTCACAAATTCATGATTCTATTTTATAAATTTGCTTCCGATATGTCAAGTAATATCTGCCTTTTTAATGCATTTAAATCAGGGAATTTTCTCTCTTCTCTTATGAATTTTATAAACTCAATTTTCACTTCTTTATCATAAATATCTTCATTGAAATCTAATATATGAGTTTCGACTACAATTCTTCCATCTTCTTTAACTGTTGGATTAATTCCGACATTTGTAATACTCTTAAAGACTCTTGAATCTATGTGTGTATTAGTCTTATATACACCTCTTGGAGGCAGAATTTTATTCTCATCAGGACTTATATTAATAGTTCTGGTATCTATCTTTCTTCCATTCTGTTTTCCTGCTACAACCTGTCCTTTTATAAAATAATTATAACCAAGCATTTTGTTTGACATCTCTATATTACCCGAAGTCAGATAATCCTTTATATTTGAACTGCTGACCTTTTCACCATTTGACATAACATCATCTGCAACTATAAGTTCATATCCTGACTCAACCGCATATTTCTCGAGCATCTCTACATTTCCACGTCTGTTTCTTCCAAAACAGAAATCTCTGCCTGTCACAATTACCTTTGCACCCATACTTTTAACTAATACTTCTTTAATAAAATTTTCAGGCTCAATTGCCATGGTTTCTTTATTAACAGGATAGAACACAAGATTATCTATACCTAATTCATTACATATATCTATTCTTTCAGCCTTAGTTGTCACACTCGGCAGATGTTTTATTCCTGTTGTATCGAATGAAAAAAGTACTGTTTCATAACCATATTCTTTCTTTTTCTCATTAATAATGTTAATAAGTCTCTGGTGTCCTAAATGAAATGCATCAAATTTACCTAATGTTACTGCCGAATTATTAACACGAATATCCTTTGTCTCATCATAGATATGCATATTCTTTCACACTTTCTCCGTTTCTCGGTATTAAGCCATAAACATTTTCTCTGGTTTATACAATCCACTTTCCTTATCTATTTTATATACTGCATAAAATCTTCCCTCACAATAGACTCTGTATAATATCTGATTATTATCATAAGCTCTGGTTTCATAATTTATTGCACCAGTATTTCCATCAGTATTATCAGCCACTTTATTCCTTTCCATAAACATTTCAGAAGTTAATACATTTCCATTTAATAATAGCTTTTTAAATCTATCCTTAACAATTAATTTCGGATAGTCAAGGATATCCTCTGTTTTAACTAATATTCCTGACTCTTCTAATCTGTCATCAGTCACAATCTGTTCAATTTCCGAAAGTTTTACACTGTCGTCAAGCTTAAATATACCTGTCTGGGTTCTTAGTAAATATCCCATACAGCCATATACACCTAACCTCTCACCTATATCGTTACATAAAGTTCTTATATATGTTCCTTTGCTGCAATTAACTCTGATTCTTATAACAGGTAGTTTTATTTCTAATATATCAATTCCATATATATAAATATTTCTTGGCTTCCTATCTACTACAATTCCCTCACGTGCTAAATCATATAGCTTTCTGCCATTTACTTTAAGTGCCGAATACATTGGTGGAATCTGGGCATAATCACCCTCGAAACTCTTAATGGCATTAGATATCTCTGTATCTGATAGTTCAATTGTATCACTATATTTTTCTATAATTTCACCTGTCATGTCCTGTGTATCTGTCTTTAATCCGAGAACTAACTCTGCTTCATAAGTTTTTCTCTTTTCCATTATAAGGTCACATAATTTTGTCGCATTTCCTATACAAATTGGAAGCACACCCTCCGCCTCCGGATCAAGTGTGCCTGTATGCCCAATTTTTTTAGTTTTTAGTATACCTCTTAATTTCGCAACAACATCATGTGATGTAAAACCTTTTTCTTTATATACATTAATTACACCATTAATATTATTGTTCATTCTAATCCTCATTTCCAAGCGATTAATCGCAAATAGACGATTTTTCTCACAAACCTGACTAACCTAACTGTATCTCTATCTGCTCTGAAATATTATTTATTACATCATATACTGTGCCTTTCATATTAAAGCCTGCTGCTCTTATATGACCACCACCTCCGAAATATGTTGCAATAGCACTTACATCTACGATTTCATTTGAACGCAGACTTACTTTGTATTCAAGTTCTCCAACTTCATACAGGAATATTGCACATTCAACACCTTTTGTAATTCTAAGCTGCTCTACTATTCCATCTAAATCTTTGTTAGTAATGTTATAAAAATCAAATTCACTTTTCTTTACTACAGAAAAAATACATTTACCATCATAGAACAATACGCTTTC
Organism: Bovifimicola ammoniilytica; assembly: GCF_025567085.1. Lineage (NCBI taxonomy): Bacteria > Bacillati > Bacillota > Clostridia > Eubacteriales > Bovifimicola > Bovifimicola ammoniilytica. The sequence continues at coordinate 299,467 of NZ_JAOQJN010000002.1, read as the reverse complement.
TAATAATGCCCTTCCAAGTATCTGGTTCTGTATATAGGTCTTTGTATAAAATGTATTATCGATTATATTTGTAAAAGGAATGCCTTTTTCCATAAGTTTACCAGCAATTGTCATTGTAGCTGCCGATGTATTCGAATATTTAAACACTCCAGAATCGTGAATTATTCCAAGGTATAAAGCACAAGCCACATCATAATCCACTTTATCTTCGTCTAAAAGTGTGTATACAACTTCACTTGCTGAACTAGCCTTAGGAAATACAATGTTATCCATCGCAAATCCTGTATTGCTTATATGATGGTCTATACATAATGTTTTTTTAGCATTATTAAAATATGGCTCAAACTCACCCAATCTGTCAATGTCACTTGAATCTAATGAGATAAATAAATCATATTCTTTGTCTCCATCATAGCTGTTCTTAATCTCATCACTATATTTAAGAAATTTAAACTTATCCGGAATAGGTTCTAAATACAAATCAACATTAATATCACTATATTGATGTTTCAAATATGTATAAAGTCCCATACATGACCCGACGCAATCGCCGTCAGGTCTTATATGTCCACCCATACCTATTGTTTTCACCTTTTCTAAATAGTCAGATATTTTATTCTGTTTCAATATCATTTTCCTCACCGTCATCTTTAATATCTTTATTTACTTCATCGATAAACCTAGACATATTGACACCATATTCAATTGACTGGTCAATAATAAAAATAATTTCAGGTGTATTTCTAAGATTAATTGTATGTGCAAGTTCTCTTCTTATATAACCCTCTGCACTTCTTAATCCTTCTAATGTACTTTTCTGTGATTCTTCATCACCTAATACACTTATATATGCTTTACACTGTTTTAAATCAGGTGAAACCTCCACAGACACAACACTCGTCATAGGATTAATTCTTGGATCTTTAATCTCTCCTCTTATTATATTGCTAAGTTCACGCATTACTTCGCCATTAATACGTGTATTTTTTATGCTGTTTTTTCTCATAGACAAAACCCTGCTTTCTATAATCTATCTTGGCACTTCCTGCATAATATATGCTTCTACGATATCGCCTTCTTTTACGTCATTGAATTTTTCAAATACCAGACCACATTCATAGTTAGATTTAACTTCTTTTACATCATCTTTAAATCTCTTAAGTGATGCTAATGCACCCTCGAATATCTGCTCGCCTTCTCTTGTAATTCTTACACTGCAGCCTCTCTGGAATACACCGTCAAGTACATAAGAACCTGCGATTGTTCCAACGCCTGAAGCTTTAAATAACTGTCTTACTTCTGCGTGACCAATTACTTTCTCTTCATATACAGGATCTAACATGCCTTTCATTGCTGCTTCCACATCTGCAATTGCCTGATAAATAACTCTGTATAATCTTAAGTCGACTTTTTCTCTTTCTGCTATCTCTTTAGCGAGATTATCTGGTCGTACGTTAAAGCCTATTATAATTGCATTTGATGCTGATGCTAAGATAACGTCTGATTCATTAATTGCACCGACACCGGCATGAATAACCTTAACTACAACTTCATCATTAGATAATCTGGTAAGACTGTTCTTAACTGCTTCAACAGAACCCTGAACATCAGCTTTGACAATTAAATCTAACTCTTTAAGTTCACCTTCCTGTATCTGGTTAAATAAGTCATCTAAAGACATCTTTGCTTTAGCTTTAGAACCTTCGAGAAGTTTTTCTCTTCCGTCTTTGATAAATGTCTCAGCAAAGTTTCTTGCCTCTTTATCATTTTCTGTTGCCACAAATACCTCACCTGCATTTGGGACACCATTAAGTCCTAAAATTTCAACAGGAGTTGATGGTGTAGCTGTATTAACTCTCATTCTCTTATCATTAACCATGGCACGTACTTTACCATAAAATGAACCCGCAGCAATTGCGTCACCCACATGTAATGTACCTTTCTGTACTAATACTGTAGCGACAGGTCCACGTCCCTTATCAAGCTGTGCTTCTATTACAAGACCACGTGCCTTTCTGTTAGGATTGGCCTTAAGTTCACATACCTCTGCCTCAAGAAGAATCATCTCAAGAAGTGTATCGATACCCTCTTTAGTATGTGCTGATACAGGAACAAATATTGTATCTCCACCCCAGTCCTCAGCAACTAATTCATATTCTGCTAATTCCTGTTTAACTTTATCTATGTTAGCACTTGGCTTATCAATCTTATTAACAGCAACGATAATGCTTATTCCTGCTGCCTTTGCATGGTTAATAGCCTCTACTGTTTGTGGCATTACGCCATCATCTGCTGCAACTACTAATATAGCTATATCTGTTGACTGGGCACCTCTCATACGCATTGCTGTAAATGCCTCATGTCCAGGAGTATCTAAGAATGTAATCTGTTCGCCATTAACTGTTACTGTGTATGCACCGATATGCTGTGTAATTCCACCGGCTTCTTTAGCTATGACATTTGTCTGTCTGATTGCATCTAGAAGTGATGTCTTACCATGATCAACGTGACCCATAACACATACAACAGGTGGTCTCTTTACTAACTTGCTTTCATCTTCTTCATCTTCTCTTAATAATTCTTCAATAATGTCAACTTTTTCTTCCTGCTCTGCAATGATATCATATTCTAATGCTATCTCCTGAGCTGTATCAAAGTCAATTTCCTGATTAATTGTAACTATCTGTCCCTGCATAAATAATTTCTTAACAAGTGCAGATGGCTGAATCTTCATCTTATCAGCAAGTTCTTTGATTGTAAGTGTCTCTGGCAGAATAATCTCTTTGATTGTCTCTTCTTCTTTCACTGGTTGTTGTTTAACAGGCTGTGAATTGTTATTCTTTCCATTATTCTTTCCATTATTTTTACCATATGAATTATTACTATTCTGGTTATTATTTCTGTTATTACGGTTATTTCCATTATTTTTATTGTTCTGGTTGTTATTGTTATTATTTCTATTCTGATTATTATTTCTGTTGTTCTGATTACCGTTCTGGTTATTATTCTGACTATTTACATTATTAGAATTCCCACCATTGTTCTTATTCTTCTGGTTATTTCCATTATTTTTATTGTTCTGGTTGTTATTGTTATTATTTCTATTCTGATTATTAGAATTATAGTCATTTTTCTTATTATTCTGACCATTATTCTTTTTCTTTCCTGTAGCTGAATTATTATTACTGTTCTGTGGATTATACACCTGTGTTATATGTGCTTTTTTTCCATCATTATTATCTTTTACTGCATTTTTCTTATCTGTATTTGATGCTTCTTTTGAAGTATTTTTATCAGTATTTACTGATTCTTTTTTCTTATCTGCTTGCTTATTAACAGCTTTCTTATCTGCTTCTTTATTGTCAAATTTCTTGTCAAATTTCTTGTCTGCTTTATCATTTTCTGATTTTTTAATACCTTGACCATCCAATCCATTGAATGCTTTTCTTGCTATATCAGCCTCTTCTTCTGTAATTGAACTTGTTGGTTTTTTCTCTATTCCATTATCTGCTAAAATCTTCATTAGTGCCTTATTTTCTAATCCAAGTTGTTTAGCAAGATCATATACTCTAATATTTGCCATTCTTCTACCTCCGTTAATTTTATTCTGCTTTTATTTTGTTCACGATCGCTTTTGAAAATCCTTCATCTAACAATGCTAAAGATGCTCTCGTCTCTTTACCCATCGCATTACCTAATAGTTCTTTATTTCCATAGAAATATATTGGTACTTTATAAAATGTGCACATATTTGTAAACATCTTCTTAGTATTATCTGATGCATCATCTGCCACGATAACTAAATATGCTTTATTAGACTTTACCATTTTTTCAACTGAAAATTCTCCGCTTGCCACTTTACCTGCTTTTGTAGCTAAACCAATCATTGATAATACTTTGTTTTGCAATGCCATGCACTTCCTTTCCATATGAATTTTCTGTATAAACTTTTTAACATATATATAATTATATGCTTTCTCTTAACAAGTCATATACATAATCATCAATTTTCATTTTGAATGAACGCTCAAGGCCATGGTTTTTAATGCTTTTTTCTAAACATTCCCTAGAAGAACATATATATGCACCTCTGCCATTTTTCTTGCCTGTTTTATCAATAATAATTTCATTCTCTGCTGTTTTAAGTACTCGTATCAGTTCTTTCTTAGGTTTCATCTCACCGCAGCCTACACACTGACGCATTGGAAGTTTCTTTGTAACACTCATATATACACCTGCTTTTATTCTTCGCTAATATCTTCTGTTACTTCTGAATTTTCATTCTGCTCCTCAGCTTCTTTAGCAGCTTTTGCCTGACTTTCACTCTTAATATCAATCTTAAAGCCTGTAAGTTTAGCAGCAAGTCTTGCATTAATTCCCTCTTTACCTATTGCAAGTGATAATTGGTAATCAGGTACGATAACTGAGGCTGTCTTTGCTTCATCATCTGCAACTACTGAAATAACTTTCGCAGGACTAAGTGCATTCTCAACATAATTAGCTGCATTCTCACTGTAAGGTACTATATCAACCTTTTCACCTCTTAATTCATTAACGATTGCATTAACTCTTGCTCCGTTAACACCTACGCATGCTCCTAATGGATCTACATTCTTATTATTAGATTTAACTGTAATCTTACTTCTTACACCAGGTTCTCTTGAAACACTTACAATTTCAACTGTGCCGTCTCTGATTTCAGCAACTTCTGCTTCAAATAAACGTTTTACAAGATCAGGATGCGTTCTTGATACACAGATTTTTGGTCCCTTTGGAGTCTCCTTAACTTCAGTAATGTATAATTTAATACGTTCTGTTGGCATAAATTTCTCTGTCTTAACCTGTTCTGATTCAAGAAGTACAGCATCAGCCTTACCTAAATTAATACTAATATTCTTGCCATTTATTCTCTGTACAATACCTGTAACGATATCCTTTTCCTTAGCATAGTACTGGTCATATACAACTTTTCTTTCTTCTTCTCTTATCTTCTGTAAGATAACATTCTTAGCATTTTGTGTAGCAATTCTTCCAAATTCTTTAGAATTAACATCAACTTTAATCTCATCACCGACTTCACTGTTTATATCTATCTCTTTAGCTTTATCTAATGAAATCTCACACGATGGATCTTCAACTTCTTCTACAATTTTCTTAGTTGCAATAATCTTGAAATCTCCTGTTTCTCTGTCTACATTAACTTCTACATTATCACATTTACCATAATGATTCTTATAAGCCATTAATAATGAATTCTCAATAGCTTCGAAAAGCACTTCTTTGTTAATGTCTTTCTCCTTTTCTAATATTTCTAATGATTCAATTAATTCTCTGTTCATTTCTTTAATCTCCTTTTCTATATTTTAAAAATTCATATACATTTTCTATATTTATATCTATATTTAAAACATAATAAACAAAAACTGTCAGTTATGTCAGATATTTTACAACTTCATAATTAAAAATCTAATGCAAGTCTTACAAGTGCTATCTCACTTCTTTTAAATGTAATCTCTTCATCATTATCTTCAATTACTATCTCTTCTTTATTATATGATTTAAGAAAACCTCTATAATCTTTAGTACCATCTTTCATTCTGTAAAGTTTTATCTCTACATCTTCACCTAAACTTCTCTCAAAATCTTTATCCTTCTTAAGTGGTCTGCCAAGTCCCGGTGAACTTACTTCTAATATATATGCATCATCGATAAAATCTTCTTCATCAAGCTTATCACTCAATGCTCTGCTTATTAATTCACAGTCATCAACATTTATTCCACCTGGTTTATCAATATAAACTCTTAAATACCAGTTACTACCCTCTTTCACATATTCAATGTCTACTAATTCGAAATTGTTCTGCTCAATAAGAGGTGTAACTAACTCTTCAGTCTTTGATTCGTATAAATCTTTTTTTGACATTTTCTTTAATCACTCCTTAACTTTTTGCCTTTACAAACATTAGAGAGTGGACTTGCTTGCCCACTCTCTAAACATAATTCACTATATCATATTCAAATTATATCACTATACATATAATAATGCAAGTGATTTTTACCTGTTTCAGCCTCACGTTTTCATCTTCATACTATCAGCCAACTTTAAAATCAATATAAAATATTAAACATCATCATTTTTTAATAAATCGGGTCGTCTTTCTTTAGTTCTCTTAAGGGATTCTGCTTCTCTCCATTCATTCACTTTCTTATGGTCACCTGATAATAATACATCAGGAACTCGTCTTCCCATAAATTCAACCGGTCTTGTATACTGTGGATATTCTAACTTATCTTCTGCAAATGACTCGTATTTAGCAGATTCATCATTATTAAGAACTCCATCTACTAATCTCGATATTGTATCAACCATAACCATCGCTGGAAGTTCTCCACCCGTCAGAACATAGTCACCTATTGAAACATTATCAGTTACAATCATTTCTAGAACTCTTTCATCAATTCCCTCATAATGTCCACATAAGAATACTAAATCTTCCTCTTCTGATAATTTTTCTGCCATTCTCTGGTTAAATACATTACCCTGTGGAGTCATATATATAACTCTTGGTTTCGCATCTGTTAACTGGCAAATTTTCTCTTCTATTGATTTATATGATAAATACACTGGTTCCGCTTGCATAACCATACCTGCGCCACCACCATAAGGATAATCATCTACCTTGTGATGCTTATTAGTTGCAAAATCTCTTATATTTACAACGTTTAATTCTATATTACCATTTTTTATAGCGCGACCAATTATACTTGTATTTAAACAATCCTCAACCATCTCAGGAAATAATGTTAATATGTGAAATCTCATAAATCTAATAACCCTTCCATAATATGTACCCTCATTATTCCCTCATCAATATTTATATCTTTAATACATTCCTTAATCGCAGGAAGAAGAAGCTCTTTCTCTCCAAATTCTTCATTTGCTTTCACTTCATAAACATCATTTGCACCTGTCTGTAATACATCAATAAGTATTCCAACTTCCCTGTCTTCATCACTTATAACTTTTAATCCAATTAAATCTGCAATATAATATTCATTTTCTTCAAGTGGAATTGCTTCTTCTCTTGTTACATACAAGTCCATTCCTTTATATTTTTCAACATCATTTATATCATCAATGCCTTTGAATTTAACAATTACAAATTGTTTAAAATATCTTACACTGCTAATTTCTAATTCTATTAATTCACTTGTGGAATTACCTCTTAAACCTTTTTTGCAAAACTCTACATATACTTTCTTCAACTTACTAAATCTTTTAGGTTCGTCTGTTGTCGGATAAACCTTTACTTCTCCTTTAATTCCATGAGTTGATGAAATAACTCCGACTCTGAACATATCACTTGTTTTATCCATTCTTACCTCCATATATTATATAATAGTGCTTTCAGAATATATATCATATCCAATATAGCTCATAGCAATCCTTTTAATCTTAATCAGTTATTTTTCCTCTGATTATAATTATCATTTCAATATCATATAACAAAAGCTATCACAAAACAAATATTATGTGATAGCCTTTTATATTACTGTACTATTTCAACAATAACTTTTTTGTTCTCTTTAAAAGCTGCGGCTTTAACAACAGAACGAATTGATTTAGCAATACGTCCTTGTTTGCCAATAACTTTTCCCATATCTGATGGGGCAACCTTTAATTCAATAACTGTTCCCTTTTCATCTTCATGTTCAGTCACAACAACTTCATCAGGAGAGTCCACTAGTGCCTTTGCAAGTATTTCTACTAATTCTTTCATTACTACTACACCTCCACTAGCCACTATTTTTCAATACCAGCCTGTTTTAATAACTTAGCTACTGTGTCTGTTGGCTGAGCACCATTGTTTAACCATTTCTGTGCTAATTCAGCATCAATCTTAACTGCACTTGGTTCAACATTTGGATCATAAGTACCGATTTCTTCGATGAACTTACCATCTCTTGGTGATCTTGAATCTGAAACTATTACTCTATAAAAAGGAGCTTTTTTCTGTCCCATTCTTCTTAATCTAATCTTTACTGCCATTGTCTTTTCACCTCCTTAGGTTTTTTATGTGTATGTTAAAAAGGAAGTCTGAATCTGCCTTTTTTACCACCTTTTTTGCCCATCATTCCGGACATCTGCTTCATAAGCTTTTTACTTTGTTCATATTGCTTCATAAGTCTGTTGACCTCCGCAATATCAACACCTGCACCTCTTGCAATTCTATTCTTTCTAGATACATTAATAATTGCAGGATTACTTCTCTCTTCTGGTGTCATAGAATAAATAATTGCTTCTGTTCTGCCTAATACTTTTTCATCTGGCATCTGAGCACCTTTTAGCTGATCACCCATTCCTGGAATCATACTGATAATATCTTCTAATCCACCCATTTTCTTTATCTGCTGCATCTGTTCAAGATAATCATCAAATCCAAATTCAGCTTTCTTGAATTTCTTCTCTAACTCTTTAGCTTTCTCTTCATCAACAACAGCTTCAGCTTTCTCAATCAGTGTGAGTATATCACCCATACCTAATATTCTAGAAGCCATTCTGTCAGGATAAAACTGTTCTAAATCCGAAAGTTTTTCTCCCATACCAATATATAAAATAGGCTTTCCTGTAACTGCTCTGATTGACAGTGCAGCACCACCTCTGGTATCACCATCTAATTTAGTAAGGATTACACCGTCAATTCCAATCTTCTCATTAAATGTTCCGGCTACGTTAACTGCATCCTGACCTGTCATGGCATCTACTACCAAAATTGTCTGGTCAACTGTTACATTTTCCTTAATCTCTATAAGTTCGTTCATCATATCTTCATCAATATGCAAACGACCAGCTGTATCAATAATAACGACATTATTACCATTTTTCTCAGCATGTTCAATTGCCGCTTTTACAATATTTACAGGCTTATGACCTGTTCCTATTGCAAATACTTCAACGCCTTGCTTCTCACCATTTATCTGTAACTGCTCAATTGCTGCTGGTCTATATATATCACATGCAGCAAGTAAAGGTTTTCTTCCTTTAGCTTTAAGCTTTCCTGCTATCTTAGCCGTAGTAGTCGTCTTACCTGCACCCTGAAGTCCAGTCATCATGATTACAGTTATCTCATTCTGTGGTCTTAACTTAATCTCAGTTGTCTCACTTCCCATTAATGAAACCATTTCTTCATTAACAATCTTGATAACCATCTGACCCGGAGTAAGACTTGTCATTACTTCCTGACCTATAGCTCTTTCCTCTACAGACTTAACGAATTTCTTAACAACCTTAAAGTTTACGTCAGCCTCTAATAAAGCCATCTTAACTTCTTTAAGTGCTGCCTTAACATCTGCTTCTGAAAGTTTTCCCTTGCCTCTTAAGTTTTTAAATATATTCTGAAGTTTATCTGATAAACTTTCAAATGCCATACTATTCCTCCATACTGAAGTTATATTTCACTAAGTATCTTGTCAGAAATACTTATAATCTCATCAATTTCTTTCAAATTATTATTAACTTTACATTCATTAGAATATTTCTTGATAAGTTCAACATCTTTCTTAGTCTGCATAAATCTTTCAACTAAGTGTAACTTATCTTCGTAATCTCTAAGTATCTTATCGCATCTTTTAATCAAATCATGTACACCCTGTCTGGAAATGCCTTCTTCTCTGGCAATTTCACTAGGTGACATATCATTAAATACAACATCTTCATATATATTCTTCTGATGTTCAGTAAGCAATTCACCATAGAAATCATATAACATTGACTGTTCAACTATCTTAATCAAGTCTATCCCTCGCTTCGTCAAGTTGCTTTACTTGACATAGTATATAATACAAAGAAAAATATGTCAAGTGTTTTTTCTTGACATATTTTTTTGTATTATATACTTATGAAATTATAAACATATTTTTGCCATAATTTTTGGCTTCATAAAGATTTCTGTCTGCTTTCTTATAAAGTGCATCTGTTTCTTTACAATCCTTATCTACAATAGCTGCACCTATACTGCATTGAATATTTAAAGTTTCATCACCTTCTGTATATTCAAATCTTATACGTTTAAGTAATCTTTCGATTCTCTTTTTAGCTTTTTCAACATCGCCACATTTTTTAAGCAGAAAAACAAACTCATCTCCACTTAATCTTCCAACAATATCGTCATTATCCACATTTTCGAATAACAAATCTGCGACTCTCTTAAGCACAACGTCACCAGCCATATGTCCAAATGTATCATTTACATTTTTAAAATCATCTATATCTAAGATACCATATACACTGTTTTGTTCTCTTACTCCGCTTAAGAATTCTTTAATCATGCTGCTCGAATACTCTTTGTTATAAATATGTGTAAGTGAATCTCTCTGTGATTTATATATATAATCTAACTCAAGTCGCTTACGATTATCTATGTTTCTAAACATTATAAAAACACTGTCTATATTATCTAATCTATCATTTGGAATAAAGACTACAACCATTCTTATCCATATATAACCTTTTTCCTTATTCTTGATTCTTATGTCATCTTCTACCACATATTTACCTGATTTGATACGTTTAAATATATCATTGCTTCTAAATATATCTAATAATTCTGTATCCTCTTGCATAACAGAATTACTACACATATGCCAGAACCACTGGTCCAGGTTTGTAAAATTTGTTTTTACTCCAAATAAATCAAAATATTTATCTGAATCGTAATAAAGTTTATTTTTTTCATTATCATATATGATTACTACATCATACATGCAATTAAGCAATTTTCCATACACTGATTGAAATCGGCTATCATTTGTTAAATCACCTTTTAAAATATTATCTTTCGGTGAATTCCTTACTTTTTCCATTTTCTGTTTTCCCTCCGTCATTCATATATACAGATTATTGTATTTTGAATTTGACAAATATAATCATTAATCCTAACTATCTATGTGACTTATAATACAGGCACCTCTAATTTAGGATTATATCCTTTCGTCTCTAAAGCTTTAATAATTTTCGCCTTATGTTCATTTCCGAATGACTCAAGTGTAATCTTAAGCTCTACTGCTGCATTTCTGTTAATGCTTACAAACTGGTTATGTTCAAGTTTAACGACATTTCCCTGTGCCTCTGCGATAACGTTTGCAACCTTAACAAGTTCACCCGGCTTATCTGGAAGTAATACAGAAATTGTAAATATTCTTCCTCTTTCAATAAGACCATGCTGAAGTGTTGAGGACATTGTAATAATATCCATATTACCACCACTAAGTATTGATACAACTTTTTTCTTCTTAAAATCTAAATGTTTAAGTGCTGCTACAGTAAGTAAACCTGAATTCTCAACTACCATCTTATGGTTCTCAACCATATCAAGGAATGCAACTATTAACTCTTCATCAGGTATTGTAATAATATCATCAAGATTCTTCTGGATATATGGGAATATCTTTGTACCAGGCGTCTTAACTGCTGTACCATCAGCAATAGTATTAGCACTGTCTAATGTTACAACCTTGCCTGCTTTCAACGAAGCCTTCATACAACTTGCACCTTCTGGCTCTACACCTATTACCTTGACATTAGGATTTAATAATTTAGCAAGTGTACTTACACCTGTTGCTAAACCGCCGCCACCAATTGGAACTAATATATAATCAACTGTTGGAAGTTCTTTAAAAATTTCCATTGCAATTGTTCCCTGACCTGTTGCAACGTCCAAATCATCAAACGGATGAATAAATGTTAATCCATCTTTTTCTGCAAGTTCATATGCTTTTGCACATGCCTCATCATATACATCACCATATAATACAACTTTCGCACCATAACTCTTTGTTCTGTTAACTTTCATAAGTGGAGTCGTAGTAGGCATTACGATTGTTGCTGGTACACCGTATAATTTAGCTGCATATGCTACACCCTGTGCATGGTTTCCTGCTGATGCAGTAATAAGTCCTTTCTTTCTGTCCTCTTCTTTTAATGTACTGATTTTATAATATGCACCTCTTACCTTATATGCACCTGTAAACTGCATATTCTCAGGTTTCAGATATACTTTATTACCTGTCTGTTCACTAAGATAATCACTATATACAAGTTTTGTCTTTGTGATTACTTTTTTAACTACTTCTGTTGCTTCTTCAAATTTTTCAAGTGTCATCTTATCCATATCTCTATTCTTCTTTCTAAATATTTTTATTCATTTGATGATTCTGTATTAAACAATGCATCGACAAAACTGTTAGCATCAAATTTCTGTAAATCCTCGATTTTCTCTCCAATCCCAATATATTTGACAGGGATTCCGAGTTCGGATTGAATTGCCACAGCGATACCACCCTTTGCAGTACCATCCATTTTAGTCAGGATTACTCCCGTTATATCTGCACATTCCATAAACTGCTTAGCCTGTGCTAATGCATTCTGTCCTGTTGTTGCATCTAATACTATGAAATTTTCTCTATATGCTTCACTATATTCCTTTTCAATGATTCTGTCAATTTTTTTTAGTTCAGCCATAAGATTTTTTTTGTTATGAAGTCTTCCTGCAGTATCGCAGATAAGAACATCTGCTTTTCTGGCTTTTGCTGCCTGAATAGCATCATATATAACCGCTGCCGGGTCTGAACCTTCCTGTTGTGCAATTATATCTGTACCTGCTCTGTGCGCCCATTCCGTAAGCTGTTCAATAGCTGCTGCCCTGAATGTATCTGCCGCTGCCATTATTACTTTCTTACCTTTGCCTTTTATCTGTGCAGATAATTTACCAACTGAAGTAGTCTTACCCACACCATTTACACCTATAACAAGTACAATTGACTTTCTGTCCTCGAATTCATAAGCATTCTCGCCTATGTCCATCTGCTCTTTAATACTGTCAATTAAGAGCTGCTTACATTCCTTTGGATCTTTGATTTTGTTAGCTTTTACTTTCTCTTTTAAATCATCAATAATCTTCATCGTAGTGGCAACACCTAAGTCACCCATTATAAGTATCTCTTCGATTTCATCATAGAAATCATCATCAATACTTGAAAATCCACTAAATATATTGTCAATTCCGGATACAATGTTATCTCTTGTCTTAGTAAGTCCTGATACTAACCTTCTAAAAAAACCTTTCTTTTCTTCACTCATATAATTCTCCATTCCGCAGGCACATAGTGCTGGAGAAATCGCAAGTCAAATATCAGATTTAGCTCTGCGATAGATTCTAAATGTGGTGCCTGCAACACATTTAGCTGTGTAAAAGAATTGGTGCATCAACACAATTCTTTCACACTATTCTCCTTTTCTGGTTATACGCCTAATTTGTCAGTTCTGCATCTAATAAATCAACAGAAACGAGTGTAGATACACCTTTCTCCTGCATAGTTATACCATATAGTCTGTCTGCTGCCTCCATCGTACCTTTTCTATGGGTAATGACTATAAACTGCGTGTATTTAGTTAATTTATGAAGATAATTAGCATATCTTGAAACGTTCGAATCATCTAGGGCCGCCTCAATTTCATCAAGAAGACAGAATGGAGATGGCTTAAGATTCTGAATAGCAAATAATAACGCAATCGCTGTAAGTGCTTTCTCACCACCAGATAACTGCATCATATTCTGAAGTTTCTTACCAGGTGGCTGTGAAATGATTGTTATTCCTGCCTCTAAAATATCCTCGTCTTCATTCAGTTCTATAGTACCCTTACCACCACCAAATAATTCCTTGAATACCTTATCAAACTCTGTACGAATCTGTGCAAATTTCTCTGTAAACTGTGCCCGCATACCTTTATCTAATTCGTCGATAATCTGAATTAATGATTTCTCTGCCTCTACTAAATCATCATGCTGTGTCTTTAAGAATTCATATCGTTCAGAAACACTCCTATATTCTTCAATAGAGTTAACATTTACGTCGCCGAGTCCTCTTATTTTAGCCTTTAATTCAGCAATATTCTTCTTAAGTTCAGGAAGATTATTATATTCATCATTCTTAAGTTCTAATGCGATATTATATGTGATTTCATATTCATTCCACATATAGTTAATCTGGTTATCCTGCTGTTCTTCTAACTTCTCGCGTTGACTGTTCAATCTGTAGATTTCTTTATCTAACTGATTCATTTTCTCTGACAAACTTTCACGCTTAGCAAAGAAATCTTTATGTTCATTAGACTGCTTCTCTTTCTTCTGATACAATTCAGTAATTTCTTCAGAATATTTATTAAATGATTTATCAGCCTCTTCAATTGATTTCTTAATATTATCAATCTCATCTAGTTTATTCTGGACATCCCCATAAGAATCCTCAACATTTTTCTGAATATTCTCAAGTTCAGCATTATTAGTCTCTATTTCACCATCAATACGTCTGATATTCTCTGCAACAAAAGTAACTTTCTGGTTCATTTCCATAAATTCTAACTTCATACTGTCTACTTTCTCGCTCTGGGCAGCTTCTTTTGCTTTTTCTTTCTCCATATCCTCTGTAAGAGATTTTATCTTCTCTTCTAAGGCTGTATTCAGATCCTCATAGGTCTTTAATTCAGAATTAAGTTCACTGTTACTTTCCTTAATTTCTGAAATCTGTATTCCGATTTCAGCATTTTCTCTCTTGAAATCTTCGAAAGAGGTCTGTAATTCGTCACGCTTTTCAGTTGCCTGATTAAGATTTAACTTAATTGTATTCTGTAAAATGAACTGTTCCTGCAATACTTTCTTAATTTTATCAAGTTCATTAGTATACTCTAACAGCTGACTCTTATATTGTTTAATAGCTTCTTCACATTTCTTATAATTTTCCTGATTCTCTTTAATGCTCTTCTCTAAATCTTCAATCTCTCTTCTACGTCCAAGAAGATTACTTGAATTTCTGAAAGCACCACCTGACATTGAACCACCTGCATTAAGCAATTCGCCCTCAAGTGTAACAATCCTTAATGTGTAGTTATATTTTCTTGCAATTATCAAAGCATTATCAACATGGTCTACTACAACTATTCTTCCTAACAGATATTTTGCAATAGCCTCATATTCTTTCTTAATATGCACAAGGTCACAGGCAAGTCCTAACACGCCTCTTTCATTTAATACTCTTTCATTGTTAAAGCCTGTCCTGTTAGCAATACTGCTAAGTGGAAGAAATGTTGCTCTGCCGAATTTGTTCTTCTTAAGATATTCAATTAATTCTTTAGCAGTATTTTCTGTATCAGTAACCACATTCTGTATACTACCTCCTAATGCAGTTTCGATAGCTACTTCATATTGCTTATCAACCTTAATAATATCAGCAACTACACCGATTACACCTTTCTTCTGCTCTTTAACTTCCATTATCTTTCGAATACTGTTACCATATCCCTCATATCTCTCAGTAATATTCTTAAGAGACTCTAACTTAGAATGGTTACGCTGGTATTCCATAGATAAATCTTTAGATTTCTTATCTAACTCTGAAAGATTTCTGTTATTCTCACTTATATTATCAGTAATCTCATCATTCTTTTTCGAAAGTTCGATAATCTGCATGCTCACATCTTTCAAATCACTTTCAAATTCTTCAATTACCTTATCCTGACTCTCTCTGTCACTTGAGAATTTAATTAGTTTCTGGCTTATCTCAGATTTTCTTATAGAAACCTGTTCAAGCATTGTATCATATCTCTGTATTTTTGATTTAACGGCTGACTTCTGATTTAACAAATCAATAATTTCATTCTTCGCTTCTTCAATTTCAGCTAAAATAGATTCAATATTTTCAGAAATTCCTGCTAAAGCATCAAATTCTTTCTTACGCGTCTCATCAGCTTCTTTTAATATGCTGTTGATGTTATTCTTCTCATTAACATAAGACTCTTTCTCTTTCTGTAATTCAGTTAGTTTATCATTAATAGCCTTAATTCTTTCCTTAATATGCAAATCATTCATTTTAGCTGAATTAATCTGCTCATTTAATAATCTGATTTCACCATCATATTTCTCTTTTAACAACTGAATCTTATTTAATTCATTTTTCTTCTCATCCACATCAGAAGTAATCTCTTCAATCTCTAATTCTAACTGTTCATATTCAGTTTTAATTCTTTCAAATACTTTCTTAGTCTCTTCTAAATCATTAACAGCAATCTCGTTCTTACCGTCAAGTTCGGATAACCTGTTCTTAATGTTCTCAACTTCTAACAAGAACATATTAATATCATTTGCTTTAAGTTCTTCTTTGTATTTCAAATATTCTCTGGCTTTTTCAGACTGTTTCTCTAATGGCTTAACCTGTTTTTCTAATTCGCCTAGGATATCATTAACACGTACTAAATTAGCCTGTTCATCATCAAGCTTCTTCTGTGTCATTATCTTTCTGCGCTTATATTTAACAATACCTGCCGCTTCATCAAAAAGCTCTCTTCTCTCTTCCGGCTTTCCTGATAAAATCTTATCTATCTGTCCCTGTCCGATAATAGAGTATCCCTCTTTACCGATACCAGTATCATAGAATAATTCGTTTATATCTTTTAGACGGCTTACTGTACCATTAATCATATATTCACTTTCACCTGAGCGGAATAATCTTCTTGATACTGTAACTTCGTCAAAATCTATTGCCAGTGAATGATCAGAATTATCAAGTGTTATGGCAACATAAGCAAAACCAAGTGGTTTTCTGTTCTCTGTTCCCGCAAAGATTACGTCCTCCATCTTCGCACCACGAAGCTGTTTTATTCTCTGCTCACCAAGAACCCATCTTACTGCATCGGCCACATTACTCTTACCACTTCCATTTGGTCCGACAATTCCTGTAATACCATTATGAAATTCAAAATTTATCTTATTGGCAAATGATTTAAAGCCCTGAACCTCTATACTCTTTAAGTACATATATTAACAACCTTTCTGTCATTACATTTATCTTTTCTTTAATTTCTTAATGGCATTATATGCTGCCTGCTGTTGGGCATTTTTCTTAGTTCTGCCAATCCCATTTCCGATAACTTTATTATCTAACATACAATTAACTTCATATTCTTTAAGATGATCAGGTCCGTCTTCTCTGACCACAACATAACTAAGCTCACCAAGCTTATACTTCTGTATAATCTCTTGAAGAACTGTCTTGCTGTCGTGAAATAATTGTTTATTCTCTATATCACTTACAACATATTTGTATACAAATTCTCTAGCATGTTCTATTCCACCATCTAGATATATTGCTCCTAAGAGTGCCTCAACTGCATCTGATGTAATCGATGCCCTTTCTCTTCCACCTGTATTCTCTTCACCATTGCTAAGTAAAATATATTTACCAAGGCCTAATTCCTTAGCTACAGCAGCAAGTGGATATTCACTTACAAGACTCGCTCTTAATTTTGTAAGTTCTCCTTCTGGTTTATTTGGAAAATTATCATACAGATACTCACTTGAGATTAATTCCAATACAGCATCTCCTAAAAATTCTAATCTCTCATTACAACTGAATTTACTCATCTTATTATCATTTGCATAAGAACTATGTGTCATTGCCCTGTATAATAACTCTAAATTTTCAAATTCATACCCTATTATGTGTTGAATTTCTTCTATTCTATATTCCATTTCTATCCTTCCTGCTTAAAAAAACGTATTCACATCACTTCCATTACTTTAAAGGAAATATCTTATAAATATAATTATTACCTTTAAAATAATAAAAGTGAAAAGTAAAGAATCGTATATTTTGAATATTCTGTATTCTTAGAATACTCTGCAAATTCTTTACTATTCACTTTAAAATTCTAGTTGTTCATTGCAGCTTTAATCTGTTCTACAGCATCTCCAACTGTTGCAATTGACTCAGCAGCTTCGTTTGGAATCTCGATATCGAATTCTTCTTCAATTCCCATGATAATTTGGAAAACATCTAATGAATCTGCTCCTAAATCATCTACAAAAGTAGTCTCCATTGTTATATCCTCTGGGTCTACACTTAATACCTCAGCTATAATTTTCTGTAATTTTTCAAATTCCATTATAATACACACCTTTCTGAATTCAAATAATAATTAATCAGATTTATATTTTTAATATAAATTTGTTTTTAAGTATTTATCAAACAGCTTTTAACATTTTCAAATGTATGTTATTTTTCATTAAACAGGAGTTTCTCTTTGATTTTCTCATTAATCTTCTGTTCTTTGAAATTAACACACTGAATTATTGAATTACAAACTTCCTTAGCTTTAGAACTTCCATGAGTCTTTACAACTAATCCATTCAATCCTAATAATGGTGCTCCACCATATTCATCTGTCTGGAATGATTTAAGTGTCTTTTTAAGTGCTGGTTTAATTAATAATGCACCTATCTTAGTTCTGAGTGATGACATAAGTCCCTCTTTAACTTTGGCAATTAATGTGTTACCAACGCCTTCATATAATTTAAGAATAACATTTCCAACAAATGCTTCGCTGACTATTACGTCTGCATATCCTGACGGAATATCTCTTGCCTCAATACTTCCGATAAAATTAATATCAGGACAATTTTTAAGAAGCGGAAATGTCTCTTTGACTAATGCATTTCCTTTCTCTTCTTCAGCGCCTATATTGACTATAGCTACTCTTGGATTCTTAACACCAACAATATTCTCCATATAGATTGAACCCATCTTCGCAAACTGTACAAGATGCGATGGTCGTGCATCAACATTAGCACCACAGTCAATAAGTAAAGCCACTCCATCTTTCGTAGGAATAAGAGGTGCAAGAGGTGGTCTTTCAATTCCTTTAATTCTTCCAACAATTAACTGACCGCCTACTAGAACCGCTCCGGAACTTCCTGCTGATACAAATGCATCCGCCTGATTGTTCTTAACTAAATTCATAGCTACAACAATCGAGGAATCTTTCTTTCTTCTTATCGCATTAACCGGTGGTTCTTCTGTCTGTATAACCTCAGTTGCATTCACAACTTCTATTTTATCTTTGTTATATTCATACTTCGATAATTCCTGATTAACAACATCTTCCATACCAACCAGAATTACCTTGATATCTTCACAGGAATTAACGGCATCTATTGCACCCTTGACAATTTCTGTCGGAGCATTATCTCCGCCCATAGCATCTACTGCTACAACTGTAATCTCTTTCTCCACTTATAAAATACCCAGCATATTGCTACCCATATAAGTAAAGGATATTGGGGTCCTTTTTTATTTTCCTTTACCTTTATAAAACTTACTTATGTAAGTCTCTAACATAATATACTAAATAGCTAAATAAAAATCAACATTAATTTTAAATTTTGTATACAGTTAATGTCAGACATTCATAACCAGGTATTTATTTGAATATCTGACCATTAACTAATCCAAATATTTAACACACAAAAAATGTCATAACATACATTTCTGCCTGTTATGACATTCCTTTGAGAAAAATTTCCTAAATAAGTTATCCGTAATACGAACTACTCATTTCTAATAATTAATCAACTGATATTATTTCTTTTTTGTTGTATGAACCACAAGCTTTGCATACTCTATGTGGCATCATTAATGCTCCACATTTGCTACATTTAACTAAGTTTGGAGCACTCATTTTCCAATTAGCTCTTCTCTTATCTCTTCTAGCCTTTGAGCTTTTATTCTTTGGACAAATAGACATGGTCTGTTACACCTCCTTAAAATTGTTGAAAATGTCACGAATTTTTGACATTCTAGGGTCTAATTCTGTGGTATCACAGTTACAAGTCTGTGAATTAAGATTTGCCCCACATCTATTACAAATTCCTTTACAATTCTCACTGCAAAGAACCTTCATAGGCAAATTAACAAGTATTTCATTATAAATAAGCTTCTCTACATCAAGCATATTATCCTGAATATATGACTGCTCATCTAACGACTCTGTCTTGTCATTTTCCGACTCATTCATGTCAATCTCTTTATTTACTTTGATGTTCATATCATACTTCACATCTTCTAAACATCTGTCACATGGTATCATCAATGTTAAATCAATCTCTGATGTCAATGTAAATGTTCTCTTTCCTGTGTTACGAAGCTTAATAAGAACTGGTTGTTTCTTAACTATCTCGTAATCACACATCTTAGATGTAAATCTTGACATCTCTATGTCTGCACAAACATCTAACTCTTTATCAATAGTTGATAAAAGTTCGGATAAGTCAATCAGCATAAATTACCTCTTTTCTAATCGCACTTGAATATTATAACCATAGGTATTGTGTTTGTCAACCTTAAATTTTCAAAATCTTGTATAAACTTGTCTACACATTAAATACTTGTTATTACTTTACAAGTTCTAATGTCTCTTTAGCTATTTTTAATTCTTCATTTGTCGGTACTACAAGCACCTTAATCTTTGAGTTCTCTGTAGAGATGACAACATCTTCTCCTCTTTTTGCATTTTGTTCGTCATCTATTTCCACTCCTAAGAATGTAAAATATGAACAAATCTCTTTTCTTACTATTGCATTGTTCTCTCCAAGTCCTGCTGTAAATACAATTGCATCTATTCCATTCATTGCTGCTGCATATGCTCCAATATATTTGGCAACTCTGTAGCAATACGCTTCAATTGTCATTCTTGCTCTTTCGTCTCCTGCAAGCATAGCATCTGTTATATCTCTGAAATCACTGCCGATTCCTGATAGACCAAGAACACCTGATTCTTTATTAAGGATATTCATAACTTCATCTATCGTCTTATTCTCTTTATGGGCAAGAAATTCTACTATAGCAGGGTCTATACTTCCTGAACGTGTTCCCATAATAAGTCCTTCTAAAGGTGTAAGTCCCATACTCGTATCTATTGATTTTCCACCATCAACAGCACATATACTTGCACCATTTCCAAGATGGCATACAACAGTCTTAAGTTCTTCATATGGTCTGTCTAAGATTTCGGCAACTCGTTTTGAAACAAAACTGTGTGATGTTCCATGGAAGCCATATCTTCTCACCTTATAATCTTCATAATATTTATATGGAAGTCCGTATAAATAAGCTTTAGCAGGCATAGTCTGGTGAAATGCAGTATCAAATACAGCTACCATCTTTGTATCAGGCATTAACTCCTTGCATGCCATTATTCCGATAAGATTAGCTGGATTGTGTAATGGTGCTAAATCATTACATTCCTTTATAGCTTCAATTACATCATCATCAATTATTACTGATTTAGCAAATTTCTCTCCGCCATGTACGATTCTGTGTCCTACTGCACCAACATCACTTAAGTCTTTAATAACACCTGTCTTTGCATTTGTAAGTGCATTGATAACTAATTCAACTGCCTTCTTATGATTTGGCATTGGCTCTTTCACTATCTCCTTGTCAAGACCTGCCGGTTGATATACTAACTGGCTGCCATCTAAACCTATTCTTTCGCATAATCCTTTTGCTAATACGCTATCATCTTCTGAATTAATTAACTGGAATTTCAATGACGAACTTCCGCAATTGATAATAAGAATCTTCATTTTCTCACTCAGTTTCCTTTCCTTACCATAATTATTAATTGAAATTAATATATTTAAAAAACTTAAACAAGTTTTCTCTGCTGTGCCTGTACTGCTGTAATAGCTACAACACCAACGATATCTGATGATGAACATCCTCTTGATAAATCATTAATAGGCTTAGCCATACCCTGTGTTAATGGACCATATGCTTCTGCTTTTCCCAATCTCTGAACCAACTTATATCCAATATTACCTGCATCAAGGTCCGGGAAAATTAAAACATTTGCATTGCCTGCAACTGTACTTCCAGGTGCTTTTAATTTAGCTACTTCCGGTACAAGTGCCGCATCTAACTGTAACTCACCATCTGCTGTTACGTGAGGATAATTCTTCTTTAATATCTCTACTGCATCTGTAACCTTTGTTACATCAGGATGTTTTGCACTTCCCTTTGTAGAATGTGATAACAATGCACAAATTGGTTTCTCACCGACTAACATCTCAAATGATTTTGCTGATGATTCTGTAATTGCTGCAAGTTCTTCCGGATTAGGATTCTGGTTAAGTCCTGCATCTGCAAATACAAATGTACCATCTGCACCATATTCACAATCAGGTACACATACTACGAAGAAACCTGATACTAATTTTGTTCCCGGTTTGGTCTTAATAATCTGGAGTGATGGCTTTAATGTTGAAGCTGTAGAATGGCATGCACCCGAAACCACACCATCTGCATCACCAAATTTAACCATCATACATGCATAATACATAAAATCATTCATCATAAGGTCTTTAGCCTGTTCAGGAGTCATACCTTTTGATTTTCTTAATTCATAAAATACTTCTATATAATCTGGTGTTTTACTGAATGTATATGGGTTAACTATTCTTGCTCCTGAGATATCTAATCCCTTGCTATTCTCTGCAATAACGTCTTCTGTACCAATGATAATAAGATTTGCAATTTTCTCTTTAAGAATAATCTCTGCCGCCTCAAAAGTTCTTCTGTCCATTGATTCAGGTAAAACAATTGTCTTAATATCTTTTTTTGCTCTTTCTTTAATATTATCAATAAATCCCATAATTTAATTTCCTTTCCTGTATAATTAATCCGCACACTTTATAATATTATAACGCATTTTTACTTTGTATACAATATCTTTAAACGTACTAAATTCAATACATTTATTGATATTTTTTTAACAAAATGTTATCATACATATAACGTATTTTAAAACACGATATGAAAGGAGTTTATAATGAAAACCGTTGGAATTATAGCTGAATTTAATCCATTTCACAATGGTCACGCATATCTTATTGAAAAAGCAAGAGAACTTACCAATGCCGACCACGTTATAGTTGTTATGAGTGGCAACTTTGTCCAGAGGGGTGCGCCTGCATTTATGGATAAATTCACAAGAACTGCCATTGCCCTTGAGAATAATGTAGACCTTGTCCTCGAACTTCCGGTTTGTTATTCTATGTCAAGTGCTGCTTACTTTGCAACCGGTGCAGTTGCAACTTTAGATAAATTAAATGTCGTTGATTATCTTTGTTTTGGCTGTGAAAATGATAATTTAGACCTGTTAAATCTCATCGCAGACATAATAATAGATGAAGATGAATGTTATAGCGAAGCATTACAGTCATATTTAAAAACCGGCATGTCTTTCTCAAGAAGCCGCGAAAATGCAATTATAAAATCTCTTTCGCTGCGCGGTGTCAATATGAGTTCAGACGAGCTTTCGCTTATAATATCATCTCCAAACTCTATTCTTGCAATTGAATATATTATTTCAATACGTAAGTCAGGCAGCAAGATGGTTCCGGTTCCAATCAAACGTTTAGACAAAGGCTACCATTCATCTGATTTAGACGGACATTTTGCAAGTGCAAGTGCAATCAGAAAACTCTTTGGTGGCAAATCAATATTTACATTCAACAATGTCAAAGAAACACTTTCTGATATCGTCCCTGCAAATTGTATGGAATTACTTGAAAATGAATACAAGAAAACTTACCCTATTGTCTCTGATGATTTCAGTCCATTAGTCGGTAATGAGTTAATTAAAGCAAGATATAATAACACAGAGACTAATAATCTCTTTGATATAACAGATGACTTAGCTAACAGAATATCCAATCTCTCAGGTTCATATGAAGCCTTCGACAGTTTTGTTAATACCTGTAATTCTTCTATATTTACATCATCAAGAATTTCAAGAATTCTGTTCTATCTGCTATTCAATTATACTAAAGATGATTACTTTACTTTTAAAGATGAGGGATACGTTTACTACTTCAGAGTTCTCGGTTTCAATAAAGCCCATAACAGCTTACTTACTGAAATTAAAACCAACTCCGACATTCCTCTTATCACTAAAATATCTAATGCATTTTCAGTTCTGTCTGAGAATGGCAAACGTATGTTATCAATTAATATGATGGCTGATGAGATTTACAGATTAGTAAGTATTGATAAATACAATTTCTCAATACCAAAAGAACAGCAATATGGTGTTATAATAAAAGATGAATAATTACAGAAATGTTTAATCTATGACAGATTTAAGATATAATCTCTTGAATTTCAGCCTCTTGAATTTCAACCTCTTGAATTTCAGCCTCTTGCATAGCTACTTTGCTCATAACTGTGTAAGAGGCTGAAATAATAAGAAGATAGATTATCAAAAACACAAAATAACCGCCTACCTGATACAATCTCCATTAAATAAATTTATTACCTATGAAGATTGATTCAGCCAGCGACTATTTTTATAAGAGTTATAAAAATTAATTACCATATTTTTGAACAACAAATGCATAAGCTTCTTTAGAATGTCTGAATCTCTTAACTTTTTCACCATAACTATTAAGTTCCTTAATTAACCCTTTCCTAATCTTATTAAACTCAAATACCCATTTAATATTCCACCACAAGAATTCTAATGTTGGTTCTGAATTGTATGATTCTTTTCCCCTTCTTTGATTTATCCAGCGTTTAAATACTCTTATTAATCTTACCAACGTATATTCATCTAATACTATAATATAGTCACAACACCCAAAGCTTTCCTTAAGAGATTCTCTTGGTGAACCCTCCACAACCCAGTCCTTTTTATTAATAATTTCATTAAAACATCTATCTCTTTCCTCGTGACTTCTTTTTTCATCACCCGAAGAAGTTCTTTTCCACACAACATTATCTTTTTCATAATATGGTGTATTAAATCTCTGTGATATTCTCTTTGCAAGTGTTGTCTTTCCACTTGCAACAGAACCAATAATATCTAATCTCAAGCCACAAACACCACCCTTTCATTCTATACAAAATTAATTATTCTCAGTAGTAATATAATCTTTTCTCAAGATTTCCATTTCAATAACATTCCAAGGTTCATCTTCAACTGTCTCCGTTTCAACAAAACCTACATTTCTATAGCACATATGAGCTGCCTCGTTATTTTCAAACACACCGATAGTAACCCTTTCAACACCCATAATATCAAATGCATACTTAAGACCTTTCATAAGCATTTGCTTACCATAACCTTTTCCTCTAAGTGTATTGTCTACTACAACCCAGCCAAAACGTAATTGCTTATTATCTCTACCTGTGTATCGCATAATAAAATGTCCTACTACTTTGTTATCCTCATTAATTGCAGTCCAAGGATAAAAGTTATCAGGTTCTTTACAATCTCCATTAGCTTTAGTGTATTTATCATCAATAATATCAGCAGATATGGGATATTTACCAAATCTCTCACCACCCCATTTTATAAATACATCTTCATCATTTAACCATTTTACAATTACTTTGGAATCACAACTTTTATATGGTCTCAATCTAATCACTTCTTATTCCTCCTGTCTGTTACTACAATATTTGCTTTAATTGCTTATATAAAAATGAGTTGACATATGTTTTAATTTATACATCAACTCATTTTTTACTCAAACTTCTCACATATATATCATAGCATATATTCATCTTTTAAAATAAATTTGACATATATAAATATCGAAACACCTTGTAAGAATTGCGTAAATTTGCAAGATATCTTTTTCGGCTCAAATTTTGTGTACATTCAACAGACATACACTTAAGACGAGATGTCCGTCTATGACACACACTTTCATAATTCCCTTATCTAGTACAAGTAAATCAAGTGTGTAGCATAGACGAACACATCGTTTTAAGTGTATGGCATTGAATGAACTCAAATAATCAAAAGAGCCGAAAAAGATATCTACAAATTAGCAATTCTTACAAAAGTTTCGATATTTATATATGCAAATTCACTTAATACAGATGATTTGATTCTATTATATATGTGCGAAGTTTCAGTTATTTATATATTCTGGTCTTATTAGTTCTTAAAACTATGAATTGGTGCCGGTATTCTGCCACCTCTGTTTACAAATGCGTCACAAGAGAAATTATTAACAGGCATTATTGGTGCATATCCAAGTAAACCACCGAATTCTACTGTCTCTCCAACGCCTTTGCCAATTACAGGAATAACTCTTACTGCTGTTGTCTTCTGGTTAATCATACCGATTGCTGACTCATCTGCAATAATTCCGGCAATAGTTGTAGCTTTAGTATCTCCCGGAATTGCTATCATATCAAGACCAACTGAACATACGCAGGTCATAGCCTCTAACTTCTCAATTGTAAGTGCTCCTGCTGTAACTGAATTAATCATTTCCTGATCCTCACTTACAGGAATAAATGCACCACTTAAACCACCAACATAAGATGATGCCATAACGCCGCCTTTTTTAACCTGGTCGTTTAATAATGCAAGAGCTGCTGTTGTTCCCGGTGCTCCTACTCTTTCTAAGCCAATTTCTTCAAGAATATCTGCAACACTGTCTCCAATAGCAGGTGTTGGTGCTAATGATAAGTCAACGATACCAAATGGGATGCCTAATCTCTTAGATGCTTCTTTAGCAACTAACTGACCAACTCTTGTTACCTTGAAGGCTGTCTTTTTAATAGTTTCGCAGAGAACCTCGAAGTTCTCTCCACGAACCTTGGTAAGTGCTGTTCTTACAACACCCGGTCCACTTACACCTACGTTTATAATCGCATCAGCTTCTGTTACACCATGGAAAGCTCCTGCCATAAATGGGTTGTCATCAGGTGCATTACAGAATACTACAAGCTTAGCACAGCCTAATGAATCCTGTTCCTTAGTATATTCTGCTGTCTTACGAACAATTTCACCCATTAACTTGACAGAATCCATATTAATTCCTGTCTTAGTAGAACCAACATTAACAGAACTACATACTCTTTCTGTGCAGGCAAGTGCCTGTGGAATTGAATTAATGAGATTCTCATCAGCTTTAGTCATTCCCTTGCTTACTAATGCTGAATATCCACCGATAAAGTTCACCCCTACCTCGTGAGCCACTTTATCAAGTGTCTTAGCTATAGTTACAAAATCTTCAGGTGTTTTGCAGGCACTTCCACCAACTAAACTAATAGGTGTTACAGAAATTCTCTTATTTACGATAGGAATACCGAATTCTTTTTCAATCTCCTGTCCTGTAGATACAAGATTCCTAGCTAATTTAGTGATTTTGTTATAAATATTTTCATTAACCTTGTCTAAATCTGTATCAATACAATCTAAAAGGCTGATACCAAGTGTAATTGTTCTTACATCAAGATTCTCCTGGTCTATCATTTTATTTGTTTCATTTACTTCAAAAATGTTTATCATTACATTTGACTCCTTTTGTAATATTAAATTCTATGCATTGAATTAAATATATCTTCCTGCTGAATTTTAATCTGAACTCCGATTTCTTCACCTAATTTTTCAAGTTCATCAGCTATATTACCAATTTTCTTATCTGCATTGTTAGCATCTACTATCATCATCATATTGAAATAGTCCTGTACAATTGTCTGTGAAATATCTAATATATTGATATTATTTTCAGCTAAATATGTACATACCTTTGCTATAATTCCTACAGTATCTTTTCCAACTACAGTTATAATTGATTTCTTCATTTCTATTCTTTACCTCATTTCTAAATATATTTCAAACGCAAAACAGCATTGAATTAACATCTCTTCTGGCAACTTCAATATCAAAATCACTTGCCTTATATTTATTATCACTTATCGCAATCTCTGATTTTACGGTTTCATATGCGAGTTCTTCATAATTATTCTCTTTGCTAAGATGTCCTAACAGAATGTATTTGAGTCCATCATGTAAGATATCATTAATAAGCTTTCCTGACATCTCATTTGATAAATGTCCTCTGTCACCTAGAATTCTCTGTTTAAGATAATAAGGATAGGCACCCGCTAATAACATTCTGACATCATGATTAGCCTCAATAACCAAAGCATCAAGCTCCTTAAGATTATTCACTATATAGTCATCATATTTACCCATATCAGTAGCTACTGCAACCGATTTACCGCCCTCATTGAACCTGTAAGCTACAGGTTCAGCGGCGTCATGTGATATACTAAATGGGCACACTTCTATATCTCCGATATTAAAATGCTCATCAGATTTAATCTCTACATATAAATCTTCCGGTATATAACCTAATTTATTATTGCTTTTTATAGCCTCTACAGTCTTAGGTGTTGCGTAAATAGGTATCTCATATTTTCTTGAAATAACTCCAAGCCCGTTAATATGGTCTATATGCTCATGTGTAATTAATATTCCACTTATATCTTTCATATCAATATCATTTGCATTAAGACCGGTTTCCGTTCTCTTCTTGCTGATTCCTGCATCTACTAACAGATGAGTATTATCAGAACCTACATATATACAATTACCGCTGCTTCCACTTGCTACAGTAGATATTCTCATTTGAACCTCCTATCTGTTAGCATGCAGCAGCAAAATGTTTCTGATACCAAAGAACAAATGCATATACTGTCCAGATTTTTCTTGAGTTGTCACATTTCTCATGATAATGTCTGTCTAACAGATTAACAAGATAATCTGTATTGAAGAATAAATCTGCTTCTTTAGATGTAAGAGTATCTTTGACTAAATTATAATATTTATCTTCTCTTAACCAGTTTCTTACTGGAATAGGGAAACCTAATTTCTTTCTCTCTGCTGTAATATCAGGCATAAATTCACTTGCAGCTTTTCTGAAATATCTCTTTGTCTCATGCTTGTCAACTCTATGCTCTACAGGAATACTGAAAGCTACCTTTGCAACCTCTTTATCAAGGAAAGGTACACGTACTTCTAATGAGTGAGCCATACTCATTGTATCTGCTTTATTAAGGATATCTCCCCATAACCAGGTATTGATATCAAGATACTGCATCTTTGTTATATCATCTTTATCCTTAACCTTGTCATATATTGGCTTTGTAATGCTTTCAGGTGTATATTTCTTAATCGGTTTCTTAAGCATCTTATATACCTCAGGAGTATGGAAAATATAAGCATTACCAATATACCTCTCTTCAAGATCTAAACCTGCTCTTATCATATAATTCTTACCTTTGAAATTAACAGGTAATTTAGTAAGAATTTTTCTGACACCCCTTCTTACAGGTCTTGGAATTGCCATCATAGGTTTTAAGGCAATTGGAGATTTATAGATATTATATCCACCAAATAACTCATCTGAGCCCTCACCTGATAATACAACTTTAACCTGTTCGCTTGCTAGCTTACATAAGAAATATAATGCGATACATGATGGATCTGATAATGGTTCATCAACATGATTCATTATCTTTGGAAATTCTTCAAAATATTCCTCTGTAGTTATTAATTTACTCTTATTCTTAACACCGACATAATCTGATAATGTCTTTGCTAAAGGTATCTCATTACATCTTGGATAATCAAAACCTACACTGAAAGTCTTGTCAAGATTACTTCTTGCAACAATGTAACTTGAATCAACACCTCCTGATAAGAAGCCACCTACTTCTGTGTCACTTATCTTATGTGCTGCGATTGAATCAGCCATAACATCATTAACTTTCTTTACAGCTTCATCAAATGTAATACTCTCATCGGTATTGAATTCAGGTGAATAATATCTCTCTATCTCGATTTTTCCATCTTTCCATAAAAGGTAATGTGCAGGTGGAAGTCTGAATATTCCTTTAAAGAATGTCTCTTTTAAGATAGAATACTGGAATGAAAGATAACTTTCTAATGCTTCCGGATTAAATTCCTTCTTAACAGTCGGAAATTTAAGAATTGCCTTAATCTCTGAACCAAATACGAAATCATTCTCTGTCTGTGTATAGAAAAGAGGCTTGATTCCGAAGATATCTCTTGCCATAAGCATCTCTTTCTTCTCTCTGTTCCAGATTGCAAATGCATACATTCCTCTTAATTTCTGCAATAAATCTTTACCATATTCTTCATATCCATGTACTAAAACTTCTGTATCTGCATCAGTTTTAAATATATGTCCTTTTTCAATAAGGTCAGCCTTAATATCCTGATAATTATATATCTCGCCATTAAATGTAACGACAATAGAACCGTCTTCATTATACATTGGCTGTTTACCATTAGTAATACCAATAATACTAAGTCTTCTAAAACCGAGACCTGCCATATCATCTATATGAGTTCCCTCATCATCAGGTCCTCTATGTTTAATAGAATTCATCATTTCAATTAAATCTTCTTTATATTCACTACCTTTGCCATCGGTTGTAATATATCCGGCAAATCCACACATTCCAGTCACTCCAATCATAAATAATTTGTGGTACATGTAAATATCTGTCGCAATCATATCATAAATGTTATTCAAGGTCAAACCAAAATGCCATATATTTAGTCATATTAACAATATAAATTAATAAAATTATAATAAACCAATAAAAGAATTGCCTTTATGACAGATACGAATTTGCCTGCACATTTCTCATCTTCTCTTAAAGAAAAGGCACTCAGAAAGAAAATAAAATGAAAAATTTCTTACTACGTATATTTCTTTATCTTACACTTGTTGTTTTGTTGTTTTTTCCATCATATTGTGCCGACGGTGTCTTATTAGGCATCAAATTATTTATTAATTCATTATTGCCGGCTATTCTTCCATTTATAATTTTCTCTAACTTTATGATTCAGCTTGACTATTCATGGCAGATAGGTCGGCTATTCTATCCTATTACTCATACTCTCTTTGGCGTATCTTACTATGGTTCCTATGCTGTCATTATGGGCTTTCTATGTGGTTACCCGGTCGGTGCCAAAATAACTTCTGACCTATATCTTAATGGCAGTATAACTAAAGCTGAAGCCGACTATATTCTGAAATTCGTTAATCACGCCAGTCCCTCATTCATTCAGGGATATGTTGTACTTTCATTATTAAATACACCCGAATACAGATTTATCGCCATAATACTTACATATCTTCCCGAAGTAATAACCGGAATAATTTTCAGACGACATAAGTCATATAAAAATATCGATATCTCAGTTTCCAGGTTAAAATATCCAATAAATAAAATACTTGATGACAGCCTTTCTAATGCCATTTTGACTGTTGTTAAAATAGGTGGTTATCTAATTATTTTTACCACTATTGCAGGTATTATTATGAAAATTACATTTATCTCTGATATCTTTAAAGTTATTATAGTAGCCTTATTAGAGATAACTTCTGGAACTTATTACCTGTCATTATTAAATATCAGTCTTCCTCTCAGACTGCTTTGTATTATAGCTGCCTGCATACTTGGTGGAGTATCTACATTTTTTCAGATTAATAGCGTTTTATCTAAATTTGAATATAAAAAAAGAGACTACCTATATTCCAAATGTGTCTCTTTAATAATTATGATCATATTATATGTTATTTTATTTACTATATTTAACTAATATAAGTACATCTGTTAAAGTAAATTTGCATATATAAATATCGATACACCTTGTAAGAAGTATCGATATTTATATATGCAAATTCACTTAATCAAATGATTTAATTCTTATACTCGTTTAAATCAACTGTATAATCTTCAAATTCTGTATCTTCTGCAGCCTCCTCAGTATTCTCCGACTGTTCTTCTACATTTTCAGTTGCCTCATCCTTAGGATAAAGTTCATTTCTATTTGCAGTTACGACATCAAGACTTGTATTTAATGATTTCATAAATGCATCATATTTCATTGTAACATTTTCCATTGTATGATTAATTATATTCTGTAAATTTTCCAAAATATCATCAGTATATTGCATTGCGCCCATTCTGATGTCATTTGCATCATTAACAGCATTATCAAGTATCTGCTGTGCCTGTGCTGAAGCATCATCAACAAGGTTCTGAGCCTGAACATATGCCTGCTGCATAATCTCATGTTCTGAAATAAGTTCACTTGTCTCTTCTCTTGCCTGCTGTAACATATCCTCAGCTCTTGCCTGTGCATCATTCATAATAGCTTCTTTATTATTAATAATACGTTGATATTTTCTAATTTCTTCAGGTGTCTTCATTCTAAGTTCAGATATGTACTCTTCTAACTGCTCTTTATTAACAATTATATTAACTCCTGATAATTTCTGTCTCTTACAATTATCGATAAATTCTTCAATTTCTGTTAATATCTGCTCATACTTACTCATTTTTTACCTCCATACCTTTTAAAGTTTATTCTTAATTGAATCTATTTTTTCATGTATTTTCTCTACAACATATGGTGGAACAAATTTATCAACGTCACCGCCACACATAGCCACCTCTTTTACTGTACTAGAACACAGGTATGCATATTCAAGACTTGTTGTAAGGAAAATTGTATCAACTTTTTTGTCCATTATTCTGTTAGTCTGGGACATCTGCAACTCGTACTCAAAATCTGTTACTGCCCGTAAACCTCTTATGATAATTGTTGCATCATATTTTTTAGCAAAATCTACTAATAATCCACTAAAACTGTCGATTTTAACGTTGTCCATATATTTTGTAACTTCCTTTAACATATTAACACGTTCTTCCACAGAAAACAATGGCGATTTTGAATTATTATTGAGTACAGCCACTATCAAAACATCTACCATTTTAGCAGAACGTTCTATTATATCTAAATGTCCCTTTGTTACAGGATCAAAACTTCCCGGATAAATCGCTATTTTCATCTTATTATCATTCCTGTCTATTATTACTTTTATTATTTATAATTTATATATTACAATACAGATATTTATTCAAGATAGTTATTCATCAAATGAACTTTTAACATCCTAATTCTTATATATAAACATATGCTTATTTGTCTTATATTTCTTCTCTTTGAAAAGCTCATATCCCATATCTCTAAGATACGAAAATGATGTATTAAGAGATGCTTCCACAATTATCATTGTATCACTATCTATAATCTCAGATTGCTTCAATCTGTCAAGAACTTCTTTTTCTATCTCTTTATTATATGGTGGATCCATAAATACAATATCAAACTTTGCATTTCTTCCCTCTAGCATTGAAATAGCAGTCATTACATCATATGACATTACAATACCACTATTAACAAGTTTTGTAAATATAAGATTCTCTTTAATACAATTAATTGCTTCTTTATTATTTTCGACAAAAACAGCCTCTTTAGCCCCTCGGCTTAAAGCCTCTATGCCAATCGCCCCGCTTCCACTGAACAAATCAAGAAATCTACATCCCTCTATATCATTTTGCAACATATTAAACAACGTTTCCTTAATTCTATCCGTAGTCGGTCGGGTATTATCACCCTTTACCGTCTTTAATTGAAGACGTTTTGCAGTTCCAGCTATAACTCTCATTTTTCCGGTCAGTTACCTTTCTTATAAAAATTTCTTTTATATCGAAAATATGGTTGTCCAAAACGGGCAACCATATGAATTAATCTTGCTTCTGATAGAAAAATGATTTAACCGATGAGTAATTTAATTCGCGGTAATTTATTATCTGTTCAGTACTTCCCACAAATAGAATTCCTCCCGGTTTCAATGATTCATTGAATTTCTTATATATCTCAGTCTTTGCTTCATCTGTAAAATATATTACAACATTTCTGCATAGAATCAAATCACAATTAGAAATATATTCATCTTGTAATAAATTATGATGTCTGAATTCAACACATTTCTTAATTCTATCACTTATTCGATAATTTTTTTCGCCAATCTTCGTAAAGTACATATCTATAAAGTCTTTTGGAAGATTTGCAAGACTTTTGGCATTATATACACCCACATTTGCTTTCTCTAGAACCTGTTTATCAATATCCGTTGCAATAACTGATATATCACTTAAAGGTATATATTTAGAAAGCAACATTACCAATGAATATGGCTCATCACCTGTAGAACAGGCCGCACTCCATATCTTCAGTTTACCATTCACTGAATTCTTCATAAGTCCAGGAAGTATACTGTCTTCTAAAATCTTCCATTGGTCAGGGTTTCTATAAAATTCGGATACATTGATGGTAATATAGCTTATGAATTCCTCGAAAATCTTCTTGTTATTCTTAAGTGACTCTACATATTCACTGTATCCGTTAATATTATGTTTCGCTATAAGAGCGTCGATTCTTCTCTTCATCTGACGCTCTTTATAGCAGTTTAAATCAATATGAGTTAATTCATATACAGGTAGCTTGAATTGTTCGTAATCCATTATAGCCTCCCTGAATTATTCTTCAGTATCAGCCTCTGTTTCTGCTTCATCTGCTGAATCAGCTTCCTCTGCTGAATCAGCTTCTAATGCTTTAATACTTAAGCTTACTTTCTTTGCTTCTGCATTAAAATCAACGATCTTAGCTTCTACTTCCTGACCAATTGAAAGAACATCAGCAGGTTTGTTGATTCTTGTCTTAGAAATCTGTGATACATGAAGTAAAGCATCAACACCTGGCTCTAATTCAACAAATGCACCAAAGTCAGCCATTCTTGCAACTTTACCTTTAACAACATCACCAACATGATATTTATCTGCTGCTGTTGTCCATGGGTTTGTCTCATCAAACTTGCAGCTTAAAGCAATCTTATTGCCTTTAATCTCTTTAATAATGCACTTAACTTTATCACCTGTTTTGAGAATATCCTGTGGATTATCAACTCTTCCCCAAGACATCTCAGAGATATGAAGTAATCCGTCCATTCCACCTAAATCAACAAATGCACCAAAGCTTGTTACATTTTTAACTGTGCCTTCTACAACATCGCCTTCTTTGATTGATTCAAGTAAAGCTTTCTGTTTTTCTTCTTTAGCTGCTACTAAAAGAATCTTTCTGTTACCGATAATTCTTCTCTTTCTTGGATTAGAATTTGGTGTAAATTCTGTAACAACGAATTCGATTTCTTTATCTGCATATTTCGATAAATCTTTCTCGTATGTGTCTGATACAAGACTTGCTGGAATAAAGATTTCTGTTTCGTCAACTACAACTGTAAGTCCACCGGCTCTTACCTGTGTAACTTTTGCTTTGAGAACTTCTTTGTTGTTATAAGCTTCTTCAATACGTTTGCTTCCTTTTTCAGCAGCAAGACGTTTGTATGAAAGTACAACCTGACCTTCACCATCATTAACTTTAACAACTTTTGCTTCCATTGTGTCGCCTACAGATACACATGTTCTTAAATCAACGTTTGGTGTATTTGTATATTCACTACGACTAACAATACCATCTGCTTTGTAACCTATATTTAAGACGATCTCGTCTTCTTTAACGCTGATTACTGTGCCCTCAACGACTTCTCCTGTACTTATTTGTTTCATTCCCTGTTCTTCAAATAACTGTTCAAAACTTAACTCTGACATTAGTATGAACCTCCTCGATTATATTATTTGGGGTTGAAGCCCCAGCTGTAATACCTACGCTACCTATTTCAATATTATCTAATTCTAAATCATCTAATGTTTGTATATAGTAAGTATTATTACATTCGCTTTTGCATATTTCATACAACTTTTGTGTATTTGAACTGTTCCTTCCACCAATTACAATCATGGTGTCAACTTGCTTTGCTATCTCTCTCGCCTCTCGCTGGCGCTCATGTGTAGCACTACAAATTGTGTCTAAAACATTTATATCATAACCCTTTTTTGAAATAATTTCAACTAAATTATTAAATTTCTTGTAATTAAATGTCGTTTGAGATACAATACACACCTTCTTTGGTTCTTTTAGCTCAAATTCTTCAGCTTCTTCTGCGGTTCCAATAATTGTTGTATCATCTCCTGCCCAGCCTTTTATACCCTTTACTTCAGGGTGGTCTGAATTACCGATTATTATAATGTGCTTATTATTATTCTTTTCATTTTGCACAATCTTATGAATTTTTCTGACAAAAGGACATGTTGCATCTACCAAAACAAGATTATTTTCTTCTATTATGTCGTATATTTCCTTTGTTGCACCATGAGAACGTATAATAACGATTCCATCTTTCGTGTTTTCTAACTCTTCTTTAGAATTAATAACACTGACGCCTTTACTTTCTAAATCCTTAACTACTTCCTCATTGTGTATGATAGGTCCATAAGTATATATTTGCTTGTGCATGGAATTATCATTTATCTGTTCATATACTTTATCAACTGCTCTCTTTACTCCGAAGCAGAAGCCTGCACTTTTAGCAACAATTATATTCTTAGCTGCATTCAAATTGTCTTTCATGCTTTTCTCCATATTCTTAAGAGTTATATTATACTACATTGCTTCATCTATATATTCAATTATCTTATCAACCACTTCATTGATAGTCATATCAGAAGAGTCTATGATAACAGCACCCTCGGCAACCGTCAAAGGTGCACATTCCCTATGGGAATCTCTATAATCACGCTTTTCAATTTCAGTCTCTATCTCTTCAATTGTTCCTGTGTATCCCTTTTCTTTCTGTTCGATAAATCTTCTCTTAGCTCTTGTATGCACTGATGCTGTAAGATATATCTTAACATTGGCATCTGGAAGTACATTAGAACCGATATCTCTTCCATCCATAATGACATTTTCAGTCTTGGCTATATTTCTCTGAAGTTCTAATAATTTAGCCCTTACCTGTGAGTAAGCTGAAACTGCTGAAGTCATCTGGCTAACTTCTTCTGTTCTTATAAAGGCATTAACATTTTCACCATTTAATAATACTTTCTGCTCTCCATTTTCATACTCAATCTTAACGTCACAGTTTTCGCATACTCTAACTACACCTGCTTCATCATCTGCTAAAATATTTTCTCTTATACATGCAAGAGCCATTGCTCTGTACATAGCACCAGTATCCACATAGATAAAATGCTTCTTTGCTGCTGCAAGTTTTGCTATTGTACTCTTTCCTGCTCCTGCTGGTCCATCAATTGCTACATTTATTTTTTTCATACTAAACTCCATTCCGCTTTAATATTCCATACCTGCAAGTCTCCCTGTAGACCATGCTATCTGCAGGTTATAACCACCTGTCAGTGCATCAACATCTAACATTTCGCCTGCTAAATATAAATTGCTGATAATTTTCGATTCCATTGTTCCTGGATCTACTTCTTTAACCTTAATACCACCCTGAGTAATTATCGCTTCATTAAAACTTCTCAGTGATGTTATCGTAAGTTTTAATCCTTTAAATGCTTCGACCATTCGGTTTCTCTCTTCTTTAGAGATGCTATTGACCTTTTTATGAGATTCTATCTCACAATAATCTAGCATAACAGGAATTAGCTTTTTAGGCAACAGATTATCCATAACATTTACAATATCTTTGTTAATTCCATTCGTAAATTCTCTGAGTATTCTGTCATCTAGCTGTTCTTTACTAAGTGCCGGTTTTAAGTCTATCCTAGCAATCAGATTGCCCTCTTTAAGATATTTGCCGGCAACACTGCTTCCACTTAACACTATCGGACCACTGATGCCAAAATGTGTGAAAAGCATTTCGCCAAATTCCTCATATACAGGCTTTTTATCAACCTCATTACGATAAAATGATATATCTACATTCTTGAGTGATAAACCCTGTAATTCCTTAGCGAACTCTTCTTTTACATTCATTGGTACAAGTGCAGGACTTAAATCAGTTATCGTATGCCCATATTTTCTAAGAATATCAAAACCTTTTCCATCAGAACCTGTCACCGGATAAGACATACCGCCTGTAGCCATTATAACTTTATCAGCATATACTTTTCTGCCATCTTTAAGAACAACTCCTTTTACTGTATTATTCTCAACTACCAGGTCTTTTACAAGTATATTATATTCTATCTCTACATTTTCATTTCTAAGTGCTTTCTTCAATGTATTAATAACATCTGAAGACTTGTCTGATACAGGAAAAATTCTGTTTCCTCTCTCCACTTTCAGATGTAATCCGTTTTCTTCAAAAAATGCTTTAACATCTTCATTACTAAACGAATAAATCGCACTATACATAAACTTTCTGTTAGTAATTATATTATTAAGAATTGTTTCCACATCAGAATCATTTGTTATATTACATCTTCCTTTTCCAGTAATGAATAACTTCTTTCCTGCTTTCTCATTTCTTTCAAATACAGTTACTTTATTTCCACACAAAGCAGACGAATATGCAGCCATCATTCCTGCCGCACCTGCTCCTATAACTATAACTTTTCTATCTGCCATTTAATCCACCATTTTCGTTTTAGTCTTGATCCCATATAAAATATGATACGGAACTCTATTGATTTTTTCATACATTTCAAGCAAAAAGCCTGATTCCATATTATATATAATACAAACTTCCGAACCTGATATCGGGTTCTCTATATGATAAAAGTTATTTTTCAATACTTCTAATTGCAACTTCATCATCAACCATATTTATCTCATCATTTGAATAAATCTGGTAATCACTCCAGATTCTCTCTAATGTATCTAACTTCTCTGTCACATAATCTGCTTTCTTCATACACAACGATACCACTAAAGCATTTATAACACTTAATGGTGCTACTAACGAGTCAACCACCGTTGCCATATCGCTTCTTGCCAAAAGATTACATGATGAATACAGATTAAGCGGCGAATTCTTGTCATCTGTAATCGATATGACTTTTGCATTTCTGTCATTGGCAAATTCCATAGCTTTAAGAGTTCTCATTGAATATCTCGGAAAACTTATTCCAATAAGTACATCATCTTTATTAATATTAATCATCTGTTCGAAAATCTCACTTGCATTATTCGTAGTTACAACCGTGACATCATCAAATATTATATTAAGATAAAAGCCTAAAAATGTTGCAAGTGGCATACAGGTCCTTATACCCACAACATAAATACGTTTGGCATTCATTATGCTTTCTACTGCCTCTTCAAAATTAGACTTCGATATGGTATCTAATGTGAGTTTTATTTTTTCGGCATCTGACATCATAACTGTTTCTAACACCTGTGCCTTAGTCATCTTAGAAGCTGATATCTCTATACGCTGCACAGAATGTAATTTATCTTTTACAACATCTTCTAATGCCTTATGGAATTCAGGGAAACCATTATATCCTAAAAGTGTTGCAAATCTTACCGTTGTAGACTCGCTTACGCCCACCATCTCTCCTAACTTAGCTGCTGTCATAAATACTGCTGTATCATAATTAGAAGTAATATATGCCGCAAGTTTTTTCTGTCCTTTACTCATTTTAGGATACCTTTCGTTCATTCTCGATATTAAATCGCCGTTAATCTCTATATTGCCCATTTCCTCTTTATCAATCTCTACATTGTCCATTTCTGCTTTATTAATTTCAATATTATCGTCTGCCATATATGTACTCCAATTTTATCCAGTATATTATCAAGTTGCCTGTTGATTTCTTTGTTATAATAATCGTTAGGTAAATCGTTGATGTTCAATTCTAATCTCATAAAAAGATTATTAACCTCTTTTTTTGTATAATGTCCATCGCCAAACAAACCTTACACTAAAGGAGGCAACGTTCATAGAC
This sequence comes from Bovifimicola ammoniilytica, assembly GCF_025567085.1. Taxonomy (NCBI): domain Bacteria; kingdom Bacillati; phylum Bacillota; class Clostridia; order Eubacteriales; genus Bovifimicola; species Bovifimicola ammoniilytica. The sequence goes on along the minus strand of NZ_JAOQJN010000002.1, from coordinate 260,074 downwards.
ATTATACTATACTTATTTAATTTCATCAAATACCAACAGAAAATAATCTTCCAGATTTTGATTCTATCTGTAAATACATTCCACTCAGGAGGTATCCACAGCTATAATCTTTAATATTTTATATATTCCATACGCTTTACCGGCTAAACAGAGTCTCGACCCATAATTTAAAAACAAGTCATTATGAACATTAAATTTCATAATGACCTGTCAATTTCAATATATATATTTCTATTTGAATTAACTAACAATAATTAATTATAAATAATTATGCTGGATATACACCATCTTTAGTATCTGCTTTAGCTAAATCAACTTTAGTCTCCTGTGCTTCTCTGTATTTAAAGAAGTCTGTAGCAACCTGTGGAAATAATGCATATGATAATACATCTTCGTCCTGCTCAACATACTGTTCAGCTTCTTTCTTAAACTCTTCAAGCTGTGGTTTTATTAAATCTGCTGGTCTGCATGTAATAGGTTTTGTATCACCAATACATTTCTTCTGAACCTCTTTATTAAATGGTTTAACTGTTTTACCAAATTCACCACTTAATATCTTCTTAGATTCTTTTGTTACCATCTTATATCTTTCACCCTGAAGTACATTAAGAACTGCCTGTGTACCCACAATCTGTGATGATGGTGTAACAAGTGGTGGTTCACCAAAGTCTTTTCTTACTCTTGGAATCTCTTCTAATACATCATAGTATTTATCTTCAGCATGAGCATCTTTAAGCTGTGATACAAGGTTAGATAACATACCACCTGGTACCTGATATAATAATGTCTTAATATTAACACCCATAACCTTTGGATTAAGTAATCCTGTCTTAAGTGCATCTTCCTGGATTGGTCTAAAGTAATCAGCGATTTCTGCAAGAAGATTCTGGTCAAGACCTGTATCATATGGTGTTCCCTTAAATGTTTCAACCATAACTTCTGTTGCAGGCTGGCTTGTTCCCATTGAAAATGGTGAAATAGCTGTATCTATAACATCTGCTCCTGCTTCTACAGCTTTTAAATATGTCATTGATGCTACACCTGAAGTATAATGTGTATGCATCTGAATTGGAAGAGATGTACCATCTTTTAAAGCCTGGACTAATTCAGTTGCTTTATATGGTAAAAGTAATCCTGCCATATCCTTAATACATAATGAGTCAGCACCCATATCTTCAATTCTTTTAGCTGTCTCTTTCCAGTAATCAAGTGTGTATGCATCACCTAATGTATAAGCTAATGCAACCTGTGCATGACCTTTTTCTTTCTTCGCAGCATTAACTGCTGTTTTTAAGTTATCAAGGTCGTTAAAGCAGTCAAATATTCTGATGATATCGATTCCGTTTGCAATTGATTTCTGTACGAAATATTCTACAACATCATCTGCATAATGGTTATATCCTAAGATATTCTGACCTCTGAATAACATCTGTAATTTAGTATTTTTGAATCCATCTCTTAACTTTCTAAGTCTTTCCCATGGATCTTCCTTTAAGAATCTAAGTGATGCATCAAATGTAGCTCCACCCCAACATTCTACTGAGTGGTAACCAACTTTATCCATTTTATCAACTATAGGTAACATCTGCTCTGTTGTCATTCTTGTAGCAATTAATGACTGATGGGCATCACGAAGAACTGTCTCTGTAATTTTAATTGGCTTTTTAACCTGTTCTGCCATATTATACCTCTTTTCTGTACTTCATCTGAAATACTTTTTTATTATCTGCATTTTACTTACAAAATTTTTATGCTCCAATTCCAAATATCGCCATAAATGTACCTGCTGCAACCGCTGTGCCGATAACTCCGGCAACGTTTGGTCCCATCGCATGCATAAGTAAGAAGTTCGTAGGATCTGATTCAGAACCAACTTTCTGTGATACTCTGGCAGCCATAGGAACCGCTGATACACCAGCCGAACCGATAAGAGGATTAATCTTACCTTTTGTAACCTTACACATAACTTTACCTATAACTACTCCTGCTGCAGTACCAAACGCAAATGCAACAAGGCCAAGGATAACTATCTTGATTGTATTCATATTTAAGAAAGCTTCTGCACTTGTTGTAGCGCCGACACTTGTACCAAGTAATATAACTACGATATACATAAGTGCATTTGATGCTGTCTCTGTAAGCTGTTTAACAACGCCACATTCTCTGAATAAGTTACCAAGCATAAGCATACCAACAAGTGGTGCTGTTGTAGGTAAAATAAGAACTACTACTACAGTAATAATAATTGGGAATAAAATCTTTTCTAACTTAGAAACAGGTCTTAACTGTTCCATCTTAATCTTACGTTCTTTCTCAGTTGTAAGTAATTTCATAATTGGTGGCTGGATAATTGGAACTAATGACATATATGAATATGCCGCCACTGCTATAGGTCCCATTAAAGCAGTCTGGCCTAATTTACCTGCAAGAAAGATTGATGTAGGTCCATCTGCACCACCAATGATAGAGATAGCTGCTGCTGCTTTATCACTGAATCCCATAAATATTGCAAGAAAATAAGCTACATAAATACCAAACTGTGCTGCTGCACCAAGTATGAAACATTTTGGATTTGCGATAAGAGGACCAAAGTCTGTCATCGCACCAACACCTAAGAAGATAAGTGATGGTAAAATACTCCATTCATCTAATAAGTAAAAGTAATGTAATAAACCACCTACTCCATTATCTGAATCCTTAATTGAAAGCATAATGTCAGGATACATATTAACCAAAAGCATACCAAATGCGATTGGAACAAGTAATAATGGTTCATATTCCTTAGCTATTGCAAGATATAAGAATACTAACGCCACTAAAATCATAACATAGTTACCCCATGTCAGATTAAAGAAAGCTGTCTGATGCAATAGATTTCCAAGTGTGTCAACAACGTAACCCATTGTAAAGCCTCCTGTTCAAATTAATTTTAAAATTTTAGTTTAAAGATGCTAATACGCTACCTGCTTCAACACTTGCGCCTTCGTTTACATTTATGCTGGCAATTGTTCCATCAGAAGGTGCAACGATTTCATTTTCCATCTTCATTGCTTCTAATATCATAATAACTTCGCCTCTCTTAACCGCCTGTCCTACACTTGCCTTAACTGAAAGAATTTTACCAGGCATAGGAGAATTAACTTTAACAGCTCCCTCTGAACCTGCTGCAGCAGGTGCTGCTGCCTTTGGTGCTGCTACTGCCTTAGGAGCTGCCTTTGGTGCTGCTGTCTGTGTAGCTGCTCCTGTTCCTAATTCTTCAACTTCTACATCATATACATTTCCATTTACTGTGATTCTATAATTTTTCATTTTGAATGTCCTTTCTATTTATTATATTTTTGATTTATTTCCAGTTTCTGTTCTGAACTCTCTTGATTGAACGAACAACGAATCCATCACCTGATGTCTGACTAGATGCAGCAATTGCAGCAGTTATAACAGCTACTAATTCTTCATCATTTGTTGTTTCAATTTCTTCCTTAGTTGTAATCTGTTCAACAGTATTATCAACTGCTGTATCTTTCTTGCTATTCTTCTTGTTAGCAATTGCTTTTTCAGCTTTTCCGACATATTTGAATAAGCCAATTAATAAACTTAAGAATACTAATACAATAATTACTGTTCCCATACCCATTACAGTATTAAGAGCAGCTTTCTTCATTGTCTCGCCAATTGTATACTTTGGTTCATATGTCATAGATGTAATACTTAAATTCTTATCAATCATACCAAATGTATAAGTAATATTTACATCTCTTTTCTTAAATTGTGCTTTTAACTTTATAGTTACTGAATCAGTATCTTCTGTTAATGTGTATTTAGGATTTTCATCTTTATCAAGATAGAATCCTACGAATTCACCAGCTTCTTTTCTAGCTGCTTTGAACTGCTCAAGACCTTTCTTTAATGCTGCTTCAGATTCATCACTATCATCATACTGTTCCATCGCATCATCAATTGTCTTATCTTCCCATTCAGCTACTGTTTCTGTATTAGTTGTTACTGCACTAACTAAATCACTTTCAGTATAATCGAAAGAAGCTTTTTTAGCTTTACTATTTCCACATGCTGTCAAAGCAAAAACACAAGTAAGAACACACATAAATACCAATATTTTTTTAATCTTTTTCATGTTCTTCACCTCTCACTAGACCGTTCCATGTTTTTTGCCCGGACGATCCTCTCTCTTTGTGAACAGCATCTCAATTGCACCGATAAGATATTTTCTTGTATCTTCAGGATTGATAATTGAATCTACATATCCTCTTGATGCTGCTGAATTAACACTTAACTGAAGTTCATCATATTCTGCTGCCTTCTTAGCAATTAATTCATTAGCACTGTCTGCTTTACTTATCTCATCTGCATACATAATCTTTGCAGCAGATTCAGAATTCATCATACCGATTTTTGTTTCAGGCCATGCATAAACAATATCTGCACCAATAGATTTACTGTTCATCATTACATATGCACTACCAAATGCATTCTTTACAACTACATTAATCTTTGGAACTGTTGCATTAGCAAAAGCATATGTAAGTTTTGCTGCTGCCTTAGCCATTTTCTTCTCCTGGCATACAGTTGTCTCAAAACCTGTAACATTAGTAAATGATACAACCGGAATACTGAATGCATCACAGAAGTTAATGAATTCTTCAATTTTCTCTGCACCTTTTACAGAAATTAAATCTGAATTATTAGCAACTGCACCAACTGTGTTGCCACCTAATCTTATAAGACCTGTAACCACATCTGTTGCAAAATCTTTCTTTGTCTCAAATAATACTCCATTATCAGAAACCATTTCTAATAATGTCTGCATATCATCAACGTATCCCTCGATACCTGAACATACTCTGTTTAAATCATCTGTACATTCTTCAAATGACATATCATCTTCATTATTAGCAGGGAGCATTGCTACAAGCTCACGTATTTTATTGATTACTTCTGCTTCATCACCCGTAAAGTCAACATTTGATGTTTCTTCACTCTGGAACTTAGCTGAAGATGTATCACATTTCTCTGTATAATTTCCATCTAATGCATTAGGAGAGTTAACAAATAAATGTGCATTGTCTGACATAAGTGTAAAGTCTGACATTCCTGCTGCAATAGCAAGTCCACCACCGCAATTACCAAATATTGCACTTATCTGTGGTATAACACCTGATGCCAATGCCTGTTTCATATAGATTTTACCAAATGCATTAAGTGCATCTGTTGCTTCCTGAAGTCTTAAACCTGCACAATCTATGAGACCAATTACAGGCGCACCCATTTTCATTGCCATATCATACAATTTAACAATTTTCTTAGCATGCATTTCCCCGATTGAACCACCTAAAACAGAAGCGTCCTGACTGTAGACATACACTAATTTGTCATCAATTACACCATAGCCAGTAACAACACCGTCTGCAGGAGTTTCTTTTTCTGTCATATTAAAATCAGTTGTTCTTGCCTTAACAAGACTCCCGATTTCAACGAAACTATTATCATCAAGTAAAGCTTCTATTCTCTTACTTGCTGATACATTTGATGTAGTACTCATCTTTTAAACCTCCATTGTTATATATTAAGTGTAAAGCCTGCAAATATGCCTGTTTTACACATTTTATAGCAGTTATCTAATTCAGGCAAATTCCCAAACCTCTGCCGATTATAATTGTATACTTCATACCCGAAAAATGCAAGCGATTTTCATCTTAATCGACAAAAAAGATGACATTTTTAACTAATGTCATCTTTGACCTGCATATCATAATCAGCTTTTATCCGGCTGCTAGAATATGCTAATTAAATTTAAACTTATGTAATGTCCATTTACGGCACACTTTATAAAAGAATATTCGATATTTCAATTAAATCTAAAACAATAACCTTTTAAAGACTACCATAAAACTATATCTTATGTCAATTTTTTTTACATTTTTACTTGCACATATTTTATATTTTGCAAATTCCTTTTTATTAATCATAATTCGCATATATCCTAAAATTTGCCCCTCTCTGACCGGTGCACAAATCTTCTTTTCACTAATATCATCATATACATATTCTATGACATCTTTATCAGACACCAATGCCTGACATTCTCCTGAGATATATGTATTTACATTATCCTCTATGCCATTTTCTACTAAAATATTCTTATACAGATCAATTCCACTGAATAATACCCGGTACTCATAATTATCAAACCCATAATTCATAAGTTTAACTGTATCTTTCCATTTATATGTCTTACTAGGAGGCCAACCACTTGCAAGCACTACTGAAATAAAGGTTTTATTATTTCTTCTTACAGCACCAACGAAGCAATATCCTGCATTGCCTGTAAAACCAGTTTTTATACCTATTGCACCTTCTATCATTTCTAAAAACGCATCTTTATTATATACTGAATAACTACATTTGCCTTCAATATCACTAAATGAATGTGAGCATGTATTCACAATCTCTAGAAATTTTTCATTCTTAATTGCCTCTGCGGCAATTATTGCCATATCATATGCAGTCGTATAATGTAGTTCATCATCTAATCCATTAGGTGTAACAAAGTTAGTATTTACTGCACCTATTTCTCTTGCTCTCTTATTCATAAGCACCGCAAAATTCTCTGTACTTCCAGCCACCGCCTCCGCTATGGCTACTGCTGTATCATTATGTGATTCAAGCATCAACGAATACAGCATATCGTGCATTCTAAACTTTCTTCCATTAACCGCACCTAATTTAACTTTTGGCATGGAACAGGCTTTTGTCGAAAATTCAACTATATCTTCTTCCTTAGAATTCTCTAATGCAATAAGGCATGTCATTATCTTAGTAGTACTCGCCATAGCCATTTTCTCATATCCATTCTTCTCATACAGAACTCTTTTACTATCCGCATCTATTAATATTGCTGATTTTGCATATAAATCATTTGCACGTATTTCCTCTGCCGCATATGTATTTACGCATATATTCAATATATTTATATGTAAATATGATGAATCAGCAAAAAATACCATAAAATTTACTAATAAAATAAAAATACTGAATTTTCTCTTAATGACACTTTTCACATAAACACCTTATTATAGTCATTTATAATATTATATAAGTATTTTCATATTTTATTCTATATCCTTACATACAAAATAAAAAGAGCAACTACCACAGTTGCTCTCTTTGAGGAAAGAAATATGAAAAGAAAAATATTTGCTAATATCAATGCTTTCGCTTTGATGATTTAATTATAGAAATAAATTGTGTCTTTTTGGTGTTCTAAAACTAAATTTTTTGTAACCATTTTCATAAATTCATATATATTTTTTAATATTTTTTTTATTTTTGTTCACCATATTTCTTAATCTGTTCTGCTATAAGTTCGCTGTCTTCAAAATAATTAATCTTCATTGAATTCTTAACATCTGTTAATGTGTTAGCAGCCACCTGCTCTGCTTTCTCACTGCCTTTTTTAAGAACATCATATACATATGCAATGTCTTTTTGATATTCTTCTCTCCTCTTTCTAATTGGCTCTAATTCTGTCTGGATAACATTATTGAGGAATTTTTTAACTTTAACATCACCTAATCCACCACGTTTATAATGTTCCTTAAGTTCGTCAAGGCATGAATAATCCGGTAAAAATTCTTCAAAATGTTCTTTCTTACTAAATGCATCTAAGTAAGTAAATACTGTATTTCCCTCTATTTTGCCAGGATCTTCTATTCTTATATGGTCAGGATCTGTATACATACTCATTACTTTCTTCTTGATTTCAGCAGGATCTTCTGAAAGGTATATACAATTTCCTAACGATTTACTCATCTTGGATTTACCGTCTATACCTGGAAGTCTTAAGCATGCTTTGTTATCAGGTAATAAGATTTCAGGTTCAACAAGTGTTTCGCCATATACCGAATTGAATTTACGTACAATTTCCTTGGTCTGTTCAAGCATAGGAAGCTGATCCTCACCAACTGGTACCGTTGTAGCCTTAAATGCTGTGATATCTGCTGCCTGGCTTATCGGATATGTAAAGAAACCCACTGGTATACTTGCTTCAAAATTTCTCATCTGAATCTCTGATTTTACAGTAGGATTACGTTGTAATCTTGATACTGTAACAAGGTTCATATAATAAAATGATAACTCTGTAAGTTCAGGAACCTGTGACTGTATAAATAAAGTGGATTTCTCTGGATCAAGTCCACATGCAAGATAATCTAGTGCAACCTCTATAATATTTTGTCTTACTTTCTCTGGGTTGTCCGCATTATCAGTAAGTGCCTGTGCATCTGCTATCATAATAAATACTTCATCATAATTTCCTGAATTCTGTAATTCAACTCTTCTCTTTAATGAACCGACATAATGACCCACATGTAATTTTCCTGTTGGTCTGTCTCCTGTCAGAATAATTTTACTCATATTAATCTCCATTCCACAACTATACATTTTATATAATTTTCAATATTTTCATATGTAATTAATAATATAATATATACTAAAATATGTCAATATTGATTAAACCTCGATTAAACCTGTCTTATAATTCCCTTTAATATCATTTTCTTAAGAACATCTCGACATCAAAAGGAACATAATTTCTCATATAATAATCTATTTCTTTATATGCTCATTTTCTTCACTTCTACAAATCATTCTAAAATCTTATCAAGATTTAACTTACTTACATCAAATTTACCAGTAAATACTTCTACATTTTTCTTAAACAAACCTGCTTTTACATATGTCTTATCATATAAAGAATAATCATTAGTGGAATAAATCACAAGTTTTTCATCACATTCATATGTATTAGCCATAATATATTTATCTTTATCAGAATTTATATATATCTTTCCACCCTCATCTATGAAAGTTTTACACATAAATTCATTCTGCTCTGCCGATAAAACTATTCTTGTATTTTCTAAATATCTGTAACTGTTATCAATTTCATACACTTTGTCATTATCATAACATTCAACATAAGAATAATTATACAAATAATCACTATTTAATTCAGTATATTTTTTATTATAAATAATATCCGTGAATCCGAAACGACCATAATAATCATATAGACTTTCTTCGGCCGGAATCAAAAAAGCTCCTACATACCCTTTGTTATGCATAATTTTATCAGCTTTATCTATAAGCATTGACATTATCCCCTTGCATCTGTACTCATTATCAGTCGCAAGGGCATACAGATACATTATTTTATAGTATTTATCATTATATTTAAGACAATAATCTATCATATAAAGTGATGATACTATTTTACCATTTTCTTTATATACAATTACATTATCCGGACTATAGAATTTATCAAAAAATGTATTAACATATTCCTTAGTATCTCCAAATGTATTAATCCATAACTTCTTAAGTTCATCAACCTGATTACTTCCTTCATTTAAACCTGACAATCTGAAATTTTGAACTTCAGTTAAGTTATTATCTAAATTTAATTTATTAATATTGCCTAAATTCTTACTTTGCATCTTTGAACGTCACCAGACCTTTTTGAACCATAAATTCCGGCAGATATGATTCTTTCGCTTTTCTGAGTCCATCAAGTCCCATATCCTCTTCACGATTTACATATTTATAATTCATTAATTCATTAATAATAAATTGTTGATTTATCATCGGATATGCTCCTGGTACATCTGAAAATGCTTTTTCAAAATTAATATCAAACATTTCATCATTTATCGCTCCACCAAGAGTCACTGCCACAACCCTGTCATTTGCACGTATAAGCCCACCAATAAGACCTAACCTTTCTCTATTCTTAATACTGTTAATCATTATACAGATTTCATCTGCCTTCTCCACATCATCCACACAAACATTTTTTACACGCCATTCCTTCACCATATCAATACACTCATTAGTATTATCATCTGACATCTTCTCATAACACCAGTTAATATAGGTTTTCTTGAATTTATTAATGTGATTTTTCTTACCATGATATTTTTTTCCTGACAATTCAGCCATATCTTTTATATTGTATACATAGTCAGCTCCATCTCTCTGATAAGATACTTTGAATTGTCCCGGATATATTCTATCTATAATTTCAAAAATTTCAGGTTCAACATCTCCAATAGTCAGCTCAATATTATTATCTTCTGTATATTTAATTAGATTTTCTATTCCTTTTTTCATACCAGTCATTACAAATGGAATTCCAAAAAATGTCATTCCATCTACATTATATTTTATATACAAGTCACTATCATCAAATGCTATCTCTGTGTTATATTCATCTCCCCACATAATAATGTTAGTAGGGGTATAATCACATGCATTATGCTTTACATATTTCAATGCATGCTTAATATTATCTATATCATCTAATGTTGGCTTTCTAAAATTTAATTCTCTCATAATTTCTCACTTACTTCATACTATAAATATTATCTAAAATACGTGTCTTATTAATAGTTTTACAAATATAATTATATTGTATTCATATAAATATTCGCCAACTAAATTAGGTATGCGTAAATTTACACATACCTAATAATTTCACACTTATAATACCTTTGATAAAAATTCTTTTAATCTTGGATTCTTTGGATTATCAAAAAATTCCTTAGGCTCATTTTCTTCCATAATGATACCCTCGTCAATAAATAATACACGATTGGCTACTTCTCTTGCAAAACCCATCTCATGTGTTACAATAACCATTGTCATTCCATCATCTGCTAAATTCTTCATAACCTGAAGAACTTCTCCGACCATTTCAGGATCAAGTGCTGATGTAGGTTCATCGAAAAGCATAACGTCAGGTTCCATACATAAAGCACGTACAATTGCTATTCTCTGTTTCTGTCCTCCTGAAAGCTGTGATGGATATGAGTTGGCTCTATCATCTAATCCAACTTTTTTTAATAATTCCATAGCCTTGGCTTCAGACTCTTCTTTTGACTTCTTTAAAAGTTTCATAGGTGCTATTGTCATATTCTTTAGAATCGTCATATGAGGAAACAGATTAAATTGCTGAAATACCATTCCCATCTTCTGTCTATGAACGTTTATATTAACCTTTGGATCTGTAATATCCGTTCCTTCAAAACATATTGTTCCATCAGTAGGTTCTTCTAACAGATTAAGTGTTCTTAAGAATGTAGATTTACCAGATCCTGACGGTCCGATTACTACAACTACATCACCTTTTTTGATTTCTGTGCTAATTCCTTTTAACACTTCAACTTCTCCAAAACTCTTCTTAAGGTTGTCTACTTTTATTAATACATTCTCATTAGTGATCACTATTACGCAACCTCCTTTCAAGTTTTGATACAAGACTTGTAAGTATCATTACAATAATAAGATAAATAATCGCTACTGCAATAAGTGGAAATAAAGGTTCAAATGTACGGCTTCTGATAAAATCTCCACCTTTAGTCAGATCCTGTATTCCGATATATCCTGCTACTGAAGTCTCTTTCAACAATACAATAAATTCATTAGATAATGCAGGTAAAACATTCTTAAATGCCTGTGGGAGAACTATGAATACCATCGTCTGGATATAGTTAAAACCAAGGCTTCTTCCTGCTTCAAACTGACCATTATCTATTGACATAATACCTGAACGTACGATTTCTGCTACATATGCACCTGAGTTAATACCAAATGCCATTATGGCAACAAATGTCTTGCTCGTATCCGGTGCTGTAAAAATACAGTAGAAGGAAATAAGTAACTGTACTAAAACAGGTGTTCCTCTGATTATTGTAAGATAAACCTTGCATATAAAGTTAAGTAATCCAATTATAAATCTTGAAAAACCTTTTTTCTTAGAATGGTTCTTATCGTGTGTTGAACGGATGATTGCCACTATAAAACCTATCAATATACCGATAATTACAGCACATACTGCAATAATAAGTGTTTCCTTTAAACCATCTAAAAGGTATCTGTATCTATGGTCATCTATAAAATTTTGAGTAAATTTTCTTTTGAATTCAGCCATTTTTATCAAACCCTATTTCTTTCTAATCATTATTTTTTTCTAACGATGATAACCTGTTTAGCCTTTGTATAGCTATCTGTAAAGTCGATATTCTTAAGTCTGTCTTCTGTAACTGTCATACCTGCAACGCCAATATCATCTTTACCTGTTGAAACTGCTGTAATAATTGAATCAAATTCAATATTATCAACAACTAATTCCATACCAAGTTTATCAGCGATTGCCTGTGCTATATCTACATCAATACCAACTACTTTACCGTCCTCAACATATTCATATGGTGGAAACTCTGCATTAGTAGCCATTCTTAACTTACCGTTATTTCTCTCAACATCATCTGCAGATTTATAAGGATTCTTTCCTGCATCTTCGCCGATGAAATTAGCTACTATTTCATCTACTTTACCATTATCCTTTAATTCATTTAATGCATCATTTATTTTACCTTTTAACTCGTCATTGCCTTTTGCAATACAAATTGCATATTCTTCATCTTCAAATGGCTCTTCTAATATCTTTAAATCACTATTTTTCTCAACAAATACTTTAGCCGGCTGCTCATCAATGATTACACAGTCAATTTTACCTTGTTTAAGAGCCTGAACCGCATCTGCACCTTTGTTATATCTTTCCATTTTAGCATCTTTGACATCAGAACCATAGATATCACCTGTTGTTCCTAACTGGACACCGATTTTCTTCCCCTCTAAGTCATCAATACTGTTAACCTTGTTTGCAGGGACACTGCTACTTCCACATGCACATAATGAAAGTGTAGCTGCTGTTAATAATAATGCTATTTTCTTCTTCATAATTGTAATCTGCACTCTGTCTTAACAAAAATTTCAGAATATATTCCATATTCACTTCTAATAAGAATAATGCTATAAGACAGTGCATCTCCTTCTTCATATTTTTTTTTGCACTATTCACTTAAAATCCTTGAATAGTGTATCTCAAATTCTGAAAAAAAGCAAGTTAATATAATTTCTTTTTCTTACATATAAATATCGAGCCAAAATAAGATATCGCAGCCATTATAAATGCAAAGAATAATGCAACTATATTATGTCCGCTTATAATATTGAAGATTTTATAAGTAAGTGCCGTAACAACGCCCATAAATATTGAGCAAATCATTGGTATAAGAAATGTTTTAATATATTCCTGCGTATATCCAACATATTTATTAAGAGCTACCAGATTAAGTGCAAGTACAACAATCGGAAATGTTGCATTACCTATTACAATTGCATATATTCCAAGATTTGTGAACTTAAGCAGACCAAATACCAGTACAATATGAACTATAAGAGATATACAAGAGTGAATTACAGGTATATTCATTTTATCAATGCCCTGAAGTGCTGAACTTGTAACCGTTGAAACAGTATAAAATACAACTGCAATTGCACCAATCTTTAGCATCATTCCACCCTGATCACTGTCATATCTTGAAAATAATAATTGAACCATTGGTTTACCAAGAACTACAAGACCAACAAATGATGGCATCGCAATGAACATATTGGCACCAATTGTTGCTGAAATCTTCTCGCGTATTGTAGAATATTCCTTTTTCTCTTTTGATGCAACAATACTAGGAAGTAATGATGCCGACATCGCTGATGCTACTCCCATTACAACACCTGTAAGTATTACATAACTTGAATTAAAATTGCCGATACTTGTCTTTATCTCTGATGAAGTCATACCTGCACCAGTCATTAATTTTCCATATAATATATCATCTATCAATGCACTTATCTGATAGAAAGTCTGACCAATAATTATTGGAATCATTGTAAATATAATATCCTTGTATATATTCTTGTATGGTTCATCAACACTATATATGTCACGTTTAACTTTTCTCTTAAATGTAGGATAATAAACAATAAATAAAATCAATAGGAATGCAAGTCCAAAGAATGCACCAAAGGCTGTACCCATAGTACCACCTGCTGCACCATAACCATCAACCTTTGCTGTTCCTTTATATGCTTTTACTAAAAATGCACCCGCAGCTATACTTACAACCGCATTTACTATCTGTTCAATAAGCTGTGAAATGGCAGTTGGAATTGTAGTACCCTGTCCCTGGTAGAAACCTCTTAACACACCTAATACCGAAACTATAAATATTGTAGGTGCAAGTACTCTTAGAGGAAGAGCTATTCCTGAATATGCCGAATAGAAATGTTTTTCAATAAAGTTCGCACCAAAATATAGAATAAATGCTGCCGTTCCACCCGTACAAATTGATACTGTTACAGATGAAATAAATATCTTTCTGGCATCTCTGTATCTGTGGTTAGCTAAACGTCCCGAAATCAATTTAGAAACTGCCATAGGTAAACCATATGATGACAGAACTAACATTATATTATATACATTAAATGCTGCTCCATATATACCATTAGCCTCTGCACCTATTATATTTACCATAGGAATTCTATATACAAGACCAATTATTCTTACAAATATTCCGGCCATTGCAAGAATTCCGCCATGCATAATTATATTTTTAATACTTTTCTTCTGATTCATATTTCCACACCAATCTATTCATATTATTTTTTTACACGAAACGACAGGCATATTATATTACAATTCATAATTTTAATCTATATAAAAAAGTAAAATTTTTGTTAACTATTAGATATTATCTATATAATATTCGTATCTATATAATATTCTCCATTCTGCAGTTGCAAAACGCCGGAGGAATCGCAGGATAAATTTCAGAATTTGCTCTATGAAAGATGCTATTTGTGATTCCTGCGACATAAATAACTGTATGAAAAATCAGATATCAATCTGTATTTTTCACATTAGCTTCTTTCATTGATTTGACATAATCATAAAGATGTGGTGTTGCATCTTCACCATATTCTGCAATAATTTTTACAATTGCACTTCCAACTATTACACCATCTGCAAATTCCGAGAAATGTTTAGCCTGCTCTGGTGTGCTTATACCAAAACCAATCGCTGCAGGTGTATTTGTACTTTCTTTAATTACCTTTATTATTGACTCAAGGTCTGTCTTAATTTCTGAACGTACACCTGTTACCCCCATTGAAGATACTACATATATAAAGCCTGTTGCTTCTTTAGCTATCATCTCAATACGTTTAGCTGATGTAGGTGCAATCATTGATATAATATCTATATTGTGTGATTTTGCAAAAGGAAGTATCTCTCCTTTCTCTTCATATGGCATATCAGGTATAATTAATCCGTCAACTCCACATTCATTACATCTCTTCATAAATGCCTCATATCCATAATGAAATACAGGGTTTAAATATGTAAGAAATACAAGTGGAATATCTGTCTTAGTTCTTATCTTCTTAACTGTTTCAAATACTTTTTCTACAGTACAACCCGCACTAAGCGCTCTTATATTAGCTTCCTGTATTACTGAACCCTCAGCTATCGGATCAGAAAAAGGTACGCCTATTTCTATTAGGTCTGCTCCTGCATTTGCCATTTCTAATACAAATTCTTCTGTTTTATCAAGACTGGGATCTCCTGCTGTAAGAAATCCTATGAATGCTTTACCATTCTTGAATGCATTTTCTATTCTACTCATGTAAGTCCACTCCTCTATATCTTGCTATTGCCGCAACGTCTTTATCTCCACGTCCTGACAGGCATACTATTATTATCTCATCTTTCTTCATTGTTGGTGCTAATTTAATAACCTCTGCAACTGCATGAGCACTTTCAATCGCACATATAATTCCTTCTGTTCTTGCAATATATTCAAATGCATTTACAGCTTCATCATCAGTAATGCTTACATATTTTGCTCTGCCAACAGAATTAAGATATGCATGTTCTGGACCTATTCCCGGATAATCAAGACCTGCTGATATCGAATATACAGGTGCAATCTGTCCCTCATCATTCTGACAGAATAACGATTTCATACCATGAAATACACCAAGGCTTCCTTTTGCAATTGTTGCCGCATGTTTATCAGTATCAATTCCTCGTCCTGCTGCTTCACAACCTATAAGCTTTACATTCTCATCATTTATGAAATTATAGAACATTCCCATTGCATTGCTTCCACCACCTACACAAGCTACTACTGCATCTGGTAAACGTCCCTCTTTATCTAATATCTGTTCCCTTGCTTCCTTACTTATTACACTTTGAAAATCCCTTACTATCATAGGAAATGGATGTGGTCCCATAACTGAACCCAAAACATACTGAGTATCGTCAACTCGTCTTGTCCATTCCTTAAATGCTTCATTAACTGCATCTTTAAGTGTCATTGTACCACTTGTAACTGCGTGCACTTTAGCTCCTAATAATTCCATACGGTATACATTAAGTGCCTGACGTTCGGTATCTTCCTTTCCCATAAATATTTCGCATTCCATTCCAAGAAGTGCTGCTACTGTAGCTGTTGCCACACCATGCTGACCTGCTCCTGTTTCAGCTATAACTCTTGTCTTACCCATCTTCTTGGCCATAAGGACCTGACCTAATACATTATTAATCTTATGAGAACCTGTATGATTCAAGTCTTCTCGTTTAATATATATTTTAGCACCACCTAAATCTTTAGTCATCTTTTCAGCATAATATAAAAGTGATGGTCTGCCTGCATATTCTTTTAATAATGTATTCAATTCATCATTAAATTCTTTGTCATTTTTATAAAAAGCATATGCTTCATCTAATTTCTTTATCTCATTCATCAGTGTTTCCGGTATGTATTGTCCACCGAAATCTCCGAATCGTCCATTTTTCAAGTAACTGTTTTCCATTATTGTATATCCTTTCCGTCATTTTGGTTTGGTATTTAATATTTATTGTGGTCAGGCAATGAACCTCTTACAGTTCTTATGACATTTTTAATCTTATTATAATCCTTAAAACCATCCGTTTCAATGCCACTGCTAAGATCTATTGCATATGGTTGTAACCTAAGCGCTGCTCCTAAATTACTTTCGTTAATTCCACCTGCTAAGAAATACGGCCTGTCTATATTATCAACATAACTCCAGTCAAAGCATTCACCTGTTCCACCATTACCATTATCAAGCAATATATACTCTGCATCTGATTCATTAGCCATCTTAATATCTTCATATGAATTAATCTTAAATGCCTTAATAATCTTAGCATCAGTCTTATATCTAAGACTTTTAACATATGTTTCATCCTCACTTCCATGAAGTTGAATCATATCTATTATACTATTATTTGCCATATACGCAACCTTGTTAATGTCTTCATTTACAAATACACCTACAGTCTGTATATTTTCATTAAGCATTTCTCTTAATTTCTCAGCTTTTCTTCTGTCAATCTGTCGTCTGCTCTTTGCAAATACAAAGCCAATATAGTCAGGCATTAATTCATTTACATAATCAATATCACATTTTCTTGATAATCCACATATCTTAATCTTAGACATATATTTCTCCATTCTTAAATGTATAAGGCAACTTATTTTTCTTTCTTAGATTATTTCTGGTCAGACTACTTCAGATTTTAAATCTTTAATCATTGCTGCCTTATCACTGCATTTCATTAATGTCTCACCTATTAATACAGCATTAACATTATTTTCAACAAGTCTCTTTATATCTTTAGAATTTTTAATTCCACTTTCTGAAACAAATATAATATCTTCATCAACTGACTTTCGCAGATTAATACTGTTATTAATATCCACAGTAAAGTCTTTAAGATTTCTGTTATTAACACCTATGATTCTTGCTCCACATCTTATAGCCTTCTGTATTTCTTCTTCATCATGGGCTTCAACAAGTACCGACATTCCTAAGTCATCTGCAATTTTAAAATATCTCTTTAATGTATCTTCATCTAATATTGCACAAATAAGTAATATTGCACTTGCTCTTATTACCTTTGCTTCATATATCTGAATCTCATCTATTATAAAATCTTTTCTTAACAATGGAATATCTACATTTTTACTTATTTCTTTAAGAAAATCCACACTTCCTTTAAAGTAATCCGGCTCTGTAAGCACAGAAATCGCATTTGCACCTGAAGCTTCATATTCTTTTGCAATTTCTACATACGGAAAATCTTTTGCTATAATGCCTTTTGATGGAGATGCCTTTTTAACTTCACATATAAATGCAATTGGTTTTGTCTTAAGTGACTTTTCAAACCTGTATTTATCCTTATCATTCTTTGCGAGTTCTATTGCATCTTCCTTGATTTTATTAACATTTTCATTCTCGTAAATTTTATTGACACGAATCTTCGTGCTTTCAACTATCTTATCTAATATCATTTTAGTTCATTCCTTTTTACATATTGGAAAATTTAACAAATTCTTCTAATTGTTTTAATGCCTTTCCACTCTCTAATGTTTCTCTTGCAATTTTTATACCTTCGCTTATACTAACATCAGGTTTTGCAATATGTATGGCAGCTCCGGCATTGATAAGTACAGCATCTGTCTTTGGTCCTTTTGCACCTTTCAAAATTTCTAATGCATAAGCTGCATTTTCTTGTGGAGTTCCACCCTCAATATCTTTCTTATCGCATCTTGTGAAACCAAAATCTTCAGGTTTAATCTCATATGAAGTATAATGTCCATTTCTCACCTCACATACAGTTGTAGGTGCGCTCATCGAAATCTCATCAATCTTATCCTGACCATAGACTACCATTGCATTGTTTACACCAAGATTAAATAATACTTTTGCAAGTGGTTCTACAAGTTCTTCATCATATACACCAAGCAACTGCATATTTGCACCTGCCGGATTAGTTAAAGGTCCTAAAATATTAAATATTGTTCTGATTCCCAGTTCTTTTCTTACCGGACCTACATATTTCATAGACGCATGGTAACTCTGGGCAAACAAGAAGCAGATTCCAATCTTTTCAAGTATTTCTGTACTTTTTTCAGGAGAAATAGTAATATTTACTCCTAAGGCTTCTAATACATCAGCAGTACCACATTTACTTGAAGCTGCCCTGTTACCATGTTTAGCAACTTTAACTCCTGCTGCCGAGACAATAATTGATGCAATTGTTGATATGTTAATTGAGTTAGAACCATCTCCACCTGTTCCCACAATTTCAAGTACATTCTGATGGTCTAATAGTTTTACACTATGCGCTCTCATACCTTTAGCACTGCCTGTTATCTCTTCAATTGTTTCACCTTTCATACTCATTGCTGTAAGAAATGAACTTATCTGAACATCAGTAGCTTTTCCACTCATTATTTCGTCCATTACTTCCATTGCCATATCATATCCTATATCCTCTTTTTTTGCTAATTTTAATATTGCTTCTTTAATCATAATTTACCTCTTTTCTATATGCCTTACATATTTTTATATATTTAAGAAATTTTCAATTATCGTTCTTCCATCTGGTGTTAGTATTGATTCCGGATGAAACTGTACACCATATATATCATATTTCTTATGTTCTACTGCCATAATCTCATCGTCATCTGTCAACGCAATAATCTTTAATTCATCACCTAAAGACCCTTTATCTGCTGCAAGTGAATGATATCTGGCTACTCTTATTTTATTATCAAGTCCTTTGAATATCTTTGAATCACTGTCTAATGTAATTTCTGATTGTTTACCATGCATCAGCTGTTTAGCATAAATAATTTTTGTTCCAAATGCTTCACAGATTGACTGATGTCCTAAACATACGCCTAGAATCTTATATTTGCTGCCAAGTTCTTTTATAACATCTATGCATACACCTGCTTCCGACGGACGTCCCGGACCTGGTGAAATAATGATTGCTTCCGGTTGTAGTTCATCTATTTCTTTAACACATAGTTCATCATTTCTGATAACTTTAATGTCACTGTTTATTTCACCAATTAACTGAACCAGGTTATACGAAAAACTATCATAATTATCAATTAATAAAATCATTTGTCTTTTCCTCCATTTCTTAAATATTTTCTGCCATTTCAAGTGCTGTTAATACTGCTTTTGCTTTATTAATACATTCCTTAAATTCATTTTCCGGAACACTGTCTGCCACTATTCCTGCACCTGACCTTATGAATACTTTACCATTTTTCTTAAATGCAAGTCTGATTGCTATACATGTATCCATATTTCCAGAGAAATCAAGGTATCCGATTGCACCACCATATACACCTCTCTTATTGTTCTCAAGTTTATTTATTATCTTACATGCTCTGATTTTAGGTGCTCCCGACAATGTTCCTGCCGGTAACACTGCTTCAATCGCATCTACTGTATCTTTATCATCTCTTATCTTTCCATATACTGTCGAACCGATATGCATTACGTGTGAATATCTCTGTATCTCCATATATTTTTCTACCTTAACACTTCCATATTTACAAATCTTTCCTAAATCATTTCTTCCTAAATCGACTAACATATTATGTTCTGACAATTCTTTCTCATCAGCAAGAAGTTCTTTTTCTAATTTCTTATCTTCTTCATCATCTTTTCCCCTTGGTCTGGTTCCCGCTAATGGAAATGTTCTGACTTCACCGTTTGTTACTTTAACAAGTGTTTCTGGTGACGCACCTGCCATTTCTATATCACCACTTGAAAAATAGAACATATATGGTGATGGATTAAGTGTTCTAAGAGTTCTATATGTATCAAAAAGGCTTCCTTCATAGTCTGCTTCAATTCTATTAGATAAAACTAATTGAAATATATTTCCTTCTTTAATATGATTCTTTGTGATTTCAACCTTTTTTTTATACTCATCTTCTTCAAACAGATATCTGTAATCTGAAGTCTTTCTTCCTTTAGGTATCTCCTTAGCCTTATAATTTGTAATAAGTTCAATCATTTTTTCTAACTCTTTAACAGCCTTGTCATAATCATTTTCGATATTTTCTAATTTAACATTTTGTATAAGTATTATCTTCTGTCTGAAATGATCAAATGCTATTACCTTATCAAATAACATTAAATCTACATCTTTAAAGTGTTCTTCATCTTTAGAATCAAGATTTAATGAATGTTCTGCGTATTTTATATAGTCATATGAAAAATATCCTACCAGTCCACCTGTAAATGTTGGAAGATAATCATATTTCTTGCTCTTATAGTCATTAAGTATTTCTCTTATGTATTGTCCCGGGTTACTTGTAAGAACTTCTAATTTCTTTTCTCCTTTTATAACTAATCTTGAATTTGTACAGGTTATCTCCATCTTTGGTTCATAACCTAAGAATGTATATCTTCCCCAGTTTCTATTATCCTCTATACTCTCTAACATATAGCAATGACTGCTTACATTCTTTAATAATCTCATAACTTCAATCGGTGTCTTTATATCTGATAAAATCTCTGTGCTTATTGGTACAATCTTATATTCTTCTAACTTCTTTAATTCAATCGCTTCTTCAAGTGATGGTAAAAATTTCATATTAAAAAACCTCCATTTCTTTATGTCAGACATTCCAAAATGAAGGTTGTATATTATGTTTAATTATCTGTAAAATCATATGGTAATAAACTACATTCTATTCTGATTTTGTATTTTGTTGTGTATTGTTTTCATATTAAAGAATAAAGAATGTTGCTTGCGACATTCTCAGCCGCAGTGCGATCCTCGCGGAGCATTTTTTACTTACCAGGACAATTTCAACGAAATTTCCTGGTAAATAAAAAAGTCCTTGACAAAACATCTCTGTTCTGTCAAGGACGAATATACTTTCGCGGTACCACCTTGATTTACGATAAATCGTACACCTTATTCAGAATACTAACATATTCCTAGCAACTAACGTATGCACTACGTCATGAGATACTAAGTAAAACACTTTTCATCATGCCCTCTGTGGTCCATTTAATAATCTGCGTTTTGTCGATTCTCAGCATCACGACTCTCTGTAAATGCACAACCATTTTTATCTCCACATCAACGGTTTACATATTTATTTTTATACATACTACCTCATATGTATTTATTTGTCAATACTTTTTTCTATATAGAATCACATAGAATCGCATACACACAATTTCTATATTGGACAAAATACTTCTATATAACAAAGAACCTCTGTATAACCAGAGGTTCTTAATATGCTTATTACTAAATAATTCGAAAAATTATTCCTTAACAGCTGCTGCACCAAGTCCAGTTGTCATTGCTTTCTGTGAAATGATGAAGAAAATAACAAATGGAATACAAATTACTAATGCACCTGCTGCAAATAATGTAAACTGGTTTCTTGTACCATCGATAAAGCTGATAAGACCGATTGCAAGCGTATACTTTTCATTCTGTCCTAATACCATCTTAGGGAAGATCCAATCCATCCATGGTCCTGTGAAACTTGTAATTGCAAGGAAAATAATCATTGGTCTTGCAATTGGAAGAATGACTCTGAAGAAAATCTTTAAGTGGTTAGCACCATCAATTCTTGCTGCTTCATCAAGTGACTTAGGAATTGTATCAAGGTAACTCTTAACGAGCCAAGTGTTATATGGAATATTACCTGCAACATATACAAGTACTAATCCCCATAACTGGTTGTATGCATGTATTCTGTTAATAATAACGAATATAGCTATCATACCAACAAATGATGGGAAAATCTGAAGGATTAACATAGCCATCATCATACTTTTTTTAAACATAAATTTGAATCTTGAGAATACATATGCTGCTAATGAACAACATATAACTGTTAAGATTGCTGTACAAAGCGCAATAATAAATGTATTCTGGAACCAAAGCAAATAATTTGTCTCATTAAATAACTTTTCAAACTGTATTGTACTAAATCCATCAGCAAATGGTATTGGATTACTGTTTGCTGCTGTTGCTTTTGGCGAAAATGCATTACTTATAACATAAACAATTGGATATAATACAACCAAGGAGCAGATGGTTAATATTACTATAACTAATGTCTTAAATACAGTCTGTTTTGTTTTAGTATTCATTATAATTCACCCTCCTTGTAAGACTTCGTATTTTTAAAGTTAAATATTGCAAATGGAGCTAATACAACGAATACGAGCATCGCAAGTACAGATGCATTACAATATTTCTGTTGATCCATAGTCAACTTGTATATCCACGTTACTAACAAGTCGGTAGCACCGGCACCGGTTACAGTAGTATCTCTAATCTTTGGATCACCACCTGTTAAGAAGTAGATAGCACCGAAGTTGTTGATATTATGTGTGAATGACATAATAACAAGTGGAATTGTTTGATATAAAACAAGTGGTAATGTAATACACTTGAATATCTGGAACTTATTAGCTCCATCAATTGTGGCTGCTTCAAATACATCAGTTGAAATAGCTGTCATCTGACCTGTAATAAGAAGCATGAAGTATGGAACACCAACCCACATATTTATAAGAATACATACTACTTTAACTAACGTTTTATCTGTTAGCCAAGGAATGTTATTCTGAATAATATTCAAATCTCTTAATGTTGCATTAATTGCACCTGTTGTACCATTTAATAAGTTCTGCCATACCTTAAGTGTTAAAATTGAAGGAATAGCATATGGTAAAATTAAGATAGCTCTGAAAACTGGTGTTACTTTTAATTTAGCTTCATATAAGAATGTAGCTAATACCATACCACCAAAGTAACATGTAAATGTTGCTAAAAATCCCCAGATAACTGTCCATGCTGCAACACGACCAAATGCTGAAGTCCAGCTTGAATCACCACCGAACATATTGAAATAGTTCTTAAGTCCTACCCAGTTAACTGGTGCACCTGGTGTCAAGTGATCTGGCATCGACCAGTTTGTAAAACCAACTATTACAGAGAATAAAAGTGGTATAATAACAAAGAATACCACAAGCAATAACGATGGAGCTAATCCCAATAATGGGAAAGCTTTACCAACTGCACCCTGCATTGATTCTTTATTACTCTTACATCTGCCATCAAGGCAATAATCCTCATATCCTGCTAAAGCGCTTCTTACAGATATAATATATGCTATAACGAATACTGCTATTACTGCCAAAGCCATAATACCATCTACTAATCTGAATGTAGCTGGTCTGATTTTTGGATACCATCTTGAAATTTCAATCATATCTTTAATCATCTGTGCAAGTTTTGGTGATGCACATAACATAATCACTTCAATAATTGCGAACAGCACACCTTTTATGTACTGTTTAAGATAAATTATATGACCTAATCCCATAAATATACAAGATGATACAAGTACGTTTTTTCTTGAAGAACCATCAGTCTTAAGTGATGCTCCCATTCAACTCACCTATCTTTCATATTCATGTAACTACTAGAGTCCTTTTTATATTATGCCAACCAGATTATCTGGTTGGCATATTTGACAACAATTTAAAATTCTATATTTAATTATTTCTTTGTTGCTGACTTATTAGCTGTATCAAGTTCTGCCTGGATATCTGTTGTTTCACCATTCCAGATGTTAGCAAATGCTGATTCAAATGCTGTCCAGAATAAACTTGCCTGTGCCATATTTGGCATTGGATAAGAGTATGCTATCTGTTTATTTATGCCTTCCATGTATGTTTTGATTTTATCATTATCGATCATGTCAAGTACATCATCTCTAGATGGCATTGTGCTTGTAAGTTCACATCTTAATGCCTGCATTTCTTTAGTCATTAAGAACTCAGCAAATGCTGTTGCTTCTGGCTGATGTTTAGAATATGCTGAAACGAACATACATCTAACACCCATGAAGTTTGTAGGTGGGTTTGTAGAACCTGTTAAAGCTGGAATTGAAGTGATACCGAAGTTAATACCACTCTCTTCAAATATTCTGATATTCCAAGCACCTGAAACATTCATTGCTAACTGGCCTGCTGCGAAAAGTGAGTCGTTATGTTTATAATCGATATCTCCAGATTTCTGATTAATTGCTTTAGCTAATGCTGTGAAATCTGCCATCTGTGCTACTGACTCTTTTGAATTCATATATGTATTCTTGATATCGTTACCATTCTCACCATAAAGATGAATTGTTGGTGTTGAAGTAAACATTACACTATAGTATGCATTACCTGCATCAAATAAGAATGGCTGAACACCACTTTTCTTATCATAATTCTGAATGTATGTTACTAAATCTGACATTGTTTTAGGAATTTCTTCCTCTTTAATTAAATCTTTGTTGTAGAATAAAGCATATGTCTCAACTGATACCGGATAACCGTAAAGCTGTGTTGTACCATCTGCTTTACTAAGTGTAGCACCTGCTAATGTTGCTGCATTACATGAAGCAGATAAGATTTCTTTTTCTGAATCTGGAACTGGAGCAATAGAAGCACTTGCTGCCATAACACCAGCATTGTTATGAACTGTAGCGAAAAGGTCAGGACCATTTCCACCAGGGCCATCTAATACGATTTTTGAGTTAGCATCTCTTGACTCAACATTAACGTATTTGATTGTGATATTTGGATATAATTTTGTGAAGCACTTTCCTGCTGCTTCAATAAACTTATCTGGTCCACCTGTTGACTCCCAAACTGTAAGTTCAACTTTGTCGCTTGTAAGCTGCTGATTTGTCTTGAAATCGATTGCTTTTACATCAATACCTGAAACAGCATCTTTAACTTCCTTGTCTGATTTTTTTCCACAACCAGCAAACATTGTTGTTGCCATCGCTACTACTAAGGCAACTGATAAAATTCTCTTTTTCATACCTTTTACCTTTCCGAACTATACGTTCTTTAAATTTTCTTGTTGCGAACAGTATCTTTTCGTTCATATAATAGTCCGTTCGCAGACTGTTACATAACTTTGGTGTGACTAACATTAGTAAAAATATACAATAGCTAAATGTTTCACCCAGCAAATTAAATGTCGTATAAAGCATAATTTCTAGTAAATATTCACAATAACTACTTAATAAAATTAAGTGCCTTATTACTGAATAATAGTAAAAATGTGCAAAACCTGACACTATTTATTACTGTTCTTTGTAAGTATATCATTCACTAATATTATTGTCAATATTATTAGCAAGAAAAAAGGACATTTTTTTGTGCATATTGCATAAAATCGTCCTGTGTTTTTTTTCTCATTATTTTATATATTTTTCATATATTAAAATCTTAAAATGTCTGACATTTAACTTTTCTGCGTTATGTCTATGCAGATTTTGAGTTATTAATATATTCAAATTATACATTTAACTTAAGCTGCACCTCTTCTTCTGCTTCTTCCTTAAATTCTTCATCTTTTTCAGCATTTATTTCAGGCAGATCTTCTATAGAAGATACTCCGAACTGTCTTAGGAATTCCTCTGTTGTCCCAAATAATATTGGCCGTCCCGGTGCATCAAGTCGTCCAACTTCTCCTACAAGATTATATTCTACAAGTTTATTAACCGCATGGTCACATTTTACACCCCTGATTTTCTCAATCTCTGTTTTGGTAACCGGCTGTTTATATGCAATTATCGATAACGTCTCTAATAATACATCTGTAAGCACATTCTTTTTAGGTTGAGAAGCCACCTTTATCAGATATTCATACATATCATTCTTAGTACACATCTGATACGAATTCTCAAGTTCACATATCTTAATTCCACGTTCTTCGCTCTCATACTTATCCATTAAATTGTGTATTATTTTTCGTGTTGTTTTTATATCATGTCCAATAGCCATAGAAATCTTTTCTATTTCCACTGAATCACCCATCGTGAAAAGTATCGCTTCTATAGCTGCTTCTATCTTTGATATTTCCAATTAATTTTCCTCCTGAGTTGTATTTTGTTGTGTATTTTCACTGACTGCTTCTATTTCGATATCATCAAATATATTATCCTGCTTTATATGAATTTTACCTGTTTTCATTAACTCTAATATTGCAAGGAAAGTTACTATAACCTGCATCTTGGATTTTTGTCTGCCAAGAATCTGTCTAAAACTGCAATGTCCATTTCTTATTGCATATTCTTCTACATAAGACATCTTATCCTCTAAGTTTACTTCTTCTTTCTCTATTTTACCAAATTTACTTCTTATAGGATCAATCTTATTCTCCTGTCTGCGAAGTACTTCATTAAAAATAGCATTAAGCTTTCGCAATGTAATTCCATCTAATAGTTTGTCTAAATCAACCGGTGGCTCATATTTTTTTACTTCATCGGGAACTGTCGGTTTCTTGTACATACTTTTCTCTGCATCTAACTGTCTGTCTCTCAATTCATATGACATATACTTATATCTTTTGTATTCTAAAAGTTTTTCAACCAGTTCAGCTCTTGGATCTTCTTCCTCCTCTTCGTTTTCAGGATCTTTTGGAAGTAACATTTTAGCCTTTATATCTAAAAGAGTTGCGGCCATAACCAGGAACTCACTCACAAGATTCAAATCCTGTTTATCCATATTTTGAACATATTCTATATATTGTGCAGTGATTTCAACAATAGGAATATCATATATATTTACTTTATTTTTATCTATCAAATGCAATAAAAGGTCTAGCGGACCCTCGAATACCTGCAGCTTAAATTCTAAGTTCATATGTAAATTATCCTCGTCTTTCTGATTATGACATATATGATTTTATATATTGTATATTATTTCTAAATGTTAGCAGATAAATAAAGCATACCTTTTATATATCAGTCAACCAAATATTTAATGATACTTTTTTACATTATATATTTATACCACATTTTTTTTAAATAGTCCACATAACCTGCTTTTCTTACATTTTCTATGAGACATATGTTTACTTCGCCTATCATATTATCTCCAATATAATATTCAGTTTTACCCACAACACTTCCTGATTTAGCCGGTGCTTTAACTTTCTTTTCTAATTTTACCTTTTTCGTAATATTATTTATCACCTCATCTTTCCCACAAATGTATACAAATTCTTTCTCAGGTTCAATTTTAACTGTCTTTTTTACTCCACCTGAAATTTTAATCTCTCTATTAATTTCATCATTCTTATCACTATACATTGATACTACAGAATAACCATAATTTAATAACGTGACAGCCTCCGAGAAACGTACTTTATAATCTGGTGCTCCCATTATAACAGCTATTAATTCAATATTGTCTTTACATGCAGTTGCACTAAGACAATATTTTGCAAGTGATGTACTTCCTGTTTTAAGTCCTGTTGCCCATTCATATTGTTTCAATAGCTTATTTGTATTAGCAAGTGTAAATTCAATGCTTCCCTTATTAGTAACATGTGTGATATTTTCCATCCATATTTTAGAATAATTATGAATCTCAGGATATTTTGTAATAAGCTCCCTGCTCATTATAGCGACATCTCTCGCGGAAGTATGATGTTCCATAGAATCACATAGTCCACAGCAATCCTTAAACACAGTATTTGTCATTCCTAATTCTCTGGCTCTTTCATTCATCATTCTGACAAATTCTGTTTCACTTCCTGCTATGTACTCTGCCATACATACACTTGCATCATTTCCAGAGGCTACGACAATACATTTTACAAGTGTTTCCACAGTCTGTTTCTCACCTGTCTCTAAGAAAACCTGTGAACCACCCATTGATTTTGCATATTCACTTGTTGTTACTACATCATCATAATCTATTTTGCCCTCGTTAATCGCATCAAATATCAGTATCAGAGTCATTATCTTAGTTATACTCGCAGGCGATACAATCTCATCCGCATTATTCTCATATAAAATTTTACCTGTGGATGCTTCCATTAAAATTGCAGCTTTTGACTGAATTCCTAAATCTGTTGAATTTTCTCCATTAACTGCAATCATATCAGGCTGATTTGCTTCTGCCCTCTGAATATACGGGTTATTACATATCAATATAGTAAGTACAAGTAGTATGGCTACTATGTTTCTTTTCAAAAAAATCCCCACTAACTAATATTTTTAATTAATTATATGGGGATTTTACTTTTATATTCTATTTTTCTTACTTAATAAGTTCTTAAATCATAATATCAAAATACACTAATTATATCAAATGCATTCTTTCATATATCATACTTTTTTATAATTTATATTGTTTTGTATATTATTGACCATAATACAGACATTCTTTTGTCGAACCTACAACATAGCCACTATCTTTATCTACCTGGCTGACTACAAAGGAATCCAGTGTCTGTAATCCTGAATACTTAATTCTAAGTGTCGAGGTATCTATGAATTCAGTATCGCGCTTATCACCATTTACAAAAACTTTACTAAACTTTGTAAAATTCTTACCTTTAATCTCAACATATTCTGTATCACCATCTGTAACAGGTTCTATCTTAGTTATCTCTATTTCCTCTACTCCCATAGTCATATCCGTAGGACTATAAGGACTAACACCACTATATACTAACTGGTCACCATATAGAATATCATATTCGAGATTCTGTAAACCACTCAGGTAATCTTTGTGTTCCTCATCATCTTTATCTTCGTCTAAATGTTGCTGATGATATCTGTTAATTACACCCGAATTCATACCTAATTCCTTTAAGATTCTTGGTGCAAGCTGGAATGTTTCTAAATCTCTGTCATTTTTCTGCAAGCCAAAATTATTCCAGATAACATATTCGGTCTGGTAAAGTGAACCATTTGATAAATCTTTCTCTGAAAAACCAAGTCCAGGCAAATGGTCTCCATACATTACAAGTATAGTATCTTCACCACAATCAGATAATGCCTCTGTCAATTTCTTAATAAATTCATCCATTTCATGAATCTGGTTAGCATAATATTCAATCGCATTCTTTCTGCCTTCATCATCAGCACCTGATTCTACTTTAATTACCGGATTTTCAATAACCTTTGAAGTAGGATAACTTCCATGCCCCTGAACAGAAATAGTATATATATAATCCGGGCAATCTGTACTCTTAAGTGTCTTTATAATTTCATCAGTAAGAACTTTATCCTTAGCCCATCCCTCAGGAGTATATTCCTCAACATTCATATACTCTATTGATGTGAATGTATCATATCCAAGGTGTGGAAATACAGATTTTCTTGTATAGAATGTTGCATCATTATTATGCATAGCATGAGTTGAATATCCATATTCTTTCAAATTAAATGCTGTGCTTTCACACGTAGTTGATTTAAGTACCGTCTTATATGGTATCTCGCCTGGTCCAAAATCATCAAGATTCATACTTGTCATTATCTCAAATTCAGTATTACAGGTTCCATATCCAACATTATATACATTTAAAAAACCTGATGAATATTCCTTCTTCAATTGATTAAAATATGGTATCGGGTCACTCGAGAACTTAATGTCTGTTGCTTTATTAATATCAAAGAATGATTCAAGCTGTAAGAAGATTATATTAGGTTTCCTTTCTACCTTGTTAAGTTTAACTTCATTATCTTCCGTATTATTATCATCTGTATCAATTATCGAATCAATCTTGTCCTTAGAATAATCAGATGGTTTCTTAACGCCTGAATTGAATAGACCTGCACCGAAGCAGTATACAAAACCATATTTATTATATCCTATCGTCAGGTTAGGGAATTTTGTAACAAGAGTACCTGTGTCCAATGCAATATTGGTACTAAGCACACATACCACGAAACCTATTCCTACAATTACAATATTCTTCCAATAATTTATCTTATATGAAATCTTTGGTCCTTTTAAGAATAACATTACAATTACTAATAGTAATAATATCAGGCCAATCATCGTAAGACTTACTAAAAACGGTGTGAAATACTGGTCAACAATCGCCACTGCAGCATCAATAAGCTTAAGATCATTTGCATTAAATGGTGTAACCCTTACCATTAAAAGAATTCTGTTAATAATTCCTGCTATTAACCATATGCTTGATACAAATGCGATATAAAAAACTCTTCTTCTCGTTAATAATCCAATTGATATAGAAACAAAAATAAACATTAAATTACAGAAGAATATAAATGGACTTGTAAACATAAACTTAAACCCTTTTATTAAAGAGCCTCTATTTAAAATCTCTATAACAAGTTCTATGCATATAGGAAGTAATATAAAAATCAGAATATTATTTCTATATATTTTGTTTTTGAAAAAATCTTTTATCTTATTCATTTCTATTGCCTTTCCATCAACATATATTTTTGACAAATTAGTGATAGTTTAGCACAATTATTTTTTTGTGTCCATATGTTCATAAATATTTCACATTTCCATAACGTTTCACACTAGCATTAATATTTCTTTGCACCATTTTTAGAAATAATCCATTTAACTAATGGTTGTTTCTTCACTGGCGTCTTTGAGAATTCATAAGCTCTTTCAAATCTATCTTTAGCCGCTTTTAATTTCTCAATATCATTTGCATATAGTGTAGCAACAGTATCACCCTTTTCTACTCTGTCACCCACCTTTTTCTTAAGTACAATTCCGACCGATAAATCTATCTTACTATCCTTAGTCTCCCTGCCTCCACCAAGAGTAAGCGAAACTATTCCTATCTCCTGAGTATTAATACTTTCAACAAAGCCTGACTCTTCTGCTATTATATCCATTATTATAGATGCTTTAGGCAACAGTTCCGTATTATTTACAACTTCTCCATCTCCACCCTGTGCTTCTATAAATTCACGCATTTTATTAATAGCTCTTCCATCATTAATCGTCTGCTTTAACATATTTATTCCCGTTTCTAAATCATCTGTCACACCAGCCGCAATAAGCATATGTGCACCTAATACCAATGATAATTCAAGTAAATCCTCAGGACCATTTCCGTTAAGTGTATCAATCGCTTCTTTTACTTCAAGTGCATTACCAACCGATTTACCAAGCGGCTCATTCATATCAGAAACAATCGCAACCGTATTCTTTCCTGCGCCATTACCTATCTTAACCATTTCTCTCGCCAAATCTATAGCATCTTTTTCCTGCTTCATAAATGCACCACTGCCCGTTTTGACATCAAGCACTATAGCATCTGCACCCGATGCCAGCTTTTTACTCATAATACTGCTGGCAATAAGCGAAAGATTGTCTACAGTAGCCGTTACATCTCTTAACGCATAAAGTTTTTTATCTGCAGGAGCTAAATTAGCAGTCTGTCCAACAAGAGCAATCTTATATTTATTAACATTATCAATAAATTTTTGTTCAGGCAATACTGTTGAAAAACCCGGTATACTCTCTAATTTATCAATTGTCCCTCCGGTATGTCCCAACCCTCTTCCTGACATCTTAGCAACCGGAACGTCTAAGGCCGCTACCATCGGTCCAAGCACCAGAGAAGTCTTATCTCCTACTCCTCCCGTACTATGTTTATCTACTTTTATACCCTTTATCCCTGATAAATCTAATCTGTCACCGCTATTTGCCATAGCCATAGTAAGATTCAATGTCTCTTCTTCATTCATTCCCGAAAAATATATTGCCATAAGTAATGCCGATATCTGATAATCCGGAATATCCCCTTTTGTAAAGCCATTTACAAAGAACTCTATCTCTTCTTTATCAAGTGCATATCCATCTCTTTTTTTCATTATAATATCATATATTCTCATAGTAATCCTCGTTTCTGAGCATTTGTTAAATAATATCTTCCAAAAAGCTCTCTCCAATGCTTAATTTATCAACATTCATTATCTGTGCAATTGTCTGTCCGACGTCTGCAAATGTACTTCTTATTCCAAGATTAACATTTTTCTTTAATGATTTACCATATACTAACAACGGAACATATTCCCTTGTATGGTCTGTTCCCTTAGTCGTAGGGTCACAGCCATGGTCAGCATTAATAATCAGTATATCATCTTCTTTTATTTTATCCATTACGTCTGTCAGTCTTTCATCAAACTGTTCTAATCCAATTGCATATCCTTCATAATCATTTCTATGTCCCCATTTCGAGTCAAATTCAACAAGATTAGTAAATATCAGTCCACTATCTATTGTATCCATATAATCCAGGGTTTTATCCATTCCGTCCATATTATCTTTAGTATGAATCGCATCAGTAATACCCTCTTTTGCAAATATATCCTCGATCTTTCCAACTGCCGCAACATTCATTCCTTTTTCTTTCATTTTGACAAGCAGGTTATTTCTATCAGGTAATTTAGAAAAATCTCTTCTGTTTGCTGTTCTTGTAAATGGTTTCTCTCCTTCAAATGGTCTTGCTATTACCCTTGCCACTTCATCATTTCCTTTTAATATACTTCTTGCTATCCTGCACATTTTATATAATTCTTCCGGTGAATATATGCTTTCATGACATGCAATCTGAAATACGCTGTCTGCGGATGTATATATAATCGGTTTCTTAGTAGCTATATGCTCTTCTCCTAATTCTTTTATTATCTCTGTACCTGACGCTACCTTATTGCCGAGAACTCCTGGAACACCGGTTTCCTTTATAAATTCGTCAATAATATTTTCAGGAAAGCCATCCATATATGTTGGAAATTTCTTAGACGAATATATTCCTACCATTTCCCAATGGCCCACTGTAGTGTCCTTACCATTTGACATCTCAGCCATCTTACCATAACATCCAATCGGATTATCACATTTATCAATACCAACAATTCCATTAATATTACCTAATCCTATTTTTACCATATTAGGCACTTTTAATCCATTATGTTTCTCTGATACATGACCTATTGTATTTGTTCCAACATCATCGAACTTATCTGCATCAGGCAACTCACCCATTCCAACACTGTCAAGTACAATCCAAATAACTCTTTTAATCTGCATATCTTTCACACTGACCTCCATTCTTACTTTTTACAACCTTCTTAATATTTATAATAATATCATATTTTCTTACTTTTTTCCAGTTGCAAACATTTGTCAGGATGGATTAAATCATTATTAGTTGCTTGTTTTTTTGACACATATATATTATAATATCATCTAAAAGTTTATATACAGATTAAGGAGGACAACATAATGAGTTTCGATTTTTTAAAGAAAATGCCAACTCCTGCTGAAATTAAAGAAGAATTTCCATTACCAGAAAACCTTGTAAAATTAAAAGCAGACAGAGATGACATGATTAAAAAAGTATTTACAGGTGAATCTGATAAGTTTTTATTAGTAATAGGACCTTGTTCTGCAGATAATGAAGATGCGGTTGCTGATTATGTTTCAAGATTAGCTAAGGTTCAGGAAAAAGTTAAAGATAAGATTTTAATTATTCCAAGAATCTATACGAACAAGCCTCGTACAACAGGTATGGGCTACAAAGGTATGTTACACCAGCCAGATCCAGAGAAGAAACCAGACCTTGTAGCAGGTCTTATGGCAATCAGAAGAATGCACATAAGAATTATTAATGAAACAGGACTTACTGCTGCTGACGAAATGCTTTATCCAGAGAATTACAGATATTTCTCAGATATTTTATCTTATGTTGCAATTGGTGCCCGTTCAGTAGAAGACCAGCAGCATAGATTAACAGTAAGTGGAATGGACATTCCAGCAGGCATGAAGAATCCAACAAGCGGCGACTTATCAGTTATGCTTAACTCAGTTATAGCAGCACAGTCAGGACATACATTTATCTACAGAGGGTATGAAGTAAAGACAACTGGCAACGAACTAACACATACAATCTTACGTGGTGCTGTTAATAAACACGGTCAGTGCATCCCTAACTACCACTATGAAGATTTAATTCGTCTCCACAATATGTACAGTGAATTAGACCTCAAAAACCCTGCTGTTATCGTTGACTGCAATCATTCTAATTCAGCTAAACAATATATCGAACAGATTAGAATATCAAAAGAAGTTCTTCATAGCATGAGACATTCTTCAGATATTAATAATTTTGTTAAAGGTTTAATGATTGAAAGTTACATAGAGCCAGGTTCCCAGAAAGTAGGAGAACATATTTATGGTAAATCAATTACAGATCCTTGTATCGGATGGGAGCAGACAGAATCATTAATTCTTGATATTGCTGATTTATTATAACATAATGCCAGGGGGTAAAATGTCAAAAAGGCTCATTTTGCCTGCATAGTATAATGCTTAACACATTTATGTTTTAATTATTAAATGAATATCAGATTGTATAGGGATTTTTTGTATTTTCTATACATTTAATACAAAATACTGTGTCACGAGATATTGATTATATCTCCTGACACAGTATTTTATTATCTTAATATTAATTTCTTATTTTCTTTATATTTTTTCTATATTTTTCCTTATATTTTATATTTCATTTTTATTGCTAATTTCATTTGATTCTATCATTGTCATTTTCTATTTTCTTGGATGATTCTTAGAATACTCATCTCTTAACTTAGAACCTTTCATATTAACATACATCTGTGTGGTAGCTACTACTGAATGTCCAAGCATCTCCTGTACCGCTTGAAGATTTGCACCATTTTCTACAAGATGAAGTGCAAATGAATGTCTGAGTGTATGTGGTGTAATAGTTTCATCTATTCCTGCCATCTCACCATATAATTTAACAATCTTCCAAAAACCCTGTCTGCTCATAGCTCCACCTGAACAATTTACAAACAGAATATCGCTTTCCTTTCCCTTAATTAAAACTTTTCTTGCAGTTTCAATATATTTCGTTATAGCATTTTTAGCAGATAATCCAAAAGGCACAACTCTTTCTTTATTATTATCACGTCCATGACATACTATATATCCTAATTGCATATTAACATCTTCTAAACGTAATCCAATAAGTTCTGATACTCTTATTCCTGTTGCATATAATAACTCAAGCATAGCTTTATCTCTTATGCCTTTATTATTCTTGTCTGATGGCTGCTTCAGCAATCTGTCAACTTCCTCTACGCTTAATACATTCGGGGTCTTTTTCACGTTTATAGGACCTCTAAGTAACAATGTTGGATCACTATCGATTTTGCCAATCTGTAACATATAATGGAAATATGCCTTCATCGAAGCAATATATCTTGAAATCGTAGTTGATGCACAACCATTCTTTTCTAACCACAATATGTATGTATTAATGCTTGTCGCTGTAATCTTCTCTGGAGAATAGTATCCCTGCTTTTTAAAATACTGACTCATCTTTATCAAATCCCTTTTATAGGAAATTGATGTATTCTCAGATACCTGCTTTATATCTCTTATAAAAGATATAAAGAGCTCAATCGTCTCTTCCATAGTATCCACCCTTTGCATCTATAGTTTTTTTCTAAAATACCCATATATAAGATATTATATAGTCTTTCTTCGATAAAATCAAATGAATTTTGACATTATGAAAATATTCATAAAACATTCCGTTAAACTCAGTAGAATTATAGCAAAAATCAGCTTAAATATTTCTTTAATCCCTGTCTGTTTTCTCTGGCTAAAATCTTCAAAATCCATTTTCGTAATCAGATACCATATTATAATTATGTATAGAATCATATGTGGCTGCGTAAACAGTAGATACCACAACACACCGGTACTTCCTTTTGCTACAGTAAACAATCCTATTAAAATACTGTTTTTCATCCCGAAATACCATAAAAAAGCCGAATGAAACAATACTCTGTAGCTTGTGAGTCCTAGAACTATCAGAAAGATAATTTCCTTTGTCCTATTTAATAATACATAGACAAAATAATCTGTCTCACATATTTTTCTGAAATTCATTCTGCCTACAATATAATTATAATAAATAACTAGATTATTTCTATTAATATCATCAAGACGATTGAATAAAACTGTTCCACATATCACGCCCAATAACATACTCATTAGTAAAAATATATGTGTTTTTCTATAAGAAAAAAGCATATCTCATTTACCCTCTTTCTCAAAACATTAAAATTTTGGATAAGTTCCTAAATGAATATATGCTTTTCTATATTTAATATATTACTATTTTCAATACATATTCTGTATATCTTATTACTATCTTAAATATACATATTTCAGATTCGAAATTATATATCATCTTAAATTCAAAAACAAATATACTTTACTAGTTATAAATTATAAGTAGAAAATCTTATATGCTAATATTGCTGATACAGTTTTTGAGTCCTGCATTTTACCTTTTCTAATCATCTTAAGCAGTTCGTCTATACCATATTCCTGTATCTCTATATTCTCATCTTCATCTAAATGCTGATGAGTTTTTATAAGATTTCTTGCAACAAACACATCTATTCGTTCATTGCAAAACGCAACTGTTGTCCTAAGAGATAACAAAAACTCTAAATCATCTGATTTATAGCCTGTTTCTTCTTCTAATTCTCTTGCCGCGCATTCTATCATTGGCTCATCTATATTTTCAAGTCCTCCTGCCGGCAATTCAATTGTAAATCTGTCTAATGCATTTCTCCATTGCTTAACAAGAAGAATCTTGCCATCGTCAGTTATCGGAATAACAGCCGCCGCACCATTATGTCCTATAAAGTCCCATTCTACATGATTTCCATTAGGAACTTCTATATAATCCTTGTACATATTTATAATTGTACCTTTATGCACAAGTTCCCTTTTGACTCTGTTATACTTTTCCATATTATTTTATACCCTCTGACTTCTTATAACACTCATCTGTTGCTTTAATAATAGAATTTCTAAAGCCATATTCTTCAAGTGCCGATACCCCGGCAATTGTTGTTCCACCAGGTGAACATACTTGATCTTTTAATTTACCAGGATGTTCTTTTGTTTCTAATACCATTTTAGCTGAACCCATAACAGCCTGTGCAGCCATTTCATAAGCCACATCTCTTGGTAAACCATATTTTACAGCACCATCAGCTAATGCTTCAATAAACATATATACATATGCAGGTGAACTTCCACTCACACATACAACAGCGCTCATCTGACGTTCTTCTACTTTTATATATCTTCCAAATGATGAGAATATTTTACCGATAACATCTCTTTCATTAAAGTCAAATAACCTATCATCATAGCAGATTCCTGTCATTCCATTACCTAATAATGCAGGTGTGTTTGGCATCGCACGAACAATTCTTTTATCAAAACCCAGGGCATTCTTAAGTGTATCAATAGTTATTCCAGGAGCAATAGAAATCACAACATGGTCAGGTCTTATAACATTTTCGATATTCTTAAGCACCTGATTGTAGTATTGGGGTTTTATTGCTAAAATAACATATTTTGCCTTATTTGCACATTCAGCATTCGACTCGGCATATTCTATACCTGTTTCCTCACTTACTGTCATACAACGTTCTTTATTTACATCTGTAAATATAATATCATTTTTAGGAAATACCTGTAATATTCCCTTTAACATAGCATATCCCATGTTACCCATTCCAATAAAACCTATTTTCATGACTTCCTCTTTTCCGCACCTGTTATGCTGTTTCTAATAATTTATCAACACTTACTAATTTAACACATAATATGAATAGTTCTGTTGCCTGTTTTAATTCTTCTTCTGTAGGCAATGATGGAGCAATTCTTATATTGCTATCATTAGGATCTTTCTTATATGGATATGTTGCACCTGCTCCTGTAAGTGTAACTCCTGCTTCTTTACATTTAGCTACAACAGCTTTTGCACATCCCTCCATTGTCTCAAATGAAATGAAGTACCCGCCCTTTGGTTTTACCCATGAAGCTATTCCAAGTCCTGATAATTCTTTTTCAAATTCATTAATTACTGCTTCGAATTTTGGTCTTAAGATTGCTGCATGCTTCTTCATATGGTCATATACACCATTTATATCTTTAAAATATCTGGCATGTCTTAACTGATTAACCTTATCATGTCCAATTGTCTGTATTGTCATTGTTCTCTTAACATCATCAATGTTAGATTTTGAAGCAGCAAGTGCTGAAATACCACCACCTGCAAATGTAACTTTTGATGTAGAACAGAATTCATATACCATATCTTCATTGCCATTTTTTTTACATTCTGCAAATATCTCTAATAATTCATCTTTATCGTCTTCATATAAATCATGAATTGCATAGGCATTATCCCAGAAAATTCTAAAATCTTTAGCTGCTGGTTTAAGTGCTGCAAATCTCTTAACAACTTCATCAGAATATGTTATACCCTGTGGATTAGAGTATTTAGGAACACACCATATACCTTTAACACTTTCATCATTATTCACATATTTTTCAACTAAGTCCATATCAGGGCCATCAGCTTTCATTGGTATGTTAATCATCTCTACACCAAATAACTCTGTAATTGCAAAATGTCTGTCATATCCCGGTACAGGACATAAAAATTTAACTTTATCCAATTTACTCCATGGTGTGCTGCCAAGAATTCCAAAAAGCATTGCACGTGATACCATATCATACATTATATTTAAACTTGCATTACCAAATACTATAACATTATCTGAAGATACACCTAATATGTCAGCCATTATCTTCTTAGCTTCTGATATACCATCTAAGATACCATAATTTCTTACATCTACGCCATCTTCACATTTCAAATCTGAAGAACTGTTTACAACATCTAACATATCTCTTGATAAATCGAGCTGTTTAGCTGCTGGTTTACCTCTTGACATATCTAACTTTAACCCTTTAGATGCAGCCTCTTTGTACTCTTTCTCAAGTTCATCTTTAATTGTTAATAATTCATCTCTAGTTAATTCACTATACGACTTCATTTTAATCCTCCATTTTGGGAACGCCCGGCAAAATCAATAAATATATTTCTGCTTTTTTCGCCCCGATCTGTATTCTCTAAACTATTTTAATATAATAGTCTGCATTTTGCAATACTTATTGTTTCTGAGCAGCATATTATATTTATATATTAAAACTACAAAAATGATATACCAAAATTACATATCAACATATATTTTTAATATATATAAGAATATCAGTTATGATATTTTATTCCACAATCCAATTCTATATAATTAAAAAGCCAGATTCATATAATTTGATTATTATATAAACCTGACTTTTTTTATCATAATCCTTTATTTCGCGTAATCAATTACTCTGCTTTCTCTGATTACACTAACTTTTATCTGGCCCGGATACTCTAATTCCTGCTCGATTTGCTTAGACAAATCTCTCGCTAAAAGTATCATGTCCGCATCGCTAACCTGTTCTGGGATAACCATAACTCGAATCTCTCTACCTGCCTGAATTGCAAAAGATTTTTCAACACCTTTAAAGGAATTGGTTATATCTTCTAATTGTTTTAATCTGTTGGTATATGTTTCTAATGTCTCTCTTCTAGCACCTGGTCTAGCTGCTGAAATAGTGTCAGCTGCCTGAACAATACATGCAATCAATGATTCAGCCTCAACATCACCATGATGAGCTTCGACTGCATTGATGACAACTGGAGATTCCTTATATTTTCTACATAAGTCAACACCAATCTGGATATGTGAACCTTCCATTTCATGGTCAACCGATTTACCTATATCATGTAATAAACCAGCTCTCTTTGCCATTCTAACATCTACACCAATCTCTGCTGCTAACAATCCAGATAACTGTGCAACTTCGATTGAATGTTTAAGTGCATTTTGTCCATAACTTGTTCTAAATTTCATCTTTCCTAATAATTTAACTAATTCCGGATGAATACCATGAACACCAACTTCCAATGTTGCGGCTTCGCCTTCTTCACGCATCATTGTTTCTACTTCTTTTTGAGCTTTCTCAACCATCTCCTCAATTCTAGCTGGGTGAATTCTTCCATCAACAATAAGTTTCTCCAAAGCAATACGTGCAACTTCACGTCTTATTGGATCAAATGCTGAAAGAATAACTGCTTCAGGAGTATCATCAATAATTAAATCTACGCCTGTCATAGTTTCAAGAGTTCTGATATTTCTACCCTCTCTACCTATAATTCTGCCCTTCATTTCATCGTTAGGGAGTTGAACAACGGATATTGTTGTTTCTGCAACATGGTCTGCTGCACACTTCTGAATAGCTGTAACAACATATTCCTTTGCCTTTTTGCTTGCTTCTTCTTTTGCTCTGCTTTCAAGTTCTTTAACCATCTTAGCAGTATCAATTTTCACTTCTTCTTCAACAGTTTTTAACAAATATTCTTTTGCTTGTTCGGAGGTTAAACCAGAGATTCTTTCTAATTCCTGTACACGCTGTTCATTTAATTTAGCGACATCTTCACGCATCTTAGCCAATTCTTCTTCACGTTTTGCAAGAGAACCCTCTTTTCTTTCCATCTGTTCAGCTTTTTTGTCTAACGCTTCTTCCTTAGAAAGTATACGTTTCTCATAACGTTGAATCTCAGCTCTGCGCTCTTTGCTTTCCTTTTCAAGCTCATTCTTAGTCTTTATTGACTCTTCCTTAGCTTCTAATACTGCTTCTCTTTTAGTAGTTTCTGCTGTCTTTAAAGCTTCATCTATTATCTCTCTTGATTTTTCTTCAGCACTGCCAATTTTCGCTTCATATGACTTCTTGCGATGGGCAACTGCTAAAAACCAAGCTGCTGGAAAAACAATACACAAGGTAGCAACTACACTAATTGCTATTATTGTAGGTGTATTCACAGGAGCACCTCCTTATTTAGTTTTCATTGTACAATCACAACATATAAATTTTATACTGTTTTTAGAATTATGTCAAGTAAAGTTCACATTTTCATATGCATTTTGATATAAAAGAAGAAAAATCTCAATTGTTTTTTGTATAATTTTCTGATAATCAGTTTTCTCTCTTAAGCTCATAATAAACTTGCATTATATCATCGTATTTAAATCCTTTACGCATTAGTGCAGTTATAATTTTATTAAGAAGATTCTTATCATCTCCAAGAAAATCATATCTTTTTTTTAGAAATTCTTTCTTGACCAATTCATACTGGACTTCATTAATATCCTCATCTTCATACTCATCAAATGCTTTGCTAATTAAAGTTTTGCAAATTCCCTTTGCATATAATTCATTAATAATTCTAGACTTACTCTTTGCTGAAATGTTATATTTGACGTAATTTTTCACATATCTTTCATCATCTATATAGTTATATTCCTTAAAATCAGCTATTACTTTATCTATTATAATTGCGGGATAACCGCCCTTAGACAGTTTATCCCGCAATATAAATTCTGATTTGTCTGAATCTTTTAATATATACACTGCACGTTCCCTGCATCTTTCAGGTAGAATATCATTCATAATCTCATTATACGAAGTGCTATCAAGCTCTTTATCCGTTTCTATACCCAATCTCGTAATCTCACTATTATATAGTGAAAATGCTTTCTCGTAATCAATGTATATTAAACTTTTCTTCTTATCCGTTCTGACAATATCTGTTACAATCATATCTATTCTTCCGATTCATCTGTTTCCTTAGAAGCATTCTCTCTCTCAGTCTCTCCACTGGAATTTAACGCATATTTTTCTCTTACTGCTTTCTCAATCTCTTCCATTAATTCAGGATTATTAAGCAAAGTAAGTTTAGCATTCTCTCTACCCTGGCCAATCTTATCACCATTGTATGCATACCATGCTCCACTCTTAGAAACTATTCCACAGTTAGCTGCAAGATCAAGTATATCACCCTCTTTTGAGATTCCTTTACCAAACATAATATCGAATTCAGCTTCCTTAAATGGTGGCGCAACCTTATTCTTAACAACTTTAACTTTTGCTCTGTTTCCAACTATTTCTCCACCCTGCTTTAATGTCTCAATTCTTCTTACATCTAATCTTATTGATGCATAGAATTTTAATGCTCTACCGCCGGTTGTTGTCTCCGGATTACCAAACATTACACCAACTTTCTCTCTTAACTGGTTAATAAATACCACAATACAATTAGACTTGCTTATAACTGCCGTTAATTTTCTAAGTGCCTGAGACATAAGTCGTGCCTGTAATCCGATGTGGGAATCGCCCATATCACCATCAATTTCTGCCTTAGGTACAAGTGCTGCAACCGAGTCGACAATCACAATATCAACAGCACCTGAACGAACAAATGTCTCTGCAATCTCTAATGCCTGCTCACCAAAATCCGGTTGTGATATATATAAATTATCCACATCAACTCCAATAGCTTTAGCATAAACCGGGTCAAGTGCATGTTCAGCATCTATGAAGCCTGCAATTCCACCCCTCTTCTGGACTTCTGCTATCATATGTAATGCAACTGTTGTCTTACCACTTGATTCAGGTCCATATACCTCAATAATTCTTCCCTTAGGAACTCCACCAAGACCAAGTGCAAGGTCAAGACTTAATGAACCTGTAGGTACTGTCTCTATATTCATGGTTGACTTAGGATCTCCTAACTTCATAACCGAACCTTTACCATGCTGTTTCTCTATCTGTGAAATTGCTGATTCCAATGCTTTTAGTTTTTCACTGTTATCCATAAATAATACCTCCGTCTAATCGAACTAATGTTCGTCTTTAAATATAATATAATATTAACTAATATTTGTCAACTTATTTTTATCTATATTCCATGGATTATTTTATATATAATATATGATATTTATTATTTTTTGTCAATATGTAATTTAACTTTTTATTTTGTGATTTTTTAGCAGGCATATCC
This sequence comes from Bovifimicola ammoniilytica, assembly GCF_025567085.1. NCBI lineage: Bacteria > Bacillati > Bacillota > Clostridia > Eubacteriales > Bovifimicola > Bovifimicola ammoniilytica. The sequence continues at coordinate 216,627 of NZ_JAOQJN010000002.1, read as the reverse complement.
TTTGTATCACATTTGAAGTATAAAACATATCTTAATCCATATAATATAAAATATTTTCGGCTCAATATGGTGTATGTACATTTAAGATACACTATATAGAGCCGAAAATATTATTCGAAATTTTATTATATATAATTTATTATCATTTATATTATCTTATCTATTGTTAAATTCATTCCAGACCATTTCTAATGCCTTATCCACAGCCTGGTTCCTAACCTGTAATCTATCTCCATTAAACAGGAACTTTTCTGTTATAACTTTGTTTTTATAATATACACCTATGCATACTGTTCCAACTGGAATATCTTTCGTTCCTCCAAGTGGTCCTGCAACTCCAGTAACTGATACAGCCACATCTGCATTTGCGGTTTTAGCACCACCTGATGCCATCTCATATGCGACCTCTTCACTTACCACGTTGTATTTTTTTATAGTTTCAGGATTGACACCTACCATTTTAGCTTTTGCATCTTCTGAATACGTAATATATCCTTCGCTAAACACATTCGATGCACCTGATACATTTACAAGCCTTGCTGCTATAAGTCCGCCTGTACATGACTCCACAGTTGTTATCATCATATTATGTTCATTTAGAAATCTGACAATTTTCTCTTCCATCATTTATTTACCTGTGCTTCCATCTACAAGCACCTGTCTATTCTTAACAAGATAATCTACAAGTGAGATAATTGTAAGAACAAGTGACAGATATATAAATACATATTCTAATGTTCCATACCAGCTATAATTAAGATTCACAATCATAATTATTATCATAAGCATCTGCGATGTTGTCTTATATTTTCCCCACCAGCTTGCTGCTATAACTACTCCATTATCTGCTGCAATTGTTCTGAAACCACTGATAATCAGTTCTCTGCTGATAATTACAATCACAATCCATGCCTGTAATTTATCACCGATTAAACAGATAAGTGCCGAACAAACTAGCAATTTATCTGCTAATGGATCCATAAACTTTCCAAAATTAGTTACCAGATTATATTTTCTGGCAATTTTTCCGTCTAACATATCTGTAAGACTTGCAATAATGAATATGGCAACAGCAATATATTTATCATATTCACCTGTCACATTCACTAACATAAATATAACAAAAAATGGAATCATAAAGACTCTGAACATCGTTAATTTATTAGGTAAATTCATCTCATTATTCTACCTTTCCGTATATTTTTTTGATTAATTATATAATCTCGCCAATGAGATCATATTCTGCTGCACCTGTTACTTTAACTTTTACAAAGTCACCTGTAATCAGTTCCTCATCAGTCGTAATAAAGATATTTCCATCAACATTAGGACAATCCATATATGTTCTTCCTACATATGCATTTTCATCAACAACTTTTCCCTCTATCATAACAAGCAAATCTCTGCCTATCATGTTCTCAGCGTTCTCAAATGCAATCTCCTGCTGTAATTCCATAATTTCATTTCTTCTCTTAATCTTAATATCTTCATCTATCTGATCAGGCATCTCGGCTGCTGCCGTATCTTCCTCAGGCGAATATGCAAATACACCTAAGCGTTCAAATTCCATCTCGTCAACAAAATCAAGCATCTCTTCATGATCTTCTTCTGTCTCACCCGGAAAGCCTGAAATTAATGTTGTTCTAAGAACAATATCAGGAATCTCTTTTCTAATTTTTAATATTCTCTCAGTTAATTCTACTCTGTTTGTACGTCGTCCCATTGCTTTCAGGATCTTGTCACTTGCATGCTGGATTGGCATATCAATATAATGACAGACTTTAGGTTCATTCTTCATAACCTCTATAAGTTCATCAGTAATCTCTTCAGGATAACAATATAAAATTCTTACCCATATAAGTCCCGGAATCTTACAAATCTTTTTAAGCAAATCAGGCAACATCTTTCTGCCATATAAATCAACACCATAAAGTGTTGTCTCCTGCGCAACAAGTATAAGTTCCTTTGCACCATTTTCAACAAGCTTCTCTGCCGTTTTAAGAATGTCTTCCTCTGGTACACTTCTGTATCTTCCTCTTATCTTTGGAATAATACAATACGTGCAACATTTATTACAGCCTTCTGCAATCTTAATATATGCATAATGACCTCCTGTAGTAACGACCCTTTCGCTTTCTTCTACAATAAGTTCATCTAATGGATTAAATTTTTCATATTTTTCTCCACAAATTGTACTCTTTACTGCATCTACAATCTTGTCATATGAACTTGTTCCAAGAATCGCATCTACCTCAGGTATTTCATCTGAAATTTCTGTCTTATACCTCTGGGCCAGACAACCTGTAACAATTAGTGCCTTGCAACTGCCACTTTTACGATACTCAGCCATCTGTAAGATAGTATTAACACTTTCCTCTTTTGCATCATTTACAAAGCAGCAGGTATTAATAACTATTACATCAGCCTCACTTTCATCATCTGTGAATTCAAAATGTTCACGATTAAGCAACCCTAACATCTCCTCTGAATCCACAAGATTCTTATCGCAGCCTAAAGATATAAACAAAATCTTCATCTTATTGCTATCATTACTCATAAATAATTAAATTTCCTCTTCGTCGTCACCTGTTATTCTGATTTTTGATTTATAAAGTTCCTCAACTGCAATTGAAAGAGGTTTCTTTCCACAACCATTTACTAATGGTTCCTCTCCTGCAATAATCTGTCTTGCTCTTTTTGAAGTAGCCATTACAATCGAATATCTGCTCTGTACTACTGGCTGTTCTCCTGGTTCTACCTCGCTATTAACAACTTCCATTAAATCTGTGTAAGATGGGTGTAACATATTTTATTCTCCTTTCGAAAAGACCTTTATATCTTCTCTTATCTCTTTTATAAAATCTATATTTCTAAACGAACTGTTATGGCTCGCCTGAATAATTGAATGCAACTCTTTAACACTTTCTTCTAAATCATCATTTACTAAAATATTATCATATTTCTCAATGCCTTGAGACTCAACAACAGCTCTTTTAAGTCTTTCGTCTATAACTTCCATACTCTCAGTGCCTCTTCCTACTAAACGCTCTTTTAACGTCTTAGCATCAGGTGGCATTACAAATATAGTCATTGCATCAGGCATTATCTCTTTAATCTGCATAGCACCCTGAATCTCAATTTCTAACAGAACATCTTTGCCATTATTAAGCTGTTCTTCAACGTATCTTCTGGGTGTTCCATAATAATTACCAACATATTGTGCATATTCAAGTAATTCTTTGTTATCAATTTTCTTCTCAAACTCATCTTTAGTTATGAAAAAGTAATTCACACCGTCCTGTTCGCCAACTCGTGGTTCTCTGGTAGTTGCTGATATAGAAAGTGCATAATTATCATATTTCTCAAGAAGCATTTTAACAAGTGTACCTTTACCTACGCCCGAGAAACCTGAAATAATAGTAAGTACGCCTTTATTCTTCATTATTATCTTCCTTTCCCTGCATTATACTTTCATTAAATCGTCCTGCTATCGTATCAGGCACCAATGCCGACAATATAATATAGTTACTGTCAGTAATAATAACAGATTTTGTCTTTCTTCCCTGTGTAGCATCTATAGCTATGCCCTCGTCTTTAGAATTCTGAATCAGCCTCTTAACAGGTGCCGAATCAGGGCTGACAACTGCAACTACTTTCTTTGAATTCACAACATTTCCATATCCTATATTAAGCATCTTATGCAAATTCATCACCCTATTCTATATATTTTTTTGAAAATAGTCAACATATATTACTCTATATTTTGTATCTGTTCACGTATTTTTTCAATTGATGTTTTAAGTTCTATTCCAATATCTGTAATTTCTAAATCTGTTGTCTTAGAAAGAATGGTATTAGCTTCTCTATTCATCTCCTGAGCTACAAAATCCAACTTTCTTCCTATTGCGCCACCATCTATAAGTGATTTCTTCATTCCATCTATATGGCTCTTAAGTCTGACTATCTCTTCATCAACGCATATCTTATCAGCAAAAATTGTAACTTCAGTAACTATTCTGCTGTCATCAATCTGACTGTTGTCTAGTAATTCTTTGATTTTAGTTTCTAATTTTTCTCTATATTCTGCAATAATCTTAGGTGAACGTTCCTCTATAAACTCAACATATTTAGACATTTCATCTAGTTTAGCAAGTATGTCTGTCTTAAGATTCTCACCCTCTGTCTCTCTGGTCTTAACAAAATTCTCTGCTGCCTCACAGAATACTCTATTAAGCATTTTTTCTAATTCTTCTTCAGCAATGCTTTGCTCCTGCATAACGAAGATATCCTGACATTTAATAAGTGCAGAAGTCGTTATATCATTCTCAATCTTTAATTCTCTGCCCATCTGCTCGATATATTTCGCATATTCCTTAGCAAGTGCTCCATTATAACAAAGTGTCTCGCTACTCTCTGAGTTATCCTCATATGTTACAAATATATCGACCTTTCCACGTTCAATATACTGTTTTAACAGATTTCTCAAATACGCCTCATAGAAATTAAATTTCTTAGGTAATTTTATATTAACATCGAGATATCTGTGGTTAACTGATTTCATTTCTATAGTAAGTTTTCTATTATTTTCAGACAATTCGCTTCTTCCAAAGCCTGTCATACTCTTAACCATGTTCTTCTCCAATCATTTACATTTTCATTCTGTTCTCATATCAGGCCATACTCTAAAAATACATTGTATTTTAGAAATAATAAGCTAAATTTTATTATAAAACATTTCAAAAACAACGTCAAGGTTTGCTTGAGGCATATCAGATAAATCCAAAAAATAATGACAAACATAATTCTTTTGTACTACCCCTTGAAAACATTTCAAATTTATTATACACTTTTTTACACAACTATTTGTTTATGAGCGAAAGCAAATAGCTTTTACGGCAGATGAGAAATTGCCTGTGCGAATTTCTCATCGCCTCTTCTAGGCAAGTCGCTCAGAAATGAGGAATGTTATGGCTTTTGATGGAATTACAGTTTCGGCAGTTGTTGCCGAATTAAATAAAACACTTATTAACGGAAGAATTTTCAAAATTGCCCAGCCGGAAAAAGATGAATTAATTCTTACCATAAAAAATAATAAAGAGCAATACAGATTACAGATTTCAGCAGGTGCGTCTTTGCCTCTTATCTATTTAACAAGCTTGAATAAACCCTCACCTCTGACTGCTCCAAGTTTTTGTATGTTGTTAAGAAAACATATAAGCAACGGACGAATTACACGAATATATCAGCCCGGACTTGAGCGTGTAATTAATTTAGAGATTGAGCATCTGAACGAAATGGGTGATTTATGTAAAAAAGTCCTAATCATTGAATTAATGGGCAAACATAGTAACATTATCTTTTGTGATGATAATAATCACATAATTGACAGTATTAAACATATTAATGCACAAATGAGTTCTGTCCGAGAGGTTTTACCGGGACGGGAATATTTTATTCCAATGGCTGATATGAAATTGAACCCTCTTGAACTTGAATTTAACAATTTTGATACAGCAATACGAAGTAAGGCATTGCCAATTTCTAAGGCAATCTATATGACAATTACGGGTATAAGTCCTATTGTCAGTGAGGATATTATTAATCTTGCAAGCTTAGATTCATCTATTCCTGCAAACACACTAAATGATACAGAAATATATCATTTATATAATATTTTCACTAATTATATGTCAGATGTGATTAATTCTGATTTTAAACCCGTAATATATTATAAGGATGATGCACCTTTGGAATTTAGTGCTCTTCCTCTTTCGGTTTATGAGAATTCCAATGCAAAATACTTCTCATCTATAAGTGAGGTTCTTGAAAAATATTATGCTGAGAAAGATTTAATCACGCGTATAAGAAAACGTTCTTCTGATTTAAGACAAGTGGTAACTACTGCGTTTTCTAAAGAATCTAAAAAATACGACTTACAGTTAAAGCAGTTAGATGACACTAAAAAGCGTGATAAATATAAGTTATATGGTGAATTACTTACTGCATATGGTTATGGTTTAGAAGAGGGTTCTAAGAAATTAACCTGTTTAAATTATTACGATAATACCGAGATAACCATTCCTCTTAATCCTGATTTATCTGCACTTGAAAATGCTAAGAAATATTTTGATAAATACAGTAAACTCAAACGTACTTATGAAGCACTTTCAAAAATTGTAATTGATACTAAAAATGAAATTGAACACCTTGAATCAATCTCTACATCACTTGATATAGCAACCGATGAAAACGACCTGAAAGCCCTACGTGAAGAGTTAATTGAATATGGATATATTAAGAGAAAATCCTCTGATAAAAAAGCAAAATTCACAAACAAACCAATTCATCTTAGATTACCTGAGGGATATGATATATATATTGGTAAAAATAATTTTCAAAACGAAGAAGTTACATTTAAAATTGCTTCCGGTAATGACTGGTGGTTCCATACCAAAGGTGTACCCGGTTCACATGTAATCGTTAAATCAGAAAACCCTGATTTACCTGATAACATATATGAATTAGCAGGTGGTTTAGCTGCATATTATTCAAAATCACGCAATCAGAAAAAAGTCGAAATAGACTACACACAGAAAAAGAACTTAAAACGTGTTAACGGTGCCGCACCGGGCTTCGTTATTTACCACACTAATTATTCTATGATGTGCAAGCCTGTTAATCCTGATTCTCTTGAATTTTGTGTCACTGGCACCACAAACAGCATACATCACAGAGGCAAATCTGAAATTTAGCTTGTTATTCCTCTGGCACGTTGTGCCAGAGGAATTGATGTTATTATGGTGCAGTAGTTCACACGTGTTTTACTTGAACATCATTTTACTATACCTGCCTTTTGCATCTGACGATATTAATTTTTATACTAATCCTCATTTACAGGCAACTTTATCGTGAAGATGGGATGCGTTGTTTTTTATCTGTTCTTCCAGACTTATCATTTTTGCCAGATTTATTGCGACTGTCATTTTTCTTCTTTTTATCTGATTTATTCTGTGCTGATAATTTATTAGATTTACCATTCTTTCTTGAGCCTGAAGATTTATCAGAATTATTATATGCTCTCTTTGAAAAACATCCTTTGCCTGAAGTCTTGTATTCCACTTTCTCAATTTCTTTAGCTTCTTCTCCCATATTAAGTCGCAAGAAAGCCGCTGCTAATTCAAGTGCTGTTATATCATCATCATTGATTTTCTGTTCAACATATTTAAGTGCTTTACTTATATCCTTATTCTGTAAGACATCTATTGCATCATTTAAACATTTTTGTGCTTTTATCTCATTTACATCATTTACTGATGGGATACTTCTTAATTTAATCTTTGTCTTGCATGATTTCTCTATTTCACGTAATTTATAGATTTCTTTACCGACAACTAATGTAAAGGATCTGCCTTTTCTTCCTGCTCTTCCGGTTCTTCCTATTCTATGAACATAATATTCAATATCCTGCGGTACATCATAATTAAATACAGCTTCTATATCATCTACGTCTATACCTCTCGCTGCCACATCTGTCGCAATGAGTATGTCTGTCTTATTATTTCTGAAACGATTCATAACCATATCTCTCTGTCTCTGTGACATATCGCCATGAAGTCCGTCTGCAAAATATCCACGTCCCTTTAATTTTTCTGCAAGCTCATCTACCATACGCTTTGTATTGCAGAAAATCATTGTTCTCTTAGGATTATAATAATCTAATAACCGGCATACAACGTCAGCCTTACTCTTACCATTTACTTCATAATAATACTGTTTAACGAGAGGAACTGTTATCTCCTTACGTGTAATCTTAATTAACTTGGCATCTCTTTGATATTTATCAGTAATATCCATTATAGCTTTTGGCATCGTAGCTGAAAATAATGCTGTCTGATGCTCTTTTGGTATCCCCTTTAATATTGTTTCTATATCCTCTCTAAAGCCCATATTAAGCATTTCATCCGCTTCATCTAACACCATTGTCTTTAAATTATTCATCTTTAAAGTATGACGTCTCATATGGTCCATAACTCTTCCAGGTGTACCGACTATAATCTGCACTCCTGTCTTAAGTGACCTTATCTGTGTATTAATATCCTGGCCTCCATAGATAGGAAGTACCTTTATTCCATGTGTAAATTTAGCTAATTTTCTTAATTCCTCTGCCGCCTGTATAGCTAATTCTCTTGTAGGGCATAAAACGATTGCCTGTATATGTTTGTCTTCCGGGTCGATATTCTGAATAAGCGGAATACCAAAAGCGGCTGTTTTACCTGTACCCGTCTGTGCCTGTCCGATAATATCATAGCCTTCTAACAATAAAGGAATAGCCTGTGCCTGTATAGGTGTCATAAGTTCGAAACCCATTTCCTTTATTCCACGAAGTATTCTTTTATCAATTGCTGAATCCTCATATCTCATTTCAACTATTTCTGTAGCACTATTAATAGTATTTTTCATTCTGTCTCCATTCCAAATGCTTTTTTCAATTAAGATGTTTTGACATCCTAATCCTTATTTTGAATATATTCTACTAGCTTCTATTGTTATTTTCAAGATAAATTGACATTACTTTTACAAATTGTTATAATATCATACGATATTTATAAAGACTTTTACTGTATTATTTATATACAAAATGAACTAATGTTTGAAGTCTGATTTATATGTTATATAGTCGGACTAATCAGCTACTAAGTATCAGGAAGGCATGGTTCTTAAGATGAGAGATTTAAAATTAGGATTTATAGGACTTGGACTTATCGGTGGTTCAATTGCTAAAGCCATCAAAAGAGTTCACCCTAATCATAAAATACTTGCATATAACAGAAGTGAAAATGCGAGGCTTACTGCACTTAATGATGGTACAGCCGACTCAGTTACGGATAAAGTTGACGAATCCTTTTCAGATTGCGACTATATCTTTCTCTGCACTCCTGTAGAGCATAATATTTCATATCTGGATATTCTAAAAGATATTATAAATGAAAACTGCATAATTACAGATGTTGGAAGTGTTAAAACAAATATTCACGTTGCAATTGCTGACAGACATTTAAACCGTCAATTCATAGGTGGACATCCTATGGCCGGCTCTGAGAAAACAGGCTATAATAATGCTTCAGGATATTTGCTTGAAAATGCTTACTATCCAATCACACCAACTGACGAAACACCTGAAGACAAGATATCTGAATTCTACGAATTAGTTGAATCTATAGGTGCAATTCCAATCGTACTTAATTATAAAGAACATGATTACGCTGTTGCAGCAATAAGCCATGTTCCTCACCTGATTGCAGCAAGCCTTGTTAATCTGGTTAAGCATAACGATTCAGAAGATGAAACAATGAAGCTGCTTGCTGCAGGAGGCTTTAAAGATATTACAAGAATAGCTTCATCTTCTCCTGAGATGTGGCAGCAGATTTGTTCAACAAACAGTGCTAATATTGTAACATTAATAGATAAATACATTACTTCACTTAGCGATATTAAAAATGCAATTAATTCAGGTAATTCTGAATATATATATGATTTATTCCATGAAAGCCGCGAATACAGAAATTCATTCTCTGATAACAGACGTGGTCCAATTACTAAAGAATATACTTTATATTGCGATATCATCGATGAATCAGGTGCAATTTCAATCATTGCAACAATCCTTGCACAGAATGATATAAGTATTAAAAATATTGGAATTATTCATAATCGTGAATTTGAGGACGGAGTTCTTAAAATTGAATTTTATAGTAAAGAAGCTCTTGATAAGGCAGATTGCAAATTAAAGAATTATAACTATAAAACTTATATTCGTTAATTAAATATTTATATACGCAGACTTCGCACATACATATGTAATTTATATTCATCTGTTAAAGCAAATTTGATATATAAATATCGAAACACCTTGTAAGAATTGCGTAAATTTGTGAGATATCTTTTTTCGGCTCTAATTTTGTGTACATTCAACGGACATACAGTTAAACCGAGATGTACGTCTATGACACACACTTTCATATTTCTTAATCTAGTGAGAGTAAATGCCGCCATCTGCAGAGGTTATTACGGTGCAGTAAATCAAACGCGCTTCGCTTGAACGGTAATTTACTGCACCGACCTTTTGCATCTGACGGCATTAACTCTCACACGATACGTCATAATTCAAGTGTGTGGCATAGACGAACACATCGGTTTAAGTGTAGGGACCTTGAATGAACATAAATAATCAAAAGAGCCGAAAAATGGATATTCACAAATTAGTAATTCTTACAAACGTTTCAATATTTATATATGCAAATTTGCTTAATACAGATAATTTAATTCTATTATGTATGTGCGAAGTATGCGTTCTATAAATATTTAATTAAGAAAAAAATATTTCTACTATCACCGAATCATCCTCATCTTATGATTCAATTTAGTAGAAATACTTTTTTATTGCATCGCATTATAGATATTATAATTATGAACCTAGTCTTCCATTTCACTTACCATTTCATAAATCTGAATCTTTAACTGGTCTGATGGCATTATGCCGATAAATCTACAGCCATATAATGTCTGTTCTTCACCATAGTTTTCCATTCTTACTATCTCTATAACTGTCTGGAATTTCTCTTTTGTCCATAATAAAACTGTTGTATCATAATAAGTATTTAATTCTAATTTCTCAGAACTTTTGAATGCCAGTCCGTCTTTAGATAAATTAACAACTTCTACTTCAAATGCATCATTCTTTAAACCATCTAAATTTCCTTTGTTTCTTACAGAGCTTAACTTAATACATGCATTGATGTCCATTCTGTTAGCTCTTCTTCTTTCCTGTGTCATAAACTCACTATGCTTTTATTTTTCCCGAAACTAATCAGGTAAATTTTAATTGAATGAATACCTCTAAAAGCATTTCTCCTCATAACATATTTTCATTCAACTTAATCCTCCTTGCCAGAACCCATTTATATACTTTCTGACATAATATAACTCATTAATTACTATGAGATAAACATAGCATCACCGAAACTAAAGAATCTGTATTTTTCTTTTACAGCTTCATTATAAGCATTCATAATATTTTCTCTGCCTGCTAATGCTGATACTAACATAAGTAATGTCGATTCAGGCAGATGGAAATTAGTAATCAATGCGTCAATTGCCTTGAACTTATATCCCGGATATATAAATATATCTGTCTCTTTACTCATTGGATGGATAATTCCATTCTCATCTGCTGCCGACTCTAGAGTTCTACAACTTGTAGTTCCTACTGCAATTATTCTGCCACCATTCTTTCTTGCTTCATTTATTCTGTCTGCTGCTTCTTTCTCCACAACAAAGAATTCTGAATGCATATGATGTTCTAATACATTGTCAACCTTTACAGGTCTGAATGTTCCAAGTCCGACATGAAGTGTAACTCTGACAATCTGTATTCCCTTGTCCTCAATTCTCTTTAGCAGACTCTCTGTAAAATGTAAACCTGCTGTCGGAGCTGCTGCTGAACCCTCATGTTTAGCATAAACTGTCTGATATCTGTTCTTATCCTGAAGCTTATGTGTAATATATGGTGGGAGCGGCATCTCTCCTAATCTATCCAGAATCTCTTCAAAAATTCCGTCATATGTAAACTTAATTAGTCTGTTGCCCTCTTCCACAACATCAATTATCTCACCTGTTAATAGTCCGTCACCAAACGAAATCTTACAACCTGGTCTTGCTTTCTTACCCGGTTTAACAAGCACTTCCCATATATCATTCTCTCTTCTCTTTAACAGAAGAACTTCTATATGTGCATCTGTTCCTATCTTAGTACCAATTAATCTTGCAGGTATAACCTTTGTATCGTTAATGACTAAACAATCTCCCGGATTAAGATAATCAATAATATTACTAAATATTTTATGTTCTATTTCACCAGTCTCCTTATTTAATAACATAAGTCTTGATGATTCTCTGTTACTAAGCGGATCCTGAGCTATAAGTTCTTTCGGCAAATCATAGTTAAAATCAGATAATTTCATTTTTTCCTCCATAGTTGAATAAAAATTATAACATTTATATTATAGAATGTCTATATGCTTTATGGCTTTTTATGGTCAACATATTTGACAACATATTCCTCTAAAGTAGTAATTTTCTCATCATGCATAGTCTGTGCAATTTCTTTTCCAACATATGTGATATGCCAAGGTTCAAAAATATATCCCGTCACATCAATTTCATTGTCCATATATCTGACAATAAAACCATATTTATATGCATTTTCATATACCCAGACAGCTTCATCACTTCCCTCAAAAGCATTGAGATTACCTCTTACCTGACTTATATCCAATGCTCGTCCTGTGTGATGTTCACTGTATCCTGCTCTTGAGCTATAAGTATCCACTTCTTCCGGAGTGTCACTTTTAAGATAATAATTATGAAGATTTCTCTGATATTCAACACTTCTATAAGAAGACACAACATATATCTTCATTCCAAGGTCTTCTAAAGCATTAATAAGCTCATGATAGGCTTTAGTCGTCTCCGGTGTTGCTACATAATCACCCTCTATGCTTACTAATTCTTCAGGCTTATAATCTTCAGATACCCTGTTGAACTTATTAATAAGGAGTGGTGATTTAGTGTTCGCATCTGCCTTTGTTGTATATGTCTCATCATAAAATTTCTGGTCTAAATTAGCATCTACTCTCCATACTACATCTTCTAATTTCATATCCGGATGTAACTTAGCATATGCATCATATCTGTCATACTTGTCCTTATCAGCATAGTAGATATCTTTATATTCATCTTCATGTTCATATACAACGGCACCCTTTTGTTTCTCTATATCTCTGCCTGATATACGCTCTACTATTGCACCTGCAAAGAATAATACAAATACCAATAATGCCAGTGTTTCAGCTTCAAACGATAAATATCTGATTTGTTTATTTCTCTTCTTTATTATACATTTCTTTCGAAATTCCGGTGAAATCTCATTAATAATCATAGTGAAAATAAAGCCGATTAATACACCAAATAATTCAAAAACATTATTTAACGGATTAAATTTATTGCAATTAATATATTGAAGTACACTAATTAATCCACCCACGCATAATACATATAATATATTCATAAGAAAATATTTGAATCTCTTGTAGATTATAGGCATAAATATTCCTGCCGGTATAAACATCACCGTTAGTTTGGCCAGCCCTATTCCATTCTCAATTACATTATTATGTAAATATTCAACAATATACACCATATAACATGAAAAACCTGCTGACATACACATATGTAACCAGTTCACTTTGATACCATTCTCATAACATTTCAAGAAAGTTATCAAATGTACAACTATCACAGCAAGTATTCCTAATATGTAATATAACATTTATCTCACCTATGCTTCTTTCCTTTAATCTCAAAATCTCCATTTTTATGAATCTTTAATAATGTTGCACCCTTATGTTCTGATAAATTCTTAGCATATAACAGACAATCAATTCCCTGTCCATATGTCAATCTTATACCTTTGTAGCTTACAGAGAAATCATTAAGATGGTCGTGACCACAGAATATTCCCTTAGTGGAATCTAATTCAAGCACTTTATCAAACAACTCTGAATCTGATTTCGAACAACTTATTGCCTCGTCTCTGCTTCCATAATAATACTCTGCCGATTTATCCGCATTGATTACCGCATTCCATGCATCATTGTACTCTCTAAGTGGAATATGGAAGAATAAATGCGACGGAACATTTCTGCCCTCTTCACTGTTAATTCTTATAGTCTCACTTGCATACCATTCTACCTGGTCCTTATGGATATAATCATAAGTTTTTTTCTGCTCAACCTTAATATATTCATTAGAATCAAGCATATAGATAACTGAATTAAGCTTTCCATTTTTATTTCTAAGCTTAACAAGATAATTTGAAAAACCTGTTATACCCTCTGTTTTCTCTGTCTCAACCATTAAGGAATGTTCTCTCTTTGACACATAGTCAGCAAGCTCTCTTCTCTTATAGATGCATCTTCCGTCTGCATCATGATTACCGAATGTAATCGCATAAGGAATTCCTATATTCTCTAATAAATTTGTCAATATTCTGAAACAGTTCAAGTTATTTCTTGAAAGAGAGATATGTGCTTTAGCACAGGCTATATCACCTGTAACCACTATCAAATCAGGCTTCGTACTTGCAATTGCTCTTTGAACAATTCTTAAAGCCTGCATATCTTCGTGTCTTGACAGATATCCTCCACCAATATGAATATCTGTTAACTGCAATACTCTGAATGGCTTATTATCTGTCTTACGAATTGCATAATATCCGTCCTCTTCTAACTCAAATGTAGAATTGACATCTATTTTACTGACTTTATCAACATAACTGTCTAAAAATTTACTTCCTCCATAGATATTTCTAACAAATGCATATGCACCTCCAGCTAATACCGAAGCACCGATCAAACCTATTAAAGGTTTCTTTTTATTCATCATATACCTCCATTATCGTATCACGTATTTCATTATACATATTACAAAATTCTTTAAATTCGCAATCTATGTTATCATAGTCCTTATGTCTTAATTTTTCAACAATATCACTGCAAATTAATTGTAAATTTTTTATAGCAAGATTAGAAAGCACACCTTTTAAAGTGTGTGCCGCAAAAAATGCTGTTTCGTAATCTTTACATTCTATACTCTTACATAACTTTTCAAAATTTTCATCTTTCAGAAAAGCCTTAAAGACATATTCTATCATTTTATCATCAAATCCCATATTATCAGTTAATTCAATAATGTCAATACCTACGTCTTTAAGCATCCCGTATCTTGAATCCATTTTCTAACCACCCCGTAATTCTATTTAACTAAAACTTTTTCTATCTCGCATATATACATAGTATGATAATCATTTTCAGGATACCATCTTGTATCAATATTCTTATCCACAAGATAATCACTGCTCATTTCCTGTGCATACAATTTCTTAACTATTAATGCTGTTTCAGCTTCTTCAAAATATGGTGTCTTATCACTAAAACATGTTGTAAGTCCTGCCTTAGCGATTTTATCTTCATTTCTTCCTGAAGTAGTTCCCATATAATTTAACATCTTTCTATATGACTCATCAAAGAAAGTAAGCGATAAAGTACCTGCCTTATCAACAAATTCTTTAGTATATCTCTGTGGTCTTATGAATACAAATGCCACTGGTTTGCCCCACATTATGCCAACACCACCCCATGATGCTGTCATAGAATTAACCTTTTCTCCATCAGAGGCTGTTACTAACATCCATTTCTTACCTATCATATCAAATGCATTATCTTTTATATCATTTGCACTAATCTCTTTAAAACTCATAATCTGACCATGCCTTTCTCAATCAAATCTATGCAATATCTAACCTTTCTATATTAATGATTAGATTAATATTAATCATTAATATCTGTTAATTAATAATGATATATTACATTTATTAAATATAATTATTAATATATTCTTTATCAATATATTTTCCGTTAAATATCGCAATCCTCTTTTTATTATATCACAATAATTCTAAAAAGTTAGCAATATATTCTAAAATATTTATTATATTTTACATTAGGATTATTTTGTTACCTGCTCTAAATCTATATCTCTGATTCTTCCATCTTCCATTTCTAATATTCTGTCAGTTTGTTTTGCAATATCCATATTATGCGTAACAATTATAACTGTTTTCCCCATACCATTGAGTTGTTTCAACACATTTATAATCTCTTCGCCTGTTTTACTGTCTAATGCTCCTGTTGGTTCATCCGCCAGTATAATATTATTGTCCGATGCAAGTGCTCTTGCTATTGCACATCTTTGCTGCTGACCTCCCGATATCTTAGTTGGAAGTTTACTCTTTAAATCATATATTCCCATTAACTCTAATTTTTCTTTTACTATTCTTTTTCTTTCACTTTTCCTGACTTTTTTAGCTAGTAAAGGTACTTCTACATTTTCAAAAACTGTATAATGATTTAACAAAGCAAAGTTCTGAAATACAAAACTAATTGATTCTTTTCTGGCCTTATGCAGTTTATTTATTTTTATTCCACTTATTTCCTGTCCATTTAAAATATAGCTTCCACTATCCATCAGATCCATACACCCTATTACATTTAAGAGTGTACTTTTACCTGAACCTGAATTACCTATAACTGCGACAAATTCGCCATCTTTTATAGTCAGATTAATATTATCAAGTGCTTTAGTTTCTTCTTTTCCATATTTGTATGTTTTACATACATCTTTTAATTCTATCATATATTATTCCAAAATCTGATTATCATTTCCTATAATCTGATTACTTATCCTTTCTACTGCAATATTTTTATGATTAATAATCTTATTTTTTACTTTCCTTAATTAAAACAGCAGGTGATTTTCTCTTGAATAAAACAATCGCTATTATTGCCGTAAATATAGCTATCGTAAATGCACAAAGTGCAACTTTCCATAATATATATTTAAGTACAACATTATATAATATTCTCATAGTATACCTGCTCACAATATCCGTATACATAAATTTCAGAATAAGATATCCTGCTCCCAGGGCAATAAAAAATGCAATAATTCCTTTCAATATATTCTGAATCAGGAATATAAAATAATGGTCGCCTGCCGAAAAACCATTTGCATATAATATTCCATAATTGCCAAAATTCTCTAACAGATGTACCACCTGCATACTTACCTGTAATACAATAACTGTTATCATAATAATGTATAATATTTGTTTTATGTAATTTACAAATGTCTTATTTTTAAAGCCTATTGTATCAAATATAATTTTGAAATTTTTTACTGCCAGAGTATAATTCATCTTTCTGCCCAGTATGGACATCTCATTTTTTAAATCATTAATAGAATATCCATCTTTAAGCTTAAAACATATTTTTTCCGGAGCTTCTATCATATTTCTTACTATAAGAATTTTATAATCCATTATCTCGTAAGCTGTTGCCTGGCCGCTTACATCTTCAATCTTAGGCATCTTATCTCCCTTTTTAATAGTACCTCCAACTATATATGTTTCACCAAATTCACTCGTTATAACTGTTCCTGGTTCTATATGTTCAAGTGCATCTCCCATATATATTATGCCCGTATATTTACTAAACATTTCATTCTCTTCATCTTCTGTATAGTCAGTTATCACATCTATTTTGAATAATTTATTATAGTCTCTTCCAACACATAATGTGCTAATACTTCTTCCTATCTCATCTTCCGTAAACATTGTATATGACTCATAGGTTTGCTCCGCTATATTAAAACTTTGAGTAAAAACTTTATTTCCATTTGTATCTGTATATAAATCTATACTCATATCTGACCACTGATACTCTATTGCTGCATCTATACCTTTATAATTGTTCAATTCATTTAAAAAGATATTAAATCTTTGCATATATTCCTTTTTAAATCGTTCAAGTCCCTCCATAGTTTCATATCTATCGTAATTATTATCATCTTCTATTGATATGATTCCTGTATTATCTAAATCTGATACAAGTATATTACTAACCATTTTTTCATTATAAATATTCATATCTACAATAAAAAGCATTACTCCTATTAGTAACAATGACACTGCCTCTAACAATATATTTCCACCCGAATTACGTTCTCTAATTAATTCATCAAATGCAATTCTTAATTTATGTTTAAACATTTTTCCTCCATAATAATCCTTATTTACGAGCGACTTTGTCGTGAGGAAGCGATGAGTAATTCGCTAAAGTGATTTCTCATCTGCCATATATGCTAATTGTTTTCGCCCCTAAACAATTAGCTGCGTGAAAAATAATCGCATCGGCATTATCTTTCACACTAATATCTCTTTGTAATCTATAGTTCCTTTAGTACTTCTGCCGGGATAATTCTATTTGAATATCGATATGCGCCAATAGAAGTTATTAATAACGTAAACACTACTGAACCTGTAATGATAAGAATATCGTATAATGTTCTATAATCAAAATTAAAACTATTCTTAATTATCAAATCAAATATTATCTTAACAACCATAGTTATAATTACTGCAATTCCAATAAGTATGCTTATTTCTTTCATTATCCAGCCATATATCTGACCTTTAGAAAAACCAAATGTATATTTTACTGCTATATCATATTTTCTTGCTTTAACCCATAGATATGTAATACAATAACAACTGTTAATACAGAATATGAATAATATCGGTAATAAAATTATATTAATATTTCTATATATAATGTTTGTCATATTCTTCTCTGTATAATCTGTTTCTTCCGTACTTACAGAAATATTTACAGGATATTCTTCTTCACACTCTGTCTTAACTTCATTAATCAGTGTAACAACTCCTTTATTTTTACCATATGCATACATACAACTCTCATCACCTGTCATAATTGTAGTTTCAAACTCAGATTCAGCATCTTTATAATATTTTGCATTTTCTATATGGTCTCCAATAAAATAGATAGATGAATCATATCCTCCAGCCTCATTATTCACAGTAATTCCAGCAACTTCATAATAACGTCCCTCTATATTCAGATAATAACTGTCTCCTATTTTATTCGTATAATCAACTATTGATTCTCCTATCACGACAACAGGTTCATTTTCACTATCTGTTTTCATTCTCTTTTTATATTCAAATGGATATATATCATCAAAATTATAGATATATGTCACAACTCGCTCTATTTCCTGACTTTCACCAATATGCACAAAATTATTGATACAGAAATTCAATTTCTTCTCTGCCATAATGTTATATATATCCTCAAATTTAATCCATTGTGATGAAGAATCAACATACATATATGTCAATTTATCTTTCTTTTCTGTTATGACTTCTGAATGTGTAAAATTAATATAATACATCTCATAACCTTTGTCAGTTGATTTACTTCCCATTACTTTATTCACGAATTCACAGGACTTCATAGCAACAAACATTGTAAGACAAAATCCGATAATAAGCAGAAGTGATGATGGGATATCTCGGAATATCTTAGTACACTTTTCACGCATTGTAACCTCCATTTAAGCTGTAGACTTATGTAATAAATATATTATAATTTAAAAATACTCTGCCATATCATAATTATTCATATCTATTAAATGATATCTAATAATTTTATGACAGAGTATTTTCTTATTTACTTATGAGCAACATACTGTCCAGCCACATTTATATTTATTATTATAATACATTTTCATTGTTGCCTGCCACGCACAATATTCCTTTTTTACAGCACTTCCTGATTTACGTCCATTATACATTTTGTAACCCATTGTGCCCAAATATGTCTTAACATCAACTTTTGTACAGTAATACTGACTGCTTGTCATCCATACTCCACTTCCTGATATTGAACCATTAGATTTTACTGTATTAACACCAGCAATTCCACTTGATATTGTTACTTTAGCAGTTCCTGATACATTAGTTGCCTTATCAGTAAAACTTCTTGTTGCTGAATCTGTTTTGGCATATACTAAAGCAGAATTAACTGCAACTATCATAATACAAATAAATAATGCTAAATTTCTCTTCTTCTTCATAAACTCTCTCCTTATAAATAAATATTAAAATAATTACATATCTATTTTATATTTTATATATGTAATATGACCTGTTAGTTACCAGAAACGTTTCTGGGGCAATTATATTATTCCATATGAATAATTGCAACAAAAATGTTCTGAATGCAAGACTTTTGTTCTGAACGCAACGTATTTAATGCGTTTTTCGACATTTTATTACTTTTACTACTAAAATTTTGTTTTAAAAATATCTACATATTTTCAAAATTTTTCATCATAAAGGCATATAATAAAAGACGGGAATAATCCCGCCTTTTATGTTTCAAATATTAATATAGTCTGATATTCATTATCTTTATTATATGCTATTCATATTTATTTTTATAAATATCTGCAATAGTATCAAACTGATTTTTTCCACAATTATCATATTCAATACCATCTATCCTAATATTTCCTGATATATGAAGTATGATTTGCTTATGTTTTCCATCTGCATAATTTATATTCTCCGCTATCCCTATACATTTATTTTCTATTATAATGTAATGATTATCCTGTTCTTTCTATGACCTATCTATCAAGCTTTCTGTTATTCATTTGGTAATTATGATATATATCCTTAAACATCTTTAACCTACGTGTTGAAATATCTATTTCCTTACCATTTATAATTGCTTTATTGCCAATAACATCATCTACATATTTCATATTAACAAGACACGATTTATGAATTTTAATAAAACAACCATACATTTTTAATTCTTCCTCCACTGACTTCAAAGTCTTTCTGATAATTTTAGCTGTCATATTCTTAAAATGAACAACTAAATATATATGTTCTACTGATATGTAAGTTATTTCATTAATTAGTTTCTTAATCTGCTTTTTATCGTCATCCTCATTTGTAAGTTTATCCGCCAGATTTCTTATAATCTGTGGCAGGCTCTCTTTTATGGTGTTTTTCATAAAGTAACCATACACTTTTATACCAAAATCAGACATTGCAAAGCTTCTCTCATCAATTCCAATAATGATTTTTGTATAATGAGAAATATTTTGTAATGTATGCTCTAATTCTACAAGAATGTCAAACGAATTGCCAATTATTAATATATTGAAGAAATCATCGGCTCTTCCTAATCTTTCTTTATCTTCTTTGGATATAACCACAATTTCATTTATAATCTCCATATTACATAACTCATTATTAACTATTTCTTTAACTTCCTCTAATTCATTCTTATCAAAATTATATAGTCCAACTCTCACTTTTTCTTATATCCTCCGTTATCTATACACTTTTCTCTTTATATGTTAATTATTATTTAAAATTCTACTTTATCCTCTGTTAATATTCCATATTATACCATTTTATCTAAATGAAGTCAAAATACAAACAGCCGGCTTTCTGGTAACTAAATTCACCAAAAAACCGGCTGTAACTCATACATTATTTTCTTACTATATAAATATATAATATACTAATTATTTTGCCTGAATATATCCCTGAGCTTTAAGTAATTCAGCGCAAAGTACTGCACCACCTGCTGCACCTCTTACTGTATTATGAGATAATCCAACGAATTTATAATCATAAACTGTATCTTCTCTTAAACGTCCTACTGAAACGCCCATACCATTTTCATAATTAACATCTAATGAAACCTGTGGACGATTATCTTCTTCAAGATACTGGATAAACTGCTTTGGAGCACTTGGAAGTTCTAATTCCTGTGGAACACCACTAAATGTAACTAATTTCTCGATTAACTGCTCTTTAGTTGGTTTCTTCTTGAACTTAACAAATACTGCTGCTGTATGTCCGTTAAGAACAGGTACTCTTATACACTGTGTTGTGATAACAGGAGATTCAGCTTTCTTGATTACTCCATCTTCTACTTTACCCCATAATCTTAATGGTTCCTGCTCACTCTTTTCTTCTTCGCCGCCGATAAACGGAATAATGTTACCCTCCATCTCTGGCCAGTCTTTAAATGTCTTACCTGCACCTGAAATAGCCTGATATGTAGTAGCTACTACTTCGTATGGCTCAAATTCTTTCCATGCTGTAAGTACAGGAGCATAACTCTGGATTGAGCAGTTAGGTTTTACTGCTACGAAACCTCTTGTTGTTCCAAGACGTTTCTTCTGTGACTCTATAACTTTGAAATGTTCAGGATTAATTTCTGGAACTACCATTGGCACATCAGGTGTCCATCTGTGTGCACTGTTGTTTGATACAACAGGTGTTTCTGTCTTAGCGTATGCTTCTTCAATAGCTTTAATCTCATCTTTAGTCATATCTACTGCACTAAATACGAAATCTACTGTTGCAGCAACTTTTTCAACTTCATTAACATTTAATACTACTAATTTCTTAACTGCTTCCGGCATTGGAGTATCCATTTTCCAACGTCCTCCTACAGCTTCTTCATATGTCTTTCCTGCTGAACGTGGACTTGCTGCTACTGTAACTACTTCAAACCAAGGGTGATTCTCAAGGAGTGAGATAAATCTCTGTCCTACCATACCTGTTGCACCTAAAATTCCGACTCTTAATTTCTGACTCATATTTTCACCTCATATATTTTAAATGTAAATTTATTATCGCTATTGTTTCTGTCCGTCTATCACGTACAACTGTTTGCGACGTATGTATACTATACCACATTTTTTTCAAAATGCAACTACTTTTTAAATTTTATATTGAATATTTTTCATTTTTTTTATATAATATAAGTAGTGTGCTAATCACATTGCTTCTGTGGCTCAGTTGGTAGAGCAACGCATTCGTAATGCGTGGGTCGTGGGTTCGAATCCCATCGGAAGCTTTCTATTGTATGAAATATATAAAAATACCGACCTTTAAACGCAAGATTTCAAAGTCTTAGATTAAAAGGCCGGTATTTATTTATATAAACTATTTAACTGTTCTCATATTATATTTCTCATATCTGATAACAGTATCTATAAAATTATTCTCAATATGTTCAATTAATTCATCTACTTTTTCATGAGATTCAGTAAATGGTACAAAACCTCCTGCCATAGACGGATGTCCACCACCACTTCCAATTCCTAATAAGGCATCATTAGTCAATTGTCCCGCATCAAATGATGATACATCACTTCTTACAGAGATTTTGATTCCGTCAACCTTAATTGAATATACTACGCACAGATTGACGCCTGCAATAAGTAACATAAAGTCAGATATTGATGCTATTAATGGTTCAGGGCAATGATTTCCTGTATTCGCAAAGCTTATATTGTCATATACCTTTATACTCTTAATTGCATTGGCATAAGCTGTCAAATCTCCAAATTGCAACGTACTCGTCTCTAATGAATTAATTAAATCAATATCACACAGATTGTATAGTGAATAGAACATATTGAGATCAAGATCCGATACACCTCTTGATAAGTTAGCAGTATCAACCTTAATTCCAAACATAAGCGCTGTTGCAACATTTCTGTCAATCTTTATATTATTAGATATAAAATATGCCGCTATAATAGATGCACACGCACCTACTCTAGGTCTTATATCACAGAACTTATAATCAGCCATCCCAAATGATGGATGGTGGTCTATACACATAGTAATATGACCTTCTAAATTCTTAAGATTAGCATTACCAGCCTGCGAATCAACTAAAATAATCTCGTCTTCTTTCGTAATATCCTTAACTTCACTTAAATGCTTTATATCGATTTCTAAACTTTCTATCATCTTCTTTGTACTATATTTATCAATCCTTCCCTGATAACATATTGTACTTCTTATTCCATTCTTCTCTAATAATACCTGAAGCCCGAATGCACTTGCAATAGCATCTGGATCTGGAAAGTTATGTGTCTGAATATATATATGCTCTTTATCTATACATTCTAACATTTTCTCTAAATTAGTTTTTTTATCTTCCAAAGAATTTTCCCCCATTGTTTTTTCTTATAATTTTATCACTATCTTCTTGTATGACTTGCATAATGTTATAATTATACCCTAATACACCTTTTAAATCAATCACATTATAAGCTTTTTGACATACTATATAATATGATATTGATGTCACAAGCTACCCTGCTAACTGTTTCGTACATTGCACTCCCACACGCCTGACATCTATTATAATACATATAATATCTATAATGTAAAATGTGGAGGTCATTCGATGAAACCAATTCTTAAATTAAATAATATTTCATTTTCGTATATGTCAGCATCAGAACAGATAACAATAATTGACAGCCTCTCATTAGAAGTATTTCCTGGTGAAATTATATCTATAATCGGTCCTGAAAAATGTGGTAAAAGCACCATACTTTCTATAATCTGCGGTCTGACCAGTCCCACCTGCGGATATATAAGCTGCAATAAAACCCATATCGGATATATGGTTCAGAATGGCGATTTATTCCAATGGCATAATATCTACCGTAATTTCTCGAAATACTATAATAATCCACCAGCCCTCTATAAACACCCTGAAATCAATTCATCTTTTTCTGAAAAATGTTCAAACATTAATTCCTGCAAATGCTGTGATAAAAAAGCTGCTCTTATCAAAGTTCTTGCTTCTGAGCCTGATTTACTTCTTTTAGATGAGCCTTTTACCTCATTTAACAGTGAAGCCCGTTCAGCTATCAGAACAGATATTATTAATCTTATTCATTTAGAACACAAAAGTGCTATTTTTATATCTTCTAATATTGATGAGGCTTTATCAATCAGTGACAGAGTCATAATTCTTTCTAAAATGCCTTGCAGAATAATTAAAGAATTCCGTACTGACAACAACCTGTTATGATAATCTCATTTTGAAGTCATCATAACCAAATTCTTTTATAATTTGTATCTCTCCGTCTTTTTCATATGCAATTGATGGAAGCTTCATTCCATTAAATGTATTAGTTTTAACCATAGAATAAATTGCCATATCACAGAACTTAATCCTGTCTCCGACTTTCAACGGCTCTTTAAAATAATAATCGCCAATTATATCTCCGGCAAGACATGTAGGACCTCCAAGTCTGTATCTGATACCATTATTATCGCAGGTTTTGTCACATATTAATGGTGTATATGGCATTTCTAAGACATCAGGCATATGGCAGGCTGCTGAAGTATCTAAAATTGCAATGTTTCTTTCATTTTCAATAATGTCTAAAACAGTTGTAACAAGATAGCCTGCATTGAGTGCAACCGCTTCTCCAGGTTCAATATACACTTCAAGATTATATTTCTCTTTCATATGAATTATGCATTTTATCAATGTTTCGATATCGTAATCTTCTCTTGTTATATGATGTCCGCCACCGAAATTAATCCATTCCATATCATACAATGCATATCCGAATTTTTCTTCGATTATTTCAAGAGTTTTAAGTAAATCATCTGAATTCTGCTCACATAATGTATGAAAATGTAAGCCTGATATTCCATCTAAATCAGCTTTCTTAAAATTATCTAATGTTATTCCCATTCTCGAATATTTAGCACATGGATCATATATCTCATGACCCTCCTGTGTTGAATATTCAGGATTAATTCTAAGGCCGTACTTCTTGCCTGCCTTAATTGCCTTTTCCTTATATCTGCTCCATTGTGACTGGGAATTAAATACTATATGGTCACAGATTTCTAAGATTTCATCTATCTCATCATCTCTGTAAGCGGCTGAATATACGTGTGTTTCACCGCCCATATATTCTTTACCAAGTCTGGCTTCGTATAGTCCACTTGCTGTTGTCCCTGATAAATATTTACCAATCAGCGGATATGTATAAAACATTGAAAAACATTTCTGTGCTAACAGAATATGACAACCTGTTCTATCCATAACATTTCTTAAGATTTTCAGATTTTTCTCTAGCAAATCTTCCTCCACCACAAAGCATGGAGTAGGAATATTATCATACGTATACTTCATTATAAATCTTCCTTTTCAATTGTAAGCAATGCATCACCATTTATTTCATCATATGACTTCTTCATAAGTCTCTCTGCCTGCTTTGCAACAACATTTTCAAAATAATTTCGTATTTCTCTTGCGTTAGCAAAATTTTCGCCTGCATTAGCAACCATAACACCAATTTTAAGGGCAAGCTCTTCTTTAACACCCTCTCCTATTATAAAGTCCTGAGATGTACACATTTCAATAAATATATCAACTAACTGACTAACCGAATAGTCTTCAAACTGTATATATTTGTTAAATCTTGAACGAAGTCCCGGATTAGAGTCTAAAAATTTCTCCATAGGCTCAGGATAACCCGCAACAATTACAATCAGTCTGTCTCTGTTATCCTCCATTAGTTTAAGCAATGTATCAACTGCCTCTTGTCCAAAATCTCCGCCATTATTCTCATAACTTGTAAGTGCATATGCTTCATCAATAAACAGTATACCACCCATAGCTTTCTCAACGACTTCCTGAACCTTTTCGGCAGTCTGTCCCATATAACCTGCAACAAGTCCTGAACGGTCTGTTTCTGTTAAATCACCCTTTTCTAGCAATCCAAGGCATTTATATATCTGACCGATTTTTCTTGCAACCGTTGTCTTACCTGTTCCCGGATTACCTATGAATACAAGATGATTGCTCATTACAGGATATTTTAAGCCTCTTTCTTTTCTTATCTTCTGCACCTGTAAAATGTTTACAAGACTGTGAATCTCTTTCTTCACTCCGTCTAAACCAATCATTGAATCTATATCATCAAGTAAAGCCTTGATATTAGCTGAAGGTTCCATATTTCCATCTACATATCTATGATAATCAGGATTATTTCTTAATGATTCAGGTACTTTATTTTCATACATTTCTTTAACAGAGCCACTCATTGAATAATCTCTTTTTATACTAAAATTGATATTCACACTTTCACTTTTTGAGCTGCCTTTTAAATCATAATATCCGGTAAAACTTTTATCTCCGGAATAAGGATTATAATACGCATTTTCATCTCTCATATTTGCACGCGCATAGAAATTTTGTGATTTATCAGTATAATCGCCTCTGCTTAACATTACCTTATTGAAATTAGATTCTGTTTTATCAATTTCTACTTCATCAAAATATATATCCATATCTTCTGCATTCAGAATAAGATTGAGAATATTTCTTAACATATCTTCAAATGCCATCATCTGGTATGGAAACTGTATTGTATTACTACTTATTACACCATATCCGAACTGTTTTAATGCTTTGTATAGAATTCTTGTATCCTTAAGAAAAATATTCATTGATTTCTTCATGATTTTTCTTTCTTCACTAAGCACATATAGTATTGATTTTGGAATCTTTGTCAAAAAATTATTTTTAAGACAGACATCTTCCCAATAATATTTTCTAAGAAGCTCTTCATTTTCAATAATGTCGAATGTAGAACATAGAATTTTCTTCTCTCTGTAGCACAAAACACCATCCATAGTTGCAAGTAAATATCCCATGCGCAGTAAGTCATCCTGAAAATATTCCTGCAATTCTCCTTTATCAAATAAATATCCGTTTCCTTCATATTTTTCACATATATAAAGTGCCTGTCTAATACTTAATTTATATATTTCAAAATTATCTTCCATAAAACTCTCCATTTTGCAAACTTATCATATTGTAGAAATTATCGCAAAACATTGAATTCTGTTCTGCAATAATTTCTACATCTATTTCTGATTAATCTACTAATACTGGATTAAAATCTTCTTCCCAAGGAAGTCCAAACTTATTAAGTGCTTCCATAAATGGATCAGGATCAAATTCCTCGATATTAAATACACCAGGACCTTTCCACACACCTGTCATTACAAGCATTGCACCAATCATTGCAGGAACACCTGTTGTATAACTGATTGCCTGTGAACCAACCTCTTTATAGCATTCCTGATGGTCACAAATATTATACAGATAATATGTCTTATCTTTGCCATCTTTCTTGCCTCTGAATATACATCCTATATTAGTCTTTCCAACTGTTCTTGAACCTAAACTTGCAGGATCAGGTAATACCGCCTTTAGAAATTGTAATGGTACAATTTGTTTTCCTTCAAATTCTATAGGTTCAATTGATGTCATTCCAACATTTTCTAAACATTTAAGATGTGTAAGATAGCTCTGTCCAAACGTCATAAAGAATCTGATTCTCTTAATTCCCGGTATATTTATTCCAAGTGATTCTAATTCCTCATGATGTAAAAGATACATATCTTTTTTACCTACACCTTTAAAATTATACTCTCTTTTTATTTCTATCGGCTTAGTTTCAACCCACTTTCCATCTTCCCAATAACTTCCATTTGCCGAAACTTCTCTTATATTAATCTCAGGATTAAAATTTGTAGCAAAAGGATAGCCATGATCGCCGCCATTACAATCCAGTATATCTATATAATTAATTTCATCAAATTCATGTTTTAAGGCATATGCACTGAATACACCTGTTACTCCCGGATCAAAACCACTTCCTAAGAGTGCTGTTATTCCTGCTTCCTTGAATTTCTCACGATATGCCCACTGCCATTTATATTCAAACTTCGCTGTGTCAAGAGGTTCATAATTAGCTGTATCTACATAATGTGTCTTAGTTGCAAGGCACGCATCCATTATTGTTAAATCCTGATAAGGAAGAGCAAGATTCAATACAACATCAGGCTTAAATCCATTAATAAGTTCAATTAATTCATCTACACTATCTGCATCTACCTTTGCTGTATGTATAATTGTTTTTGTCTTATCTTTTAATTCTTCTTTTAATTTATCACATTTACTCTTTGTTCTGCTTGCAATCATTATTTCTTCAAATACTTCACTGTTCTGACAGCATTTATGGATTGCAACTCCTGCAACTCCACCACAACCTATTATTAAAGCTTTACCCATTCTGATTCACCATTTTAACCTTTCTTACATTAATTTTTTCTTATGGAAAGTAATAATTCTCTTATAATCTTGCATGCAACCGCTGTAGATACTCCTGAAGTATCTAAATTAGGTGCCAGTTCATTAACGTCCATTCCTACAATATTTAATTCTGATACTTTTATAATCGCACTGAGAAGTTCTAGGAATGTAACGCCTCCAGCTTCCGGAGTTCCTGTTCCAGGAAATATCGATGGATCTAACACATCTAAATCGATAGTAAAATATACCGGATAACCTTTACATTCTCTTATAGCATCTTCTAATCTGTCAAAATTGAACTTATTAAGTGTTGTATGTTCTTTTGCCCAGTAGAATTCATTTCTTTCACCACTTCTTATACCGAACTGATATATTCTGTCATCTCCTACAAGGTCCCATATTCTTCTGATAACTGAAGCATGTGAAAGATTTTCACCTAAATACTCATCTCTCAGGTCTGTATGGGCATCGAAATGGATCACCCTTACATTCGGATATTTTTCATAAACCTTTTCAAATGCACCTAATGTCACTAAATGTTCTCCACCGATCATACATGGTATCTTTCCATTTTCAAGAATTAAAGCAGTCCTTTCACCAATCATATCAAGAGCTTTTCTCGGATTGCCAAATGGCAGTTCTATATCCCCGCCATCGAATACCTTAATATCCTCTAAATCTCTGTCCTGATATGGACTATATGTCTCAATTCCATATGACTCACTTCTTATTGTCTTACTTGCAAAACGTGTACCAGGTCTGTATGATGTTGTCGAATCAAATGGAGCACCAAATATAACAATATCCGCATTTTCAAAATCAGATTCACAACCAATAAAGTTTTCAATATTTCTATTCCACATCTCTTAACAGCTCCTCTACATAATTAGGAAGTGCAAATGCACCAACATGAAGTCTGGTATTATAATACCTTGTCTGTATACCTAACATATCCCATTTAGCACCGCTAAAGTCCTTGGTCGGATGATATTTCTTAGATGAAAATCCAAATAACCAATGTCCTGACGGATATGTAGGAATATGTGCCTGATATACCTTACTTATCTTAAAACTTTCAACTATACGCTTATGTGCTCTTTGCATAGCCAGTGCATCTTCACTATAGAATGGACTTTCATGCTGATTAACTATTATACCATCTTCTTTAAGTGCTTTATAGCAATTACCATAGAATTCCTTGGTAAAAAGTCCTTCGCCTGGTCCAAACGGGTCCGTAGAATCTACAATTATTAAATCATATTCATTTTCGTGGTTGCGCACGTATTTAAGACCATCCTGATATGTAATATGGACTCTTTCATCATCTAAGCTGCATGCTGTAAGCGGAAGATATTTTTTACACACTTCTACGACAAGTTCATCTATTTCAACCATATCTATGTGTTCAATGGAAGAATATCTGCATAATTCTCTTATTACACCACCATCTCCTGCGCCTATAACTAATACCTTCTTTACATTAGGATGAACCGCCATTGGTACATGTACAATCATCTCATGATATATAAATTCGTCTTTTTCAGTAAGCATCATATATCCATCGAGAGTCAGAAATCTTCCAAATTCCTTTGAATCAAATACATCTATTCTCTGATAATCACTCTGTGTACTAAATAATTGTCTGTTAACTTTAATTGAAAAATTAACATCTGATGTATGTTTTTCAGTAAACCATAATTCCATCTGATTACTTCTCCTCCTTTACAACATTTAATCTTGTTATATCCATACTTTCAGGTCCTGTCATAAAACAGCCTTTTTCCTTTGCATATGATATATATGTAAGTATTTCTTCTGTTATCATTTCTCCCGGTGCTAAAATCGGTATTCCCGGCGGATAACACATTACAAATTCACTGCAGATTCTTCCTATTGTCTCTTTAACTGGCAATGACTCTTTGTCAGCATAGAAAGCCTTTTTAGGCGACATCGCAACTGTCGGATTGATATATTCGTGGTCGAGCATTCCTGTCCTTTCTTTTTTAAATCTTCGTCTTATTTCTGCTAATGCACTTACTAATCTTTCTATTTCTCTTTCCCTGTCACCTACTGAAATATAGGCTAAAATATTTCCGATATCACCAAATTCAATCTGTATGTCGTACTCATCTCTTAACAAATCATATACTTCTATACCAGCAAGTCCAACGTCAAATGTATTAACCGATAATTTTGTGACATCGAAATCATATATTGAATCTCCATTAATTATTTCTCTGCAATACGCATAATAGTCACCTATCTTATTTATCTCGTCTCTTGCATATTTTGCAAGACTTCTCACCTTTTCAAATGTCTCCCTGCCATTTAATGCCAGATTCTTGCGTGACATATCAAGACTCGATAATAACAGATAACTTCCACTTGTTGTCTGTGTAAGATTTATAACCTGTCTCACATAGTTATGATTAATTTTTTTGCCAACTAACAATATTGAACTCTGTGTAAGACTTCCACCTGATTTATGCATACTAACTGATGCCATATCAGCTCCCGCCTCCATCGCAGACATAGGAAGGCTTTCATCAAAATAGAAATGTGTTCCATGTGCCTCATCAGCTAACACTTTCATTCCATGTGCATGTGCAAGTTCAGTAATTCTCTTTATATCCGAACAAATTCCATAATATGTCGGATTATTAACCATTACTGCTTTTGCATCAGGATTTGCCAATATGGCTTTTTCAACTTCTGATATAGACATTCCTAGAGCAATTCCTAATCTTTTATCTGACTCAGGATTAACATATACGGGTATTGCTCCGCTTAGTATTAATGCATTTATGGCACTTCTATGCACATTTCTTGGCATTATTATCTTATCGCCCTCTTTACATGTTGCAAGTATCATTGTCTGTACTGCTGAAGTCGTTCCCCCAACCATGAAAAATGCATGTTCTGCTCCGAATGCATCTGCTGCCAGCTCTTCTGCTTCTTTAATTACTGATACCGGATGGCACAGGTTATCTAAAGGCTTCATTGAATTCACATCTACTGACATACATTTTTCACCCAGAAAATCTGTCAGCTCTTTATTAGCTTTTCCATGTTTATGTCCTGGTACATCAAATGGTACTATTCTTTCTCTTTTAAATCTGTTCAATGCCTCATATAATGGCATTCTGTTCTGTTCAAGTTTCATTTCTGTCTCCATTTCATCTATGGGATTATCTAGAAAATATTACTTCCACTAAATATTTCTATCATTTCTCTTCTAAGACTGTTAGTTATCTCTAATCTCTCTTTTGGTGACAATTCATACACATCTGTATTAAACAGGTAATTTTGTAAATCAATCTCTTTAATAAGCATTTTCGTATGAAAAATATTAGCCTGATACATATTTATGTCTATTGCATCATATTTCTTCAATGTTGTACTGTCTATATAATCCTGTATTGATGTAATCTTGTGGTCTATGAATAACTTTTTACCATTGACATCTCGTGTAAAACCTCTCACCTTATAATCCATGGTTATAATATCTGAATCAAAGCTGCCAATCAGATAATCAAGTGTAGATAATGGTGTTATCTCTCCACACGTTGCCACATCAATATCTACTCTGAATGTTGCAATACTCGTCTCAGGATGATATTCAGGATATGTATGTACTGTAACATGGCTTTTATCCAAATGTGCTACTGTAGTATCTCCCTTAGTGATAATCTCCCTACTCATATCACCACTTCTGGCCTTCAACATCTGCTCTTCTGCTAAAAGTATTGTAACGCTTGCTCCCTGTGGTTCATAATCCTGTTTAGACACATTCAGGATATGTGCACCTATCATCTCTGTAATATTACATAGTATCTTAACCAGACGTTCAGAATTATACTGTTCATCGATATATGAAATATAGTCTTTTTGCTCTCTTTCTGTTTTAGCATAACAGACATCATATATATTAAAGCTTAATGATTTAGTCAGATTATTAAAACCATATAATTTTAATTTGTCATTCATCTTCTTCTCCTGTCAAGTTGCAAAAGGATAAATCCATTTTGCATAATTCTAATTTTCTTATTAAATAAAAATCAAGTGTATGCACACTTTCAGCACAGACACTTGATTATATTTACTAATTGGTTTATTTATTTTTGAATTTCACAAAATTAATTCATATTTATTTATTCAATATAGCGTTTAGAGTCTATATAGCAAGAAATTACTTTTACTACTCTTATTGATTTTTCACAAGTGTGATGTGCACATAGTGCAACTGTCTATCCAATTGGTTATCAAGTCACCAACTCAATGCCATCACTGGCATCAACTTATAAAATTTGAATTATAAATTCAATCAATATGGTAATTTCAAAATTACCTTGTTCAAAATAATTCCTGCAAAACTTTACGCTTGCTTTTCCCATCATTTTTCAAAAATGATATTCGAGGAAAATGTTTTCATTTTTTCACCAAAGATGATTATATATTATTTTCGTATGATATGTCAATGATTTTTCGTACTTTTCTTCTTTTCTAAACAATTTGTCACAAAGAAATGCTCCGAAATTTGTTCATGCAATTTCTTAGTTGCCATAAAACTATTTATTATCATAAATAAATTCTATATTCACATTGTCATAGAAGAATTTGAGTATTTCTTCGTAATTCATTCCCTTATCTATCATGCTTTTTACAGCCGTCTGGCTCATTCCCGCACCATGCCCATAGCCACCACCATAGAAAGTATAACTATTGCCATTTTTTTCTACTGTAAAATAAGCACTTGGCAAAGCATTAAATGTATCAACTGATGTTCCATCTGCTTTATTAATTGCTATTCCATTAGGACTTATAAGATTTCTTATGGCTGTCTGTTTTACTATCTTAACTACAGCCGTTGTTCCCTTAATAATTAATTCCTCTATCGTTCCACCTATACCACGTTTTTCTACATATATATCCGTAACTTCCCCTATATTAGTAAGTTTCCTGCTTACAAACCCCTCAGACGTCCAGGTAAGGACATTATCAGGATAGTTATTATATATCCTTGCTATATTTCCATTAATACTGTCCGATAACTGCTCCTGTGTCATTGTAATATTCCATCTATACCATGAACTTCCTTTATCATAAGTATCATATTCTGTTTTGATAAATTCATTAAATGTATTGTTATCAGATAAATCAATGTTATTGTCATCGTCACACAATAATTTACCTTTGATATATGGAAGAGGACTTCCTCCCCATACTGTAGAGTCTGTTGTACTTCCACAAGAGGTTGCAAAAAAATATGTATTTGCTATTTCACCATTATACATTAATACCTGACCGTATGTAGCTTTAACTGCTGATATTGAATTCTCATTTTCAGGTGTGACATTATATACCTGATAATCTGTACTGTCATTTACTTGTGCGCCATATGCACTTAATGCGCCGTTATTCATATGACTTACCGCATAGCTTCTTGCACATACAGCCTGAACTTTTAATGCTTCAATACCATATGAGGAAGGCATCTCACTTGGAACAACAGCATACAGATATTGTTCTAATGATAATTCATTAATCACAACTATTTTACCGTCATTCAAACCCAGCTCAATTGTTCCTCTGTATTCAGGATTATTACCATTACGACTAACCGAATTAAGCATAATTTTACCATTTTCATCCTGCGCTGTTATCT
Organism: Bovifimicola ammoniilytica; assembly: GCF_025567085.1. Taxonomy (NCBI): domain Bacteria; kingdom Bacillati; phylum Bacillota; class Clostridia; order Eubacteriales; genus Bovifimicola; species Bovifimicola ammoniilytica. The sequence goes on along the minus strand of NZ_JAOQJN010000002.1, from coordinate 182,457 downwards.
TTATTCTTCCAACTTTTAACTTATCATTATCGCAATTAAATGTAATAGAATCTCCTGAATTATATAAATCTTTCTTCTCTCTAGGAGTATCTGAACCATCATTTTCAAAATAAATCACATAGAACGGACTCTTGCTGCTTACAGTTACATAATCATGTGTTAAAGCGGTATAACCTGTAGTCTTAATAAGAACTCTTATATTATCAGCACTAGGTGTACTATCCATAAATATTCCACAGATTTTCTTATTTGCAACTATAAATCTCAGGTTTCCATCTCCAACTCTTACATTTTCAATTCCCTGTTCTTTATAAGAATCATACGAAGAATATACTCTGTATTTTTCATCTAATACAACATTACCAAAACCCTCTACTTCTATACCATTTTCACTTATTGCCTGCACTTTTCCACTTATACTGTCCCTTTTGAGACTCATTTTCATAATTTTATTATCTCTTACAACTAAGTCGCACATAATGCCTTCTAATTTTTCTTTTAATCCCTTTACTGCAAATGTACGCTCAATACCATTTAATCTGACCGTAATATTATCTTTCTCACTGCCAATGATTAACAGATTATTAAAAGTCACCTCATTGACCACCTTTTTAATAAATATAATCTGGTTATCACGAACCATTGCTTCAATACATTTATCATCCAGATTATCCAGTGCAAGATTATACACATAACTTCCGGCATCGGATATAATATTTTTATTCTCCTTATCAATACTATATATATTAATTTCTTTAGTATCACATATTTTTTTCATTCCATTTGCATTGCTGACAAATCCTAATATCTCATACCAGTTTTCCCTGCTTATTTTATCAGCTTTACCTAACTTAACTCTGATAACGTTTTTAATATCCTCTAAACCAAGTGTTTCTAACATATTCTCTACATCATCTATGCTTATATAATCATCTCCGTTCTTATAATTACCACGCTTAATAATCTCTTCTCCATACATTGAATTAATCGATTCAATTCCCTCTTCTATAATTACATACTCTTTTATGTTATTTTCTTTCTTATTCATAAAAAAAGCTATATAAATTAACGACAAAATAATCCCTGTTATACATAACACAGAAATTAAAATCCTGCTTTTCCTCTTCAACATTGTTTTAACCATTCCCTTCGTTTATTCATATAGCTATCTGCTTTTTAATCTTATGAGTAGTCCATTTCCATTATTACATAAAATCTTCTGTCAATAATATAATTTATCTATATACAATACTGAAGTAATATTTCCATACATTTAAAATATAATATAAATTTACCACTAAATAATTGAATTGAATATAAATAAAGAATGTCGCTTGCGACATTCTCCGCCTGCGGCGGGTTGCTATAGCAACATTTTCTGCTCCGCCGCAGTGCGATCCTCACAAAGCGTTTTTTACTTACCAGGACAATTTTAACGAAATTTCCTGGTAAGTATGAAAAAAGCAGCACCATTGGTGCTGCCTTAATTTCATATATACCCCAAAATGTCGGCTCCTGCAGTTTTGATTCCTAGCAAAGCTAGGTGGGTTTCCGCATTCAGGCTTCTGTGGTCCACTCAAAGGAGGCTTCACATCCGACTAAAGATATAAGAGTCCCTGTTCAAAAATGTAGGTTCAAAAAAACAGAAGTTATCGTGCATTCCAGGAAATATATACTAACTAAATCGTTGAATTTAGTATACTTTATTTTATGAAAATTTTCAATAAAAAATTCATATTTTTAGCAAGTTTTTTTAGTTAATTTCTACCAAATTCAGAAAGTTCAAGTCCCGGATTTCTTTCTAATACCATATTAGGACTCCATGCATTTACAAATAACAGAAGTGGATTATCCTTAAGATCTTTTATCTTCTTCATATCTGAAGTTCCTGATATCTGATTTAAATCAATATCCTTACTTACTACCCATCTTATATGTTCATATGGAAGTCTTTCAAGTTTAATCTCAACATTATATTCGTTCTCAAGTCTGTATTGTAATACCTCGAACTGCAACACACCAACTACTCCGACTATAATCTCTTCCATTCCGGTATTAAACTCCTGGAATATCTGTATAGCACCTTCCTGTGCAATCTGGTTAATACCTTTGACGAACTGTTTTCTCTTCATAGTATCAACCTGTCTTACTCTTGCGAAATGTTCGGGTGCAAATGTAGGTATTCCTTCGAATTCGAATTTATCATTCGAAGAACATAGTGTATCACCTATCGAAAATATACCTGGGTCAAATACACCTATAATATCGCCCGCATATGCTTCTTCCACAATATGTCTCTCCTGAGCCATCATCTGTTGTGGTTGTGAAAGTTTTACCTTTCTTCCACCTTGCACATGATTAACTTCCATACCTGCTTCGAATTTACCTGAAGTAATTCTCATAAATGCAATTCTATCTCTATGCGCCTTATTCATATTTGCCTGAATCTTGAATACAAATGCCGAGAAATCAGGTCTGAACGGATCAATCTCTCCAATATTGGATTTTCTTGGAAGGGGAGAGGTTGTCATCTTTAGGAAATGCTGTAAGAAATTCTCTACACCGAAATTAGTAAGTGCTGAACCAAAAAATACTGGTGTCAAATCTCCTGCCTGTACCTCACTTAGATCAAATTCTGCACTTGCACCATCTAATAACTCTAAATCTTCAGTTAATTTATCGTAGAGGTCGTTTCCCATATGTTCTATTAATTCGTTATTATTAGCTTCATCCCATTCAATTCTGCTTGTTTCAACTTCTTTTTGTCCATTCATCGAAGCCTTGAATGTAGTGACCACATTTTCCTGTCTCTCGTAGACACCCTTAAATGATTTACCCGAACCAATAGGCCAGTTTATAGGACATGTTCTGATTCCTAATACATTTTCTATCTCATCTAATAGATCAAACGGATCATTAGCTTCTCTGTCCATCTTATTAATAAATGTAAATATCGGTATATGTCTCATTACACACACCTTGAATAATTTAATTGTCTGTTTCTCAACACCCTTAGATGCATCTATAACCATTACTGCTGAATCAGCTGCCATTAACGTTCTGTAGGTATCTTCTGAGAAGTCCTGATGTCCAGGTGTGTCCAGGATATTAATACAATATCCACCATAGTTAAATTGCATAACTGATGATGTAACAGAAATACCTCTTTCTTTTTCAATCTCCATCCAGTCAGATACTGCATGCTTCGCTGTCTTCTTTCCCTTAACTGAACCTGCAAGATTAATAGCTTTTCCATATAACAGAAATTTCTCTGTTAATGTTGTCTTTCCTGCATCAGGATGGGAAATAATTGCAAATGTTCTTCTTTTTTTTATTTCTGTACTTAAATCTGCCACATTTAGCTCCATTCCACAGACTAATTATTGTCTGTCTTTTCTACTATTTCATTTTTATTCTTATATATGGAATTAGCAGGAACATATCCTCTTACCATTGATAACGGATATACATTTGTATGTGATCCAATTACCGTTCCTGGATTCATAACCGTATTACAACCTACTTCAACGTAACTTCCAAGTATGGCACCTAATTTCTTAAGTCCTGTCTCCACGTATCCATTGTCTGTTTTAATCTTAACAAATGTTTTATCAGATTTAAGATTCGATGTAATCGAACCTGCACCCATATGTGATTTATATGATAATATTGAATTACCTACATAGTTATAATGTGGTGTCTGTACACAATCAAATAAAATAGAACTCTTTAACTCTGTCGAATTACCTACAACGCATCCTTTACCCACTATTGCTGCGCCTCTTATAAATGCGCAATGTCTGATTTCAGCATCTTCATCAACAATAAGTGGTCCGTTTAAAAATGCTGTAGGTGCAACTTTTGCACTTTTAGCAATCCAGATATTTTCTCCACATTTCTCATATCTATCTTCAGGCAAAGTATTACCTAATTCAATAATCTTCTCATCTAATCCATTGAAGACTTCCCAGGGATAGGTAAGGCCTTTAAAAAAATCTTTTGCAATTGTCTTTTCTAAATCAAGTAATTCACTGATTTCTAGCATATTTTCCTCCATATATTTACAAATTAAAGAATCATTATATTCAAATAAAAGCAGTATATTCTTCCTTTATTATTCTACTGTTACTGATTTTGCAAGATTTCTTGGCTGGTCAACATCACAACCTTTTAAAACCGCTGTATAATATGCAATATACTGCATAGGTACTGCCGCTAACATAGGCATAAGTATATCATCTAGTTTAGGCATCTTTACAAGATAATCAGCTACATCATTTTCTAATTCCACATCTTCAGTACATATAATAGCTACTTTTGCACCACGTGATTTAACTTCTTTCACATTACTGACTGTCTTCTCAATCAAATCACTCTGTGTTGCTACTGCTATTACAGGCATATCATCAGTCACAAGTGAAATTGTTCCATGTTTAAGTTCACCTGCTGCATATGATTCTGAATGAATATAAGAAATCTCTTTTAATTTTAAAGAACCCTCCATACTAAGTGCATAGTCAAGTCCTCTGCCAATATATAATAAACTATCTGCATTAACTAATCTAGATGCAATAAACTGACACTTTTCCTTTAATTCTAATACATCTGTAAGTCTGTCCGGAATATCTATAAGTGCTTTAGTTAATTTCCTACATTTATCTTCTGTTATCTTTCCTTTGGCATATGCAAGTTCGAATGCAAGAAGATACATAATACTTAACTGTACACTATATGCTTTAGTAGATGCAACTGAAATCTCCGGACCTGCATGTGTATATATAACTATGTCTGATTCTCTTGCAATTGTAGAACCCTTAACATTGACTATTGAAAGTGTGGTAGCTCCTTTTTCTTTAGCTAACTTAAGTGCTGCATAAGTATCCGCAGTCTCACCTGACTGCGATACTAAGATTACTAAATCTTCCTCTTCTATGATTGGATCTCTATATCTGAATTCTGATGCAATATCAACCGTCACTTCTATTCTTGCTAATTTTTCAATTATATATTTACCAACAAGTCCTGCATGCATAGCAGTTCCACAAGCAACTATATAGATACGTTTATAGTTCTTAAGCATATCCATTGTAAGTCCACTTTCCTCAAGATAAGGCATTCCATCTTGTATTCTTGGGGATATTGTAGTCTTAATAGCTGTAGGCTGTTCATTTATTTCCTTAAGCATAAAATGCTCATAACCACCTTTTTCTGCAGCATCTATATCCCAGTCTGCTGTCTGGAGTTCTTTTGTAATAGGTTCGCCATCAGTAGTACATATCTTAACTTCTTTCTCTGTTATAATCGCAATTTCATTCTGTTCTAACAGATAATAATCCTTTGTATATTTAAGAATTGCTGGTACATCCGATGCAATAAAATTCTCATTCTTTCCTACACCTACAATCAAAGGACTTTCTTTTCTAACCGCAAATATAGTATCCGGATAATCCCTGAATAATATTCCAAGTGCATATGAACCCTCAACTTTGTCTATCATCTTACTAATTGTCTCTACAGGATTCCCATTATAATAATAATCCAATAATTTAGCGACTGTTTCTGTATCTGTTTCACTTTCAAATCCATATCCCTGATTTATCAAAAAATCCTTAATCTGTTTATAATTCTCTATTATTCCATTATGGACAATAGTGACTCTTTTATTACCATGTGGATGTGAATTAATATCAGATGGCTCGCCATGTGTAGCCCATCTTGTATGACCAATTCCACAATGTCCATGTGGTTTTTTCTCTCTTGCCATCTTTTCAATAAGATCATTTAATTTACCTTTAGACTTCTCAACTACAATTTTATCTCTTTCAAAAACTGCAATACCTGCTGAATCATATCCTCTATATTCTAACTTCTTTAAACCGTCAACTAAAACGTCAGCGCATTCTCTTTCGCCTACATATCCGACTATTCCACACATAATTTGATTATCCTTTCATTAATTTATTTTGTTTGCATACACATATATCTGTGAAGTTCAGTCCCCGCAGGGACCTTGACACCCTACTATTATTTTTTATAAAATTTAGAGACTTCATTAAATTTCTGTTTTAATTCATATTGTTTATTAGAATTAATCACACCCATTGTTCGTCTGGTAACAAAGCCCTCAAGTTTATTCATATATTCATCAGATGTAATCTTGCCCTCTGCAACATATGTAAGACCTTTCTCCCAGCTCGCTGTAAGCTCAGGGTTAAGCAAATGATAAATTGATGCATTAACTACTTCATATACCATCTCACCCATCTGTGTAGGTGTTATAATCTGTGTCTTCTTATTCAATGCCAGATACTTAATATTCACAAGTTTCTTAAGTATCTCTGCTCTGGTAGCACTCGTGCCAATTCCACTACCCTTAATCTGTGCACGCAGTTCTTCATCTTCAATTAACTGTCCTGCACTTTCCATGGCAAGAATAAGTGAACCTGAATTATATCTTTTAGGCGGTGATGTCTTTCCTTCCTTTATCAATAACTCATTGCATTGAAGTGTATCACTTTTTCTTAATTTTTTCAACAATTCTATAGTATTTGTATCAATTGCCTGTTCAGTATCTTTTATATTATCCTGATTCATATCTTCTTTCTTCTTTATAAATGAGTACTTAGTAACCTTAAGATATCCTTCTGTTGTCAATATCTTGAAATTCGCAAAAAATTGCTCACTATATACATTTTCCTCTTCTTTAATTGGCATAGATATTTTAATTCCAACTTTCTGATATTGTGCCGGTGGATAAAATATACTTAAAAACCTTCTCGCAATAACTTCATACACTTTAACACTTATAGGATTCATTGAATTCAATGCACTTAATCCCTGTCCTGTAGGAATTATTGCATAATGGTCTGTAATCTGTTTATCGTCTACATATCTGGTCGATGCGATATTTTTGAAAGTACCGGATTCTAAAATCTCCTTGGCATATTCGGAAATCATTGAATATCCACATAAACCTCTGATATTTTTATTGATTTCCTTAGCTACTGCACTTGATAATACTCTCGCATCTGTCCTTGGATATGTAACACATTTTCTCTCATATAAATCCTGAACCACTTTAAGAGTCTCATCAGGGCTAATTTTAAATAACTTAGAACATTCATTCTGAAGTTCAGCAAGATTAAATAATAATGGAGGATTTTTCTTCTCCGTTTTCTTTTCTACACTTTCAACTGTAGCTATATTTCCATTTTCTTTTATTTTATCAATTAATTCCTTAGCATATTTTTCTTCTTTAAAACCATTTTCCTTATATAGATATGGTGACTGGAAATATTTTGACTTCTCATTCACACGCCATTCACTATCGAAATTAAAATCCTCTGTACATTTTATATTCGCATTGACTCGATAAAATGGTGTCTCCACAAATGCCCTTATCTCTCTTTCACGTCTTACTATCATTCCAAGTACACATGTCATAACTCGACCTACCGATAATACAGCCCTGTCGGTTCTAAGATAACTAGATACTGAATTACCATACTTAAGTGTTAACACTCTAGAGAAATTAATTCCCATAAGATAGTCTTCTTTAGCCCTCAGATATGCAGCTTCTGATAGATTATTATATTCAGATATATCTTTAGCAGTGTTAATTCCCTTAATTATCTCCTCTTCTGTCTGTGAATCTATCCATACTCTCTTTTCATTCTTATCATGAACTCCTGCCATCTGTGCAACCAGGCGGTAGATATATTCTCCCTCACGTCCCGAGTCGGTACAGACATAAATGGTATCTACATCTTCTCTGTTAAGAATACCTTTGACGATTTCAAATTGTTTCTTAACCCCATCTATTACTTCATACTTCCATACCTTTGGAAGAAATGGGAGAGTCTGAATACTCCACTTCTTAAGGTTAGTATCATATGCTTCCGGATAGCTCATTGTAACAAGATGTCCGACACACCATGTAACTATACTCTTATCATCCTCTATATATCCATCTCTATTTTTACCTGTTATTTTTAATGCTTTAGCAAATTCCCTTGCTACGCTGGGTTTTTCTGCGATGTATACTGATTTTGCCATTTTCCCTCCACTTTCATTCTATGCATTATATTCGCATCAGCATTATCTTTGCGCTATGCCTGCTCGTCTAATGTTAAACTGTATGTATCAAGAAATTTATCAATAAAATAATCTGCTTCTTTACAATCTAACCTTCTTATTGCTTCTATTGTAGATTTCTCTGCCTCAATGAAATCTAAATTACCCATTCTCTTTTCTTCAACACATTTAATAAGTGCTGAAATCTTATCTGCTGCCTTAACTAACAGCTGACTCTCTTTATTTCTATTTTCTTCATTCAAAATATTTTCATAAATCGGCTTCATCTCTTCTGGCAGTGATGAAACTAATTTATTAACAGCTGTCTCTTCCACAACTTTATATGCATCTCGTATCTCTGGTGCAAAATATTTTATTGGTGTAGGTAAATCACCTGTTATTATCTCAGGAACATCATGGTACATTGCCATTACAGCTACTTCATTCGGATCTATATTTCCATTAAAATACACTTTATTAATTACTGCAAGGGCATGTGCAATCATTCCCACTTCTAAACTATGTTCAGCTATATTTTCAGGAATGGTATTTCTCATAAGTCCCCATCTGTTTATATATTTCATTCTTGATGTCATTGCAAAAAAATTATAATTATTCAATAGCTTTACCTCTCAAATCATAAAACTCATACTTAGTCTCTGTACTCATAAACACACCCGCTTTTACAACAGGGCTCGGAAACTTCTCTATATTAATTGCATCTGGATAAAATTGTGTTTCAAAGCATACTCCAGGATTAGCAGCATATTCTGCATCTCCCTTTGCTTTAAATCCCTTAGCAGCATTTCCAGTATAAAACTGCATTCCTGGCATATTCGTATAGACATTCATTCCGATTTCTGATTTTTCACTCTCTAACTTTGCCACTAACTTATATTCACCAAAATGATCCGACAGAACATAATTAATATCATAAGCTTTTTCATATGAATATGGTTTAAATGACTTCCTCATATTATCAGCTATCTTCGTCATCTTGCGAAAATCATATGCCGAACCATCAACTTTCATAATCTTTCCTGTTGGCATTAATTTTCTGTCCACCTGCGTAACTTCATCAGAATTAATCATAACTTTATGATTCAAAACACTTCCACTATTATGTCCATCAAGATTAAAATAACAATGATTTGTCATATTCACAACTGTATCGCTATCAGAAATATAACTATATTTAATTGTAACTGATTTATCTTCTTTAACTACATATTCTACCTTTACCTTAAGATTACCAGGAAATCCCTGGTCTCCATCAGGACTCTCAAGTTTGAAGATAATATGTGCCGAATCATCTTCTGTAAAGCTTTCAGATTCAAAGTCTCTGTAATGATAACTAAATCCACTATGTAAACAACCACCCGTTATATTCTTCTTTAACTTATATGTTGTATTATTAAGTGTGAATTTTGCTCCACTTATTCTATTAGCACATCTGCCGATAACCGCGCCAAATGATAGCCAGTTCTTTCTATATTGTTCATAGGTCTCAAGTCCTAATACTACATCTTTAACTTCATCATCCTTATCCTTTATAAATATTGACATAATAGCTGCGCCTGTCTCACAAAATGTGGCACTGATATTTTCGCCCTTTACATTATATTTATATATCTCTTTACCATCTTCATTTTTACCAAATAATTCTTTTTCTATATTCATAATTTCACCATATTCAAAAAAATGTTATAATTGCACAATACATATCTGTACAATTATAACATTTTTACTTTAACTAGGCAATCTATAATAATTCTTTTGTTTCTGCGTTGCACAATGTAATATTAAGATTACCATTTCTGCATCTCAGATCATCTATAAATTTCTTTTGGTCAGCATCTTTTTTTAGGCTTATATTATATGTTAGTTCATACATTGAACCTAAATTAGTTGTTCTAACCTTTTCTAGTGTTACATCTGTTGTGTATTCATTAAATACTTCATCAAATGTTCCATTAAAATTAAGATTCTCTGGAATGGTAATTCTAAGCGTCTTAGGAAGATTCTTAACAATGCCATATCCTGTAAGCATTAAAAGCAGATATGCACCACCGATAACTCCTGTAAATATTACCGCAAAACTTATGTAGCCAAGTCCTGTTGCAAGACCAACTGCCATCGCAAAAAATACACTTGCAATATCTTTAGAATCACCCGGAACACTACGAAATCTTACAAGTGCAAATGCTCCTGCCATAGAAAATGCTCTTGCGACATTACTTCCAACAAGCATAATAACTATAGTAACAATCGCTGGTAATATGACTAATGTAATTGCAAAGTTCGTTGAAAATCTCCTCTTTCTGTCACTAAAAATATAAATAATACTTATAATTAATCCAAGCGCAAGTGCGACTCCTATACATATTAATGCCTCTTTTGTCCTTAATCCTTCTGTTGATGTTGTCTCTAAAATTGTCTCTAACATATTGCTCCTCTTTTCTGTAATGTGTTATCCATAAATTGTCTGTATTCCGTACCATATTTAGAAAATGATGTCCCTTTCATATCTAATTCGGTAAGAATATCTACAAGCCATACCGGAAAGCTGCTTGCTGTCTTAATCTCTATCAGAACTTGTCCGTCCTGCAACAACTTATCACCATAATCTCCATCTTCTAATCTCAAATCGTCTCTTCTAGTTCTTATGTTCCTGTCAGCTGTAATTCTTAGGTTTTCATCATCTTTACCAAACATTGCAACCCTGTCATATGCTAAAAAAAGTTTTGCAACCGGATTATAGAACTCCATAAAGAATTTTAACTCTTTTAGGACTTGTGCATTGAGATAATCTCCCTCAGATGGCATAATTCCATCGAATAAGAAATCATATGCCTGATTGAGTTTCAAAAGGGTTCTTCTTTTATTGACTATACCATTATATTTCTTTTTGATTTCTAAAAATACAATGTCGTTAAACTCTGGAACACCATAACTTCTAAGTCTTAACTTCTCTTTATATGCAGGCTTATCTATTGAAGTTCTGATTAAATCATTATTCTCTGTATCAAAATAAATATTATTAATTGAATAGAATTTTCCATCTTTACAAAACGCATCCATTTCCATATATGGAATTATTTTATCAAAAAATTTTCCATATACATCTTCGGTAATAAGATATTTTTTCTCAATCCTGTTAAATACTTCTATTGCCATTCTGCTTTCAACTCCTTTCTTTAAATAGTATATTTCACTGCAATATTCACTTCTGAAGTGACAGGCAGTTCAAACCAGAATGTACTTCCAATGTCCTCTTCGCTGTCAATAACCTGAATCTTCGACATATCAAGCAAATCATTCACAAAAAATGTAAGTCTCTTTGTCTCGTCAATAATTACCTGTACATTTTCAGGTGTGTTTTCCCCCGGCAAATCTCTCATTACCTCTGAATATGCTGTTATCATTGTAAGTGGTGTTCTTAAATCGTGTGAGACATTTGCAAGTAATTCTTTCTGAAGCACATCACTTTTAGATAATTCTTTTGCCGTATAATTAAGAGTATCTGAAAGCTCCGTAATCTCCCTATAATCTTTGCCGTCAAATTCCACTTCAAAATTACCTTTTGCAAGTTCTTTAGCAGAATCATTATTCCACTTATGTATATAAGCTGTACTCTTAATGTGTGTACGGTCGCACCAACTGGCGTAATTACTGAATTTAAGAATATTACATATGTTTCGCCTGACTGCGTTTCAACTACTCTGACTTTAATAATACTTTCACTCTCATTTTCATTTGGCATATTAGGTAACTTGTCATATTTATCAGTATTTTCTATATCTGCATGTCTTTCTTCGTTACTATTAGCATCCTGCTTCATTCCTCTGGCAGCATCATAATATCTAGAATAATTAAATCAAAATCCTGTTTCTTACATACTTCAATAGCTTCTATTCCATTTGATATCTCTGTAATTTATATCCTTCAAATTCGCCATATTTACGGATTATGGTTCTTATCTTCTCTTCATCATCTACGACCAGTAAACTATACATCTTTAACCTCCTTTTCTATAAAATTATAAGCAGATATCTGTAATACCTAAGCTATCTATCAAATATCCTATATTTCACAAGTGTCTATGTGATAATCAGATAATACTAAGTCAATGTGACAATTGCGTGAATATAATTTTATGCTTTTCTGAATAAATTTTAATATATTCACTATTATTATTGTATTTTTCCGTAAAATATTGTACAATATTAACATATTCCAATGGAAATTATAATTCAGAAAGGAGTTTTAGTCAATGAATATTAGCGAACTAAAGATTCTTGTATGTGATGATTCAATTTTAGCACGCAAGAAGCTAAAAGACTGTATAATTTCACTCGGTTGTACAGAAGTATTTGAGGCAGCAGATGGTGAGGAGGCTATAGCTCAATACGAAGTTAATAAACCTGATATTATATTTATGGATATTGTAATGCCTAAAAAAGATGGTATTGAAGCTTTAAAGGGTATTTTAGAAATAAATCCTTCAGCAAAGGTTATTATGGCATCTTCTGTTGGTACACAGTCATACTTAAAAGATGCTATCAAAGCTGGTGCCACAGACTTTCTTCAGAAACCACTTGATCCTGAACAGGTTAAAAAGCTTATATCTACATATTGTGAAGGAGGGAACTAAATGTTTACACAATTTTTCGGAAATTATCTATTAAATCAGAAGTTAGTAACTCCTGAGCAACTTGTTGATGCACTTCAAGAAAAGCAGAACACAAGAATGAAACTTGGTGTTTTAGCTATCAACGCAGGATATATGACTGCAAGTCAGGTAGAACGTGTTCATGAATTGCAAAGTAAGATGGATAAACGTATTGGTGATATCGCTGTTGAACTTGGTTATATGACAGAAGATCAGGTTATGGAGTTATTACATGCACAGCCACTTGGATACCTCTTACTTGGACAAGCATTAGTAGACAAAGGGTATATGACTAATGAGGTTTTTGAAAATGCTATAAAGTCATATAAAAAGAAATATTCTTTAACAGATGAGGATATATCTTCTAATGAAAATTCAAAAGTAGACAATTTAATACTTTCATTATGTGATTTCAGTAAGACAAGCAATCCTGCTTTATATCAGGAATTTGTTGCTTTATTAATGAATAATCTTATCAGATTTGTTGGTGATGATTTTACACCATTGCAGCCTGAATATAGTATTAATTCTACTTCATTCAAGGCAAGTTCTCAAGAAATAAATGGTGCATTTACAACAGATACAAAGATTTTTGCAGATGAGACAACATTTATTGAATTTGCAAGCAGATATTCAGGTGAGGAAATCAATGAATTAAATGAATATGTTGAAGCATCAGGTCAGGATTTCCTTAACTTACATAACGGATTATTCACTGTTAATGTTTCTAACAATCAGCAGATTGAATTAACATTAACTCCACCTACACCATTATCCGGATTAACACCTAATGATATAGAACATTCATTAATTCTTCCATTCCAGTATCCATTTGGAACAATAAGAATTTCAATCGGTTTATAATTTTATAGTACAAAACGAGTTGATAAATATTCCATCTGTCAGCTCGTTTTTTATACTTATTTATAAATAAGTATAAATAAGAGCGGGGCTTTTGACACCCTGCTCTTATTTATTGAATATATGGGATATATATAATATTTTAAATCTATTATATATTTAAAAATTTCTTAACTACGTCTGTCATTTCATCTACTTCACAAACTGTATTATGAAGAACTTTTGCATTTCTGATTTCTTCAATGGCATTTGGAACTTTAACATTTCCGATTTTGCTTAATTCATCAACTAATTCAAAATCACCCATTGAATCATACTTGCTGTTAATTGCATTCATAACACTTCTTGTAAACTTAAATGGGCTTGCTGTTGAAGCAATTACAAGTTTATTTGTGTCATTTGTATCTCTTAAATATTTTCTTGAAACAACTGCTGCTACAGCTGTATGTGTATCAATTATATATCCTGTCTTCTCATAGATATCTTTAATTATTTCTGCTGTCTCTTTCTCTGTTGCATAGTTACCATAGAAATCCTTAAGTTCAGCTCTCATATCATCTGTAATATCATATTTACCTGTTGTTGTAAGAGATGTCATTAACTCTTTATTCTTTGCAGCATCATTTCCAGCAATCTTGTAGATAAGTCTCTCAAGGTTACTTGATATAAGAATATCCATTGATGGAGATGTTGTTAATATGAACTCTCTATTCTTATCATATATTCCTGTTGTAAAGAAATCATATAATACTTTATTGTCATTTGATGCACAAATTAATTTATCAATTGGCAATCCCATATTCTTAGCATAATAAGCTGCAAGTATATTACCAAAATTACCTGTAGGAACTACAACATTAATCTTCTCACCATCTGTTATCTCACCATTAGCAAGTAATTTAGCATATGCATATACATAATATACTACCTGTGGAACAAGACGTCCGATATTAATTGAATTAGCAGATGAAAACTGGAAACCTGCCTTGTCCATCTCTGCTTCTAATTCCTTATTACCAAATATAGCTTTAACACCACTCTGTGCCTGATCGAAGTTTCCTTTGATGCCTACTACAAATGTATTATCACCTTTCTGTGTAACCATCTGTTTCTCCTGAATAGGACTAACTCCTCCCTTCGGATAGAATACAACAATCCTTGTACCAGGTACATCTGCAAAACCTGCTAATGCTGCTTTTCCTGTATCGCCTGAAGTAGCTGTAAGAATAACTATTTCATTCTTAACATTGTTCTTCTTAGCTGATGTAGTTAAAAGATGTGGTAATATTGATAAAGCCATATCCTTAAATGCAATTGTAGCACCATGGAATAACTCTAAATAATATGCGCCCTCTGCTTTAACCAAAGGAGCTATCTCTTCTGTATCAAACTTAGAATCATATGCCTTATCTATACAGCTCTTTAATTCTTCCTCAGTAAAGTCTGTTAAAAACTCTTTCATTACTGCGTATGCTGTTTCTTTATATGACATCTTTGATAATTCTTCTAATGAAACATTTAATTTAGGTAACTGTGTAGGAACAAATAATCCTCCGTCACTTGCAAGACCTTTTAATATCGCCTGCGAAGCTGTTATCGTTACATTATCACTTCTTGTACTTTTATACAATATTTCCATGGTATCCCTCTTTCTGTATAATCTTTTTCAAAGAATTATATCATATGTGCCATCAATAAACAAGTAATATTCCACTTAATATGTGTAGAAATAATGATCCCCATATACAAATAGCAATGTTAACGAAGTATTAAACCAGCTTCTTGATGATGTTTTCATTGTAAAAAACAATGCCCCCTGTGAATAATCTTCTCCATTAATCGCTCTGTCTACACAATTAATTGTTGTATCTGATGGAATAACATCATAGATTCTTTCATTTTTAACCGGCTCAAACTGATATGTTCTTCCGTTATTCTGAAATATAACTGATTTAACCGTAGATGGAAACTTCCCACTTTTAACCCTATTAAATATAACATTAGCCACCATTATTCTTCCTAGTTCATCCTGATCCCCTGCCTCGGCTTCAACTATTCTGATAAGCCAGTAGTAATCTGAATCTGAAAGCTTAATATCAATCGGTGTATTTATAACCTGTTCAGCAGTCTCTGGTTCTGTCTCTGTGACCACCACTGCCTGTTGCTCTGACTGTGTTTCTGTTACAGTTGTTTCTTCTACAGCTTCTGTCTCCTTCTCAGCTTCATTCAGATTCTCAGTTTCCAAAGCTTTTGTAGTCTCATTTTGACTCTCCTGTTCTTTTCCGAGCAGTTCTGTACTGACCGGTACAATTGATGCAGTCGGTAATTTTTCAAGCTTATTATCGCCTTTATTTACTATCTGCAAAATACAATTATAATCTAAAAGCTCTTTACTATTTTCATCATCACCAGTATTTCCGTAGCTAAATAATAAATTTTGTACCATTGCATTAGCATCTGTATCATCATCTTCAGTATCTGACTCGGATAACGTTGATACTTTACTTTCAGCATTTCCCATAGTCTTATTTTTTCCTGAACCACCAAAGTCCTTTGCAGTAAGACATATAACAGACACAAGCATTATGCCTGATACTATTACCATACATGTTCTGTATGTTTTCTTCTGTATGCTTTTGATAAATCCAACAAATTTCTGAAATAATGAGCAAATATTAAGCATTGTTACGCCTCTTTTCTCTTTTTTTTGCGACATGCGTCGCTAAAACATAGGTGTCATTATATTTTTGACTTACAAAACTGTCAATACAAATCTGGCACTTTTGGGACAATTACTGATTTTATTTTGGCATTTTTTGTAAACATTAGTTATTTATGCACAAATTTCTTGAATATACTATACTATTTTTATTAATATTTCATAGTTATATTTTGTCCCACCATATTAATATTTATTAACTATTTTTTACGAATTATTACAAAAATATTTTGCATTTAATATTATGTAAACTATCATTATAATTTATACACTATTTTATATTTTGCCTTTCATAGCATATATGATATAATATTATTAAATATCTTTATACGTAAATGTCTATAGAATCGAGATAGCTTGTTTCTGCACGAAAACAAATAGTTTTTATTACTGTTATGAAATAACCTAAGCGAATTTCTCAATGTCTCTTTATGACATATCGTTTAGAAAAGAGGATTAGTATGAACCTTAAAAAAGGCGTATATATTGCCACTAAGAAAGACGGGACAATTTATTACCGTTCATCCCTTACATATCAAAATAAACACATAAGTCTTGGCAGTTTTCCTACGGAGGATGAAGCACATTTATGTTATCTTGAAGCCTTAAATTTGCTTAATTCGACTTTATCTATTTCTGACTACATTAATATAGAAGAAACTCATACAATTTCTTTCGAAAAATGGGTTTGCCTGGTGAATTTTCGCGATAATAAGATATATTTTAAGACACCAATATATCTTATGAGTAAATACTTCATCTATTATTATGACTCAAATACAGAATATAAGTTTGATGTAGATGATTTATTCTATTATTCGACACACAAGATAATGAAACGTAATGGTCATCTGTTTGTCGCTGATTTCGGTATGCAGGTCAATATTTTATCCAGATATGGTATCAAGAATTATGCAGTTGCCGGCAAGGATTATATCTTTCTTAATGGCGACCCTACCGACTTCCGTTATAAAAATATTAAGATAATTAACAGATATAACGGTGTTACAATGACTGTAAAAGATGGTATGCCTTTATATATTGCAAAGGTACATATTAATGGTGATTACATTATTGGTAAATATAAGACCGAACACGAAGCGGCTATCGCATATAACAAGGTATGCCATCTTCTTAAAGATGCCGGAATAATTAATACATATCAGACCAATTACATTGAGGCACTCTCACCTATACAATATGCTTCCATTCATTCAACTATTAAAATATCAAAAAAAATAAGAGCATTGTTAAATTGATATTTACCGATACTGGTTAATTACAGATTAAATACTGTAAATATCCACTAAATATCATACAATGCTCTTATTTTTACACAATTCGTATATTCCTATGCAATATAATCAATGACTATATTATCTGTTGTTTATATAATTAATTAAGCCCTCTGCTTTTATAATCTTCTGCATAAATTCAGGGAATGCCTGTCCCTGATATTCTTCATTCTTAGTCTTATCGATTATCTTACCGCTATCGAAATCTATCTCAACTTCGTCGCCTTCATCGATACCTTTAGCTGCTTCAGGACATTCAATAATAGGAAGTCCGATATTAATTGCATTTCTATAGAATATTCTCGCAAATGTTTCAGCAATTACACAACTTACTCCTGATGCCTTGATTGCTATAGGTGCATGTTCTCTTGAAGAACCGCAACCGAAGTTCTTGTTAGCTACAATG
Organism: Bovifimicola ammoniilytica; assembly: GCF_025567085.1. Classification (NCBI taxonomy): domain Bacteria; kingdom Bacillati; phylum Bacillota; class Clostridia; order Eubacteriales; genus Bovifimicola; species Bovifimicola ammoniilytica. The sequence goes on along the minus strand of NZ_JAOQJN010000002.1, from coordinate 164,431 downwards.
ATATCGCCTTTATTTACTTTTTTAGCGAAATCAACATCTATATCTTCCATACAGTGTTTTGCAAGTTCTGCTGGATCAGGAACATTCAGATATCTTGCAGGAATAATTACGTCTGTATCGACATTGTCACCAAATTTATGTACTTTACCAATTGCTTTCATATAAATACCTTGCCTTTCTCTCTATAATCCTAATTCTTCAGGTCCGGAAATCTTACCTGTTATGGCACTTGCTGCTGCTACTGCAGGACTTGCAAGATATACTTCTGATTCAGGATCTCCCATACGTCCAACAAAATTTCTGTTAGTTGTGGCAACTGCTCTTTCTCCCTTAGCAAGAATTCCCATATGACCACCAAGACATGGTCCACAAGTTGGTGTACTTACTGCTGCTCCTGCCTTAATAAATATGGTAAGTAATCCCTCTTCCAAAGCCTGAAGATATATAGCCTGTGTTGCTGGAATTACAATAGTTCTTACTCCTTTAGCGACTTTTCTGCCTTTCATAACTTCTGCAGCAACTCTTAAGTCCTCAATTCGTCCGTTTGTACAAGAACCGATTACAACCTGGTCAATTTTTACATCAGGTTCTGCCTTAATCTCATCAATTGTCTTTGTATTCTCTGGTAAATGAGGATATGCAACTGTTGACTTAAGTGTGCTTAAATCAATTGTATACTCTTCATCATATTCGGCATCAGCATCAGCCTCAAATACTCTATATTCCTTTTTAGAATGCTCTTTCATATATTCAATTGCAAGTTCATCTACAGGGAAGATACCATTCTTTCCGCCTGCTTCAATTGCCATATTAGTCATTGCGAATCTATCGTCCATTGATAAATATTTAATACCATCGCCAACAAATTCCATTGATTTATATAATGCGCCGTCTACACCAATTAAACCGATAATATGAAGAATTACATCTTTACCACTAACCCATTTAGATGGTTTACCAACTAAGTTAAACTTAATTGCAGATGGAACTTTAAACCATGCTTTACCTGTAGCCATACCTGCTGCCATATCTGTACTACCTACACCTGTAGAGAATGCACCTAATGCACCATATGTACAAGTATGTGAATCTGCACCGATAACAACATCACCTGCTACTACAAGACCTTTTTCAGGTAATAATGCATGCTCTATACCAACTTCTCCTGTCTCAAAGAAATTAGTTATATCATTAGCACAAGCAAATTCCTTAGCACATTTACATAATTCTGCTGACTTTATATCCTTATTAGGGGTAAAATGGTCTAGAACAATTGCAATCTTGTCTTTATCAAATACACCATCAACTTTCATTTTCTTCATTTCACCAATGGCAACCGGAGATGTAACATCATTTCCTAATACCAAATCGAGATTAGCCTCTATTAACTGACCTGCTGTAACGCTTTCAAGTCCTGCATGAGCTGCTAAAATCTTCTGTGTCATTGTCATTCCCATGATAACATTCCTCCTAAAAAATTTCTCTGAATAAAATCTTATCATTTTTTTCGACATAATGCAATTACTAATTATTCATTCATATTATTTATTTATGCATTTTATTGCTAATCCATAAGCTTTGGTTTAGTAAGGTCTGTAATATCATATTCTAAGTTAATTATATTATCATATACATTATTACTTTCTACATTCTTATTTTCTACATCTCCAGCATCTGTATAGCTTTTTCTGAAATTATCATATACCAGACAAATAGTGAGTTTATTATCGACAACTTTATATCCCATATATCTAACCATAAATCTATCTGATATGGCAATGTTTTTAAGATAATAAATCTCTGATATCACTTTATCATTGTCATACAGATAAAAGATACCATATTTTAAATCAGAGCTGCCACTTATATTATTGCTATATATATTCTCACAATACTCATTATTGCCTGCATTATCATCTTGGAATTGTTCACTATTGCTAACTAAATCCTTACTCATATAACTATCGTTAACTTCATCATAGCTTTCCGTAGCAGTTTCTGCAATTTCTGCATCTTCATATACACTGCCACTATATTCATTATTTTCTATACCAGAAGCCGTCGAACCTGTATATTGGCTATCCTGCCATTTACTACTTTCCTTATTAATTCCTGTTTTATCTGTATCAAGCAGCTTTCCTGAATTTGTACCAAGTGCAAATGTTATGCATAACATTGCCACTGCTATGGAAGCAGCTAAGCCGGATATCTTTAACATTCTCATTCTATGGCTTCTTATTTTATCTCTATATGAATTAACATCTATATTTAGATTTTGTTGTATATTTATATTTTGTCCGGCTTTTATCTTCTGCATCACATTTTCAGGTAATAATGACTCTGGAATTTCATCATCCGGTAATTTCTCTCTGATTCTTTTCACTATCTCGTCAGGATTCTCTTTATTCATTATAGAAACCTCCATTTCGCAATATGTTAAAACTGAACTTTCATCTTCCTTTGCATTTTAGCTAAGGCTCTGCTAAGCTTCGACCTTGCCGTTGCCGGCTTTATTTGAAGAATTTCGCCTATTTCATTACTGTTATAGCCGCAAAATACCGATAAGGATACTATCTCTCTTTCTTCTAGTGATAATATATCTAATGCTAGCTCTAAATCGTGTTTTAATTCTAAGTCACACTGACTTTCATACAATTCAATATTCTGATCTTCATCATCAAGTGAAATCGTTTTCTTCAAATACTGTTTTCGCCTTCTTTTACATTTGTTAGATAATATCTTAAATGTCCATGCACCGAATAAACTATTCTGTCTAAGACTTTTTATACCCGAATACATTTCTAAAACCGTTTCACTCACTACATCTTCTGCATCATAAGCATCTCCAAGCATATAATATGCATATTTATACATATCTTTATATACCGATGCATATAGCTTTGAAAAAGCATCATCTTCTCCTAGCTTTGCCAAAGCTACTAGTTCTTCATCAATTGTCAAATATTACACGTCCTTTCCTATCTTCGGACTAATTAAATATAAGATTATCTCCATATGATAAATCACTTAAATTAATTGCCTGAACTCCCTTATCCATAGTAATTATATATAAATAATTCCCTATATATAGTCCTCTATAATCACAATACATTTTCTCATAATCAAATTCTGTAAATTTTAAATTATTAAACTTATTATAATCATACTTTAGTAATTCTGTAAATGAATTATTATCATATCTGTATAAAACATAATATTGACTGTAACCTATAAATTTCTCATAGTTACTGCTTTTATCACTATTATATGATGTACTATTACTCTCTGTACTGGTACTTTCTTCAATTCTATTATTGTTATCTTTACTCATCTCTAAACCAATGAGATTCTTATTCTCATCAACTAAAATTTCTTTATAATTATTAAGTGCTTCGTATGCTTCTGTGTCTTCTTCTACATATTTTGCAATTTCTTTTGTATTATTAAGGTCTGATATATCAAACATTGATAACTTAACACCACTTGTAATGCCACTTTCATTTGCTTCCATACCTATTCCAAGTAATAAGTTATCATTCCACATATGAAGATATGATGAAAAGCCTGTTACTTTTAACTCACTTAATATTTTAGGATTATCAGGCTTCGAGAAATCTACTACAAATAATGGGTCTGTATTTCTAAATGTTACAAAATATCCTTTATCTTTCATAAATCTCGCTGAATAAATTCTCTCGTCTTCAGCAAGTCCCTCTATTCTTCCATATACATTTAATTTATCATCTAATACATATACGTTATTTCTATATTTATCCTGAAACTCTTCAATATCAGATGGTTCATATATCATATTATATTCATACTCAGTCGTAACAACTCTGAGATAACCATCATACTCATCTGCCGAAAACTGATTATTAACTGTACCATCTATATTTCCCTTTGCATAAGGCTCAACATTACCATCACCATATTTAAACTTTATTACATCTGTTAATTCCTTATAAGTACTAGTTCTGCTTTCATCATCATTCTTACTTACCCTGTTAAATAAATATATAAATTGTTCACTTACATATACATCATCAATACTTCCAATTATAGTGCAATTATCAGTAACATTCAAATCATTATTAATGTCTAATGCAATAACCGTACAGGTCGATGGCTCACCACTCTGTTCATTATCAGGGCAATATATATTATCTGTTGATACTTCTTTACCATTTATCTTAGTTATGACTTTACCTGCAAGTTCTTCATATGAGATATCTTCAATTTTCTCTTTATTCTCTTCATTATCCCCATATTCTTCCATATATCCATATAAAACATCATAGAAACTCTTCTGAGTCATTACATATAAATGATTACCAACCATTCTTGACTGTACATATTCATTGTCAACAGTTATTTTATTAATAAATACTGGCTTATCTCTTTCAGAAATATCATATAAAACAATTATCGTGTCTCTGCAGTTATCAAAATATGCACAATCATTAACTATAAAATTTTCATATCCGTTAATATATGGAGAGTTCATTCTTTCTGTATTCATTAAGCATACTAATTTATCACCATATACATATATTTTTCCATTATATGTATACGTATTTTCTTCTAAGTTATCTAATATATCGATTATACCGACTTCATTCAATTTATCATTATCAGCCTCTATTATTCTTATATTTTTCTTATTATCTGAATATATATAGATATATTTACCATCTGTTATAGTTATATCTCCCTCTGTAACACCATTTGTCTGTTCATTATTCTTATAATAATCCGTATCAGTCCCGGTAGCAATACCTGTACTATCTGATTTAGAATCAGTTTTCTCTACATAAGCTTCTTCAAGACTATTAATTTCTTTTTCAAATGCCAATGCATTATTTTTAACATATTCCTTTACATACCTGCCCAACTCTTCTTTACCATCTATAGACTGGATAATCTTATCATCTACAGGATTAACTCCCTGTTCCCTGCCCTGTATATTCTTATCTTCTTCATTACCATTTCCAGGAGTATTATTAAATAATGTCTTTGATACAACAATAACCGAAAGCGTCATCATAACTACTGCCATTATAATACTAATTATCTTTTTACTTTTTTTCATAACTATCATTCCTTTCGCCTGACATATAAATTTTATCTTATATCTATATGTGTAATATTAAGACGAAATTGTTGCATAAATTTTTAAAAAAATTTAAATTATAAAGTTATTGATTTATATAGCAAATATTTTAAAGTTGTCTAGAATAAAGAATGTCGCTTGTGACATTCTCCGCCTGCAGCGGGTTGCTATAGCAACATTTTCTGCTCCGCCGCAGTACGATCCTCACGGAGCTTTTTTTACTTACCAGGACAATTTCAACGAAATTTCCTGGTAAGTAAAATAAAAACCGGATACTTTCGTATCCGGTTTGAAAATTCTTTGTTCTATCGCTTTATGTAATTAGCAAACATTCTTTTATAATCTTCGATTTTATAATTTAATTTTTCAAAATCTTTATCTCCGATTTTTCCTTTATCTTTAAAATCGTTTACTAACTGTATATATTCAAGGTATCCTTTATATGCTGAATCTTTATAGTTATTTGATAAATTCAACTTTATCTCGTCCTCTTTATCTTCTAACACTTTTTTAGTCTTTCCGAACAACATAATACCCCTCCTTTGCCATCTAATCAGGCATTGATACAAGCGATAATTCTATATTAGTTATTGATGAGCTTCTCGTCCTCATTATTCCAGCTATAAAGTTTTCTGATTTCTTCACCAACTTTTTCTGATGGATGCTCAGAAGCTAATTTTCTCATAGCCTGGAAGTGTACCTGACGTCCTGCTGGCGACATATCTAATAAGAACTCTTTAGCAAATGTACCATCCTGAATGTCTGATAAAATTTTCTTCATAGCTTTCTTAGTATCTTCTGTAATAATCTTTGGTCCTGTTACATAATCACCATATTCTGCTGTATTAGAGATAGAATATCTCATTCCTGCGAAACCTGACTGGTAAATAAGGTCAACAATTAATTTCATTTCATGAATACATTCAAAATAAGCATTACGTGGATCATAACCAGCTTCAACTAATGTTTCAAAACCAGCCTGCATTAATGCACAAACACCACCGCAAAGAACTGCCTGCTCACCGAAGAGGTCTGTTTCTGTTTCTGTTCTGAATGTTGTCTCAAGTACACCTGCTCTTGCTCCACCGATTGCTAATGAGTATGCAAGTGCGATATCTAATGCCTTACCTGTTGCGTCCTGTTCAACAGCTACTAAACAAGGAACACCTTTTCCTGCCTGGTATTCTGAACGTACTGTATGACCTGGTCCTTTTGGAGCTATCATTGTTACGTCAACGTTTGCTGGTGGTTTGATACAACCAAAATGAATGTTGAAACCATGAGCGAACATTAACATATTACCTTCTTCAAGGTTTGGCTCGATATCTTTCTTGTACATATCTGCCTGTTTCTCATCGTTGATAAGAATCATAATAATATCAGCTTTTTTAGCTGCTTCTGCTGTTGTATAAACTTTAAATCCCTGAGCCTCTGCTTTAGCCCATGATTTACTTCCTTCATATAAACCAATGATTACATTGCAACCAGAATCTTTAGCATTAAGTGCATGAGCATGGCCCTGACTACCGTATCCGATAATGGCTATTGTCTTGCCTTCCAATAATGATAAGTTACAATCTTTTTGATAATAAATTTTATTTGCCATATTTCTAGCCTCCATATAAATTTTATATTGTTAATGTCATCTTATGTTAAATCCGATGACTATTAATAATCATTTTAATAATAAATATGTATTTCATACTTACATTTATTACATATTCTATTCAAGCTCGCCAGCAAGCATATCTGCATGGCCTCTTGTAAGACCTGTAATACCAGTTCTTACTAATTCCTTAATTTCAAAACCATTAAGTAAACCTACAAAAGCATCTAGCTTCTGCTGATTACCTGTTAATTCAATCATCATTGAATCTTCTGCAACATCAACTATCTTTGCTCTGAATATATCAGCAACTGCTATAACCTGCTGTCTCTGTGCCGCATCTACTGCAACCTTACAAAGAATTAATTCTCTGCATACAGAAGCACCATCTTTTAATTCAATAATATCCTTAACGTCAACAAGCTTTGATAACTGTTTTCGAATCTGTTCTAAAACTTCATCTTCGCCACTACATACAATAGTCATACGCGAATATTCATTACTTTCTGTTTCGCTAACAGTCAAACTGTCGATATTATATCCTCTTCTTGCAAAAAGTCCTGATATTCTACTTAGTACACCAGCTGTATTCTCAACTAGTATCGATAAAACCATTTTCTTCATAGAATACGCTCCTTATTTTTTTTATTAATCATAGCACAATAAAGCATTTTGTCAAGTATTCCATTGACGTAAAATGACAAAATATTTTATCACTTTAATGTGTCATAAACGAACATCTTATTATTCCTCAAACTCTCCGTATACAAATGCTGCACTTTCTGTAGCCTTGATATCTACTACTTTTCCATGGAAATTTTTGAGTTTATTTCTTGCCGGAATGTTATTAGACATTGCTAATGCCGGATATATTGTATAATAATATACGATGCCCTGAAGTGTCTGAAGCTGTGATTCCTCCACATCTATTTCATCTCCGACATTTAACAGTCCCGGTCTTTCCATCTTAAATTCTATTACACGCATAAATATCCGCCTCCATTTAATTAAGTCTGTATGAGTATACAAAAAGACCGTATAATACGGTCTTTTCATAACTTCTGGTTATCTGTATAACCATTCACCTAACTGACGAACTGAATTATCGTCCTGTTCTTCTAATTCATCAATAATAAAAATCTGATTATCCTCTTTATTAAAGCTGTTGATTGCTTCCTTAGCTTCATTAAAGCTGGAATAACGTCCTAAAACACCTGTCCCATCTGACTTTTCTTTTTCATAAACACCAAGTTCAAAATATCTGTTCATTTGCCAACCTCCATCAATAAGCATACTTATAAGATGTATTCTACTACAATTTTCGTCAAATGTTAACAACATTTTGAAAATATTTTTATTTTTATCAGCCTTTTCTTATAGCCTCGATAGGTTTCTTCCTAGATTCCTTAAACACCGGGATAAAGCTTGCCACGAATGCTACTATAAGACATAATACGAACATTAATACCACCTGGATTATTCCGAAATGCAACATTGTTATTACTAAATGATACTCTTTTCTGAATGATTTATTAATAATAGAAATAAGCGATCCTGTTGCTATTACCGAAACTATCCAGTTAATTATTGCAATTATAGTACTTTCGTTAAAGAATATCATAAATACATCTGCACCTCTTGCACCGACTGCACGTAAGATACCAATTTCTCTTTTCTTCTGTAAAATACTTGTTGCAATGAAATTCATAAGCATAATCGATGCAAATATTGCAAAGAATATTCCGACATAAAGTAAAACTTTCTTAAGTGTTGTAAATATCTCTGTTGCTGTTGTAAGTAATTCTGTTGTATTATTCTGCAAAGTATATTTAACACCACTTATACCATTATTAAATGAATATTTTACTAATTCTTCAATTTCACTTCTCTTATCGGGCATCGCTGTAACAAGTGCATCATATTTACCTTTTGAATATACTGAATATGCATTGCAGATTCCATTCGGAAGTATTGCCATACCTTTGTTAAATTCATTATCTATATAGATGCCTACGACTCTCATATTCTTATCACTGTTAAGCCAGTCTGAGCCTTCATTTGAAACCTGCATAATCATTGGTAATTTACTTATTTCATTTGCATTTGCAAGTATACTCTTCTTTATACTTTCAATATTGCCCTCTTCATAATCAAGATCAATATATGTCTCAAGTGCTGACAATGGAAGAATCATTTCATTATCATTTAACTTAGCCTGATTATTAATCATAACAATATTATTTTTAACTGCATCATTGATTTTACCGATTTCACATATTCTGTTGACTTCATAATAACCATATTCGTTAGTATTAGTTATGAAGTTTATATTATAGTCCTGTGAAAATGCCTGCACACCGATATTATTCTCCACAACACTGTTAAATACATTGTCTGATGTAAAGAGTATTGCATGATTACTATAAGTTCTTATGTTAGCTAATTCACTCATCATAGAATAATCTAAAATTCCCGTATTACCCTTTATTTCTTCTTTGTATTTATCATATCTGCTGCTTTCAAATTTAGTATCAAGAATACCTGTAACTGTATATTTCTTATTGCCATTAATATCTAATTCTAATACCTTGCCAATCATATCAGTAGTTTTCTTTATATCAGTTGAATTATCAGGTCCATAATTCATTGTGTACTTACCAATTATAAATGACTGTGCCATATAATCTGTAATAACAACCTCATCATCATTAACAGGAAGTGCGCCCTCTAAGGTGTAGCCCATTCTATCAATCATATCCTGTGATATTTTTGATATTCCATAGAAATCAAGTGAATAAAACGATAGTTCTCCATTAATATTTACCTTGTCAGTATCATATATATTCTGTATTGAAATGTATGAATCATTAGGTTTTACTATCTCATTAAAGCTATAATCTTTAAAATGATTTTTTATATTTTCCACGTCTTCATCTGATAACTTATCTCCAGCATAATAACTGTATACACTGTTACTTATCTTTCTTTCAAATCCAAATGAAGCATAATTAACATTACTGTCAATTATCGAATCTGTTCCTGCTTTTATCTTATCATATGACGACATTGTGTTAGATAAACCGAACAAAGTAAATGCTACCATTGATAAAAATATCGTCACTAACAATCTGATTGGTTTCTTCTTAAGACTTCCAAATGCCATCTTTAGTGAATTCTTAAGAGGTAGTTTAGAACGGATTAATTTGAACTTTGAAGCATCATATTCTTCAACCCACAAGTTCTTATCACTTGTTTCTTCAAAACCTTCTCTGTTCCCATCATCATCTATTCGTACTGCTTTCTTTATCTCTTTATTAGTTTTACCGTCAACCGAGATAAATGAATCTGCGTCCTTATTATTTTTAAGATATTCATTAATCATCTCTAAATCTTTATTAGTCAGCTCATATCCTGATTTAATATGAATAATCTTATCTTCTATTATACTTATTCCACTAGATACTTCGTTAGGTTTAGAAATGTATTTCTTAATATCACTTATAATTTCTCCATCGGCTAATTCAATGACCCTGTCGCCATACTGTTCGGCAAAATCTCTGTCATGTGAGACTACAATAACTAACTTGTCTTTAGATAACTTCTTAAGTGTATCAAATACCTGTTTACCTGTGTTAGAATCTAATGCTCCTGTAGGTTCATCAGCCATAATAATTTCAGGATTCTTAATTAATGCTCTTGCAATTGCAACTCTCTGCTTCTGTCCACCTGATAATTCATTTGGCTTTCTTGAGGCGAAGCCTGTTAAGTCTACTTCATCTAATATCTTATTAAGTTCTTCTTTAGTCGGCTTTCTTCCCTGCAATTCCATTGCAAGGGCAATATTAGCGCCTACAGTGAAATCATTTAAGATATTATATTCCTGAAAAATGAATCCAATAAATGTATTTCTGTATGAATCGAAATCAGACTGTGTAAACTGCTTAGATGACTTTCCTTTAATTATAATTTCACCATCATCGAATTTATCTAATCCACCTAACATATTTAAAAGTGTTGATTTACCACTTCCTGATTTACCTAGTATAAATACAAGTCCTTTTTCTTCAAACTTAAGGTTAATTCCCTTTAGAGCCTGAACTGCTGCGCCCTTTTTGGGTTTGTAAGTTTTTTTCAAATTTTTTACTTCAATCATTTTCTCTTTCCATCACATTCCTTGTGATTTTCCTTTCAATTATTTTCTTCGTAATTTTCCTTTGCATCACATTATTCGTGATTTTCATTTACATTACTCTCTAAGTGATTTTCATTTACATAATTTGTTTAAAATAAAATTATTCTCTCGGCAATGTTATTATTGCTGTAAATAAATCACCATTTATATCAATATCAAAATATCCTTTCTGAAGTTCTACTAAGCTCTTGGCAATCGATAATCCAAGTCCGTTGCCACTTGTAGACCTTGATAAATCTCCTCTGACAAATCTTTCCATAAGCTCATCTCCCGGAATATTTAATTTATATTTCGATATATTTTTAATGTATATTTTAACATATTTTTCTTCCTGTGACACATCAATATATAATCTTGTTCCCTCTAATGCATATTTGCAGATATTAGTGAACAGATTCTCAATTACTCTCCAGAGCAATCTTCCGTCAGCCATTGCTTCATAGCCTTTATCCGATTCATCGAACACAACCGTTATATTCAGCTGTTCGAATTTGTCCGTATATTCACCAACTGACTGACTAATAATCTCACAGATATTTATCTTATCTGATTTAACCTCGATATTTCCTGTTGAGGCTTTAGAGGCTTCCACGATATCTTCTGTAAGCTTCTTAAGTCTTAATGACTGTTTATATGCAACACCTATATATTCCCTGACCTTTTCATTCTGAATATCTTCTTTATTCATTAAATCAATATAATTAATTATAGATGTAAGAGGTGTCTTTATATCGTGTGAAACATTTGTTATTAATTCTGCTTTTAACTGTTCACTCTTTACTTTTTCTGCCACTGCTTTCTCAAGTCCTGCTGAAATATCAGTAATATATTCATTACTTTCTCCGAATAATCCAGGCATCGGCTTATTTAAGGCTGAATTTTCCGTATTACCATCGTGTACACTCTTTATTCTGTCTCTAAGTTCTAACAGAAGAGAAAATGCATACATAAGCAGGAAGAATTCCACGATTTTAAATATAAACCAGATGAACCAGATTATCATACTCTGTGCACTGATATTTATAATAAATAATACACACTCCCAGAAGAAGCATCCTCCTATGGTTATTATGGCTTTCCATTTCTTATCAAGATTTACAACTACATTTTTAACACATTTTATGATAAATTTAATTATTTTACTGGTTATACTGTTCTTAAATAATACCCTATTCTTTAATCTTGATAGAATACTAATGAATATATTAATTGTAAATATATACCATACACTTCCAATAGCGATAAAAAATATTCCATCCATCATTCTTCCTAATTCATATGTTCCCGACTCAGATATTATAAAGGCGGTCATATACTGGACTAAAAATGCTATAAATATAATAATCTCTAAAGGAATTGTGTCAATCCAGTTTAATTCTAATTCACCTTGTCCATTATAGCCTGCTACTACCATAATATACATACATAGAATAACTGCTAATATACCTGATATAATTGTAGCATATTTTATTACATTATAATTCTTGGTAATTATATCAAATACCTGATATTTTTTGTAAATTACATCTCCTTTTTCTAAATTTTTATTAAGGTAATTCTCTATTGTAATATATTTCCTATCTCCAACGGTTAAGGTTGTTGTACTTATTTTAACTATATCATCATCATCATCATTGACATTTGAAATAATAATTTTATCGTTATAGTACATTTTATATTTGTAATTAACATACTCATCACTCATTAAGTCATTTACAACCTGAAGATATGAAGTCTCTTTACTTACTTTTTCTATTGCATTGTCATACTCTTCATCTATAGAATGTGAACCATCGGTCATATTATGAGCATTCGAACTAACATCAGTATTTTCATTATCATATGCTGTGGTTTCATTTTCACTATTATAATTATCATCATCAGTATTTCCCGCATCATCATAATAAGTAGCATCTACAGTTTCATTATAATATCTATAAACGCCATCGTCATCATAATATCCCACCATATACTGGTCCATTTCATCGCGTATATATCTATACAATCTGAATGAACTGTTTTCTACAAGTGATTTTGCAAGTCTTGTTTTATTAAAATCAGGATTTTCCTTATTCTTAACACTGTCATTGCTATATGTATAATACATTCCACCAATTCCACCGATAGTTATTACCGCTGTTACTAATAGCAGAAGCATTGCTATAGCTTTAACAAATCTATTATATAGTATCTTCATATTAATCTCCATTCCGCATTGCCTTTTACATTATCATTCGACTTTGTATCCCTGTCCCCATATTACTTTTATATGTCTTGGTTCCGCAGGGTTTATCTCTATCTTTTCTCTTAAATGTCTTATATGAACGGCAACCGTACCGTCTGTACCATCAATGTCATATACCTGATTTTTCCAGACTGTATTATATATCTCCTTAGAAGAAAATACTTTGCCGGGATTACTCATAAGAAGTTTAAGTATCTCATATTCAATCGGTGTAAGTTTCACCGGCTGGCCGTCTATCTCTACTTTCTTCATATCATCATCTATTACAATTCCATTTACATTAATCTCTGATGTATTCTTTACTGCACTTCCGAGCATCATATATCTTCGTAAATTAGACTTGACTCTTGCAATAACCTCCACAGGATTAAACGGCTTAGTAACATAATCATCTGCGCCAACATTAAGTCCTAATATCTTATCTGTATCCTCACTCTTGGCACTGAGGAAGATTACCGGTGCATTCGAGATTTTTCTAATCTCATTGATTGCCTGTATTCCGTCCATAACAGGCATCATAATATCCAATAAAATAATATGTATATCTTCGGTCTTAACAATGTCTACCGCCTCTCTTCCGTTATAAGCTTTATAAATTTTTAAATCCTCCGAAGCAAGATATATCTCTAAAGCATTCACAATATCTATTTCATCATCACATATCAAAACATTGTACATTTTCTTATTAGCCTTTCTTTTTACTTTTTCTCTTTCCTTATGTACTGTATTATATAGGTTAATTTATTAATAAACAACTACATAAATCTTTAAGATTTTCTTAAGATAAATAGATAAATTCTCATCTAACCCTGAAGTTACCTCTGCCGCCTCCACACACAGGGCATATATTGGGTGCATTCTTATCTGTCTTATTATATCCACACACCATACATTCCCATTTTTCCTCGCCATCTCTCCTATAGAATCTATCGTTAATCATACTTTCTGATAGACCACTAAACTTCTCTGCCATACCCGTTTCTATATTCACGACATTTTCAAATATATCTGCTATTTCATCTAATCCTTCATTAACCGCATCATCAGAATAACCTTTATACATACAGTTTCTATCTTCCATATCCGCAAATATCTGAGCTACGGTATTTAGGTTCTCTCTTGTCTCGTTAACTCCTCCATTAATAATTCGATATCCGACCATTGCAAGTTCTTCTAATCTATCAGCATTTTCATTAAAAATATCTGCAATATATTTATAGCCATCTTTTTCTGCCTGTCTGCCATAGAGTCTTAATCTGACAGATAACTTCGCTTTTTCACATATTTCCTTCTCAATATTTTCTTCGGTCTTAGTTCCCCTTATATCTAACATATCTTTTACTACATGAAAATCCTTATATGATTTTCATATCCTCCACATTTTCTAAAACATTTATTAATGTATATGCATTGTATAATCAAAAAATGCGGTTACCATATATCAATCTTAATCATATTCTCTATGTATAATTTTAATACGACTTTAACTGATATACTATAACCGCATATAATGAATTCATTTCTGACTAAATCTTACTGTCTGATTAAATCATTATTTTTCAGATAATTTAATATATATAATTTGATTTTTATTACTACTATAATAAGTCTTAATTACAAATTAAATCTTATCTTCATATAACTCTTAACTATTTCAACACCTTTTTCAAAAGAAATTTCTTTCGTATTGAGACATAAATCATAGTTTCTCGCATCATTCCAGTCTTTACCGGTATAATGATTATAATAATCTGAACGATATTTATCTGTCTTAAGTATGAACTGTTCAATCTCTTTACGCGACATTGATGACATATCTTCAACTACATCTATGCAATGTTCCATTGGAGCATGAACGAAGATTCTTATTATATTAGGCTGGTCTTTTAGAATATAATCTGCACATCTTCCAATTACGACATAAGATTCTTTCTGTGCTAATTCTTTTAGTACCTTCGCCTGATAATTAAATAAATTATCATTTGAAACAAATTTATCACTGTCAGGTGGTATCAACTCACCTTTATATACATTCTTAGCTACCTTGTATAAAATGCTGCCCTTTAATTTTTCATCAGCTCTTGCAAATAATTCTTCATTTATTCCACTGTCATCTGATGCTAATCTTAAGATTTCTCTGTCATAGAAGTTAATACCTAACTCTTTGGCTAACATCTTACCCATGGTTCTTCCTCCACTACCATATCCCCTGGCAATTGTAATAACATATTTCTCCATAGAAAAACCCTCCATTCCTAAATGCCTTTTAACAACTTATTATTCACCTAAGTATGCTTTCTTAATCTTATCATCATTAATTAAGTCACTTGCCTTACCTGTAAGAGCAATCTTTCCTGTTTCAAGAACATATGCTCTGTCAGATATTGACAATGCTTTCTTAGCATTCTGCTCAACTAATAATACTGTTGTTCCACTAGCACTTATTTTCTTTATTATATCAAAAACTTCGTTAACAAACAATGGTGAAAGTCCCATTGATGGTTCATCCATAAGAATAATTCTTGGTTTTGACATTAAAGCTCTTCCCATAGCAAGCATCTGCTGTTCTCCACCACTAAGTGTTCCTGCTGTCTGTTTTTTTCTCTCTTCAAGACGAGGGAATCTTTCATATACCATCTCTAATGTCTTTGCAATTTCATTTTTATCTTTTCTGGTATATGCACCTAACATAAGATTATCATATACTGATAAATCTGCAAAAACCCTTCTTCCTTCCGGTACATGTGCCATTCCTAATTTAACAATTTCATGAGCAGGTGTGGTTGTAAGCTCTTTTCCCTCGAACATTACCGAACCTGACTTAGGTTTTAATAATCCAGTAATTGTATGAAGAATTGTAGTTTTACCAGCACCATTGGCACCTATAAGAGATACAACTTCACCTTCATTGACTTCAAATGACACACCTTTAATGGCATTAATCATTCCATATGATACATATAAGTCTTCTATCTTTAACATTGAAACACCACCTCTCTATTCACCTAAATATGCTGTAACAACTTCTGGTTTATTCAATACAACTTCTGGCTTACCATGTGCAAGTTCTGTGCCAAAATTGAGTACCATTATCTCTTCACATATACCTGAAACGAGTTTCATATCATGCTCAATAAGAAGAATTGTAACACCATATTCTTTTCTAACGAACTGGATAGTCTCCATTAATTCAGCTGTTTCATTAGGGTTCATACCTGCTGCTGGCTCATCTAATAATAAGAGCTTTGGTTCTGTAGCTAATGCTCTAGCTATCTCTAACTTCCTCTGTTTACCATATGGAAGATTACTTGCTAACGTATTTATATCTTCATCCAGTTCAAATACCCTGAGCAATTCCATAGCTTTTTCATTCATTTTTTTCTCTTCTTTAAAGAATCTTGGAAGTCTTAATATACCTTCAGCAACTGTATATTTCTGCTTATTGTTAAGTCCTAATTTAACATTATCAATTATGGACATATTATCAAACAATCTTATGTTCTGGAAAGTTCTTGCAATTCCTTTACGATTTATGTTCATAGGTGATAAACCATCTATTTTCTCACCATCTAATTTAATATATCCTGATGTTGGTTTATATACACCTGTAAGCATATTAAATACTGTGGTTTTACCTGCACCATTTGGTCCTATAAGTCCATATAACTGACCTCTTTTAATATTCAAATTTAAATCATCTACAGCTTTAAGTCCACCAAATGCTATACTTAAATTCTTAACCTCTAACAGTATATCATTGTTATTTTCCTTATTAGCTGTCTTAGTATTCGTATCTTTCATACTAATCTCCATTCCTGAGCAACCTGTTTATATCTATTATATTATTGAATTCAGCAAAATCCTTAGGCATCTTTTGATACCTTATTCTTCTTATATAACTTTGATACAATACGTTCTCTCATATATACACATTTCTCATTATTTGTTAATATCATCATTGCAATAAGAATTATCGCATATGCAATCATTCTATAGCTGTAGAAATCTCTAAGCAATTCAGGTAATGCATACAGAATTATTGTAGCAATTATTGAACCCCTTATGCTTCCTAATCCACCTAATACCACAAATACCAATATTAAAATTGATACGTTGAAATTGAATTTTGATGAATCAAGTGTCTGATAATGAGAAAACATTGTTCCTGCCATTCCTGCGAAGAATGCAGATACAAAGAATACTATTAACTTATATTTATTAATATTAATACCAATTGATTCAGCCGCAATACTATTATCTCTAACTGCTTTAAATGCTCTTCCTGCTCTTGAATCAATAAGATTATACACAACTGCAACAGTTATAAGTACAAGTACAACCGAAGTAATAAGTGTAGCTGTCTTTGGAACTTCACTCACTGGCATTGCACCTTTTAATATTTCAACCTTACTATCCAAATCATATTTCTGTGGGCTTATAGGCTGAGAAAATGAAAAATGCAATCCGTTCTTATCTTTAATAAGATAACAGTTCTGG
Source organism: Bovifimicola ammoniilytica (assembly GCF_025567085.1). NCBI lineage: Bacteria > Bacillati > Bacillota > Clostridia > Eubacteriales > Bovifimicola > Bovifimicola ammoniilytica. The sequence goes on along the minus strand of NZ_JAOQJN010000002.1, from coordinate 146,778 downwards.
ATTAATTTATATGTAATCTCACCAAATGCCAATGTAACGATTGCAAGGTAGTCACCTCTTAATCTTAAAACCGAAAAACCAATTATTAAACCAAATAATCCTGCACATATTCCGCCAATCAGAAGTGCAAGTACATATCTTTCAAAATCTGATTTTATAACTTCTTTAGTTAATATAGAAAATATTGCACCTGAATAAGCTCCTACGCACATAAATCCTGCATGGCCTAAGCTAAGTTCACCAAGAATTCCAACTGTCAGATTAAGTGATATTGCAAGTATTATATAATAACACATTGGAATTAAAAGTCCTTCAAACAGGCTTCCCATTATTCCATTCATTACCATTACATTACAGATAACGAAAAATACTATAACCATTGTAAGTGTGATTAAGCACTGTTTTGTAGATGTCTTTACTTTGTTAGATTTATTCATACTTAATCACCTACACTTTCTCGTTTATCTTCTTACCAAGAAGTCCTGTTGGCTTCAGAATAAGAACTATAATTAATGAAGCAAAAACTATTGCATCTGCAACCTGTGTTGATATGTATGCCTTACTTAAATTCTCTATGATTCCAAGTAAGATACCACCTATCATTGCACCTGGTATACTTCCTATACCACCAAATACGGCTGCGATAAACGCTTTTATACCAGGCATCGAACCAGTATATGGGCTTACCTGTGTAAATGTTGAACAAAGTAAGATACCTGCTACTGCTGCAAGTCCTGAACCAATTGCAAAAACAATTGATATTGTCTTGTTAACATTTATACCCATAAGTTGTGCAGCACCTTTATCTTCTGATACTGCCTGCATAGCCATACCGGTTTTGGTCTTGTTAATAAATAATGTAAGTGCAACCATTATAACAACTGTTACTATAATTGTTACGACTGCTTCACCTGATATTTTCAACTGTGAATTAATTTCTATAGTCTTAAGTGAGACAACTGACTTAAATGTTCTTGCATTTGAACCTAATATATTTAATGCAAGATTTTGTAATAAATAACTTACACCGATTGCTGTAATTAATACTGATAATGATGAAGCATTTCTTAAAGGTTTGTATGCCACTCTTTCAATTACCACACCTAATACTGTACAAACTACTATTCCGATAATAATTGATAACCATACCGGACAATTCAAAGAAGATATTGATAAAAATACTGCATATCCGCCAACCATAATAACATCACCATGTGCGAAATTAAGCATTTTTGCTATACCATATACCATTGTATATCCAAGAGCTATCAGAGCATAAATACTGCCTAGCCCGATACCACTAATCAAATAGGATATAAAACTATTCATTTTAAATCATTCCCTTCTGCATCAACGTATAAATAGATTAAAAGCTGTTGCCATAAGTAAGTCCTTTCTTACAACAACAGCTTATATTTAATTCATACTTATTAAAATTAATCTAATGCTTTGTATGAACCATCTTCAATAACCATACCTTTAGGCTCTTTTGTTGGTTCACCATCTGCTGACCATGTAATATTACCTGTAACACCTTCAACTTCAATCTTAGTCATTGCTGATGTAAGCTTATCACAGAGATCTGAAATACTGATTGTTCCATCATCAACACCTGCTTCCTCAAGTGCTGCTTTTACTGCATATACTGCATCATATGCATCTGCTGCAAACTGAACAGGAGTCTCATTATTATATTTTTCTTTATATGCACTAACAAATGACTGTGTCTTATCATCTTTAGCATTAGGTGCAAATGGTGTTAATAACATAACTCCGTTTGCTAATGCAACATCTGTATCTAACTGATTAATAAGTCCGTCAAGACCATCACAACCAAAGTATTTAACTTTTAATCCTGCTTTATCAGCCTGTGATAAAATCTTAGCTGCCTGCTGATAATAGATTGGTAAGAATACCAAATCAGCTCCACTTTCCTGAATCTTCTGAATCTGTACAGAGAAATCTGTGTTTGTGTCCTTAGTAAATGCCTGTTCTGTAACTACTTCTAAGTTCTGGCCCTTTGCTTCTGAAATAAATTTCTCATAGATACCTGTTGAATAAACATCTGAACTGTCATAGATAATTGCTATCTTCTGACCAATTTTATTCTTTGATATGTACTGTGCTGAAGCAACACCCTGGTTAGGATTGTTGAAACATACTCTGAATACATTATCATATTTAACACAATCAACAGCAGAACCTGATGGTGTTAACTGGAACATTTTATCTTCATGTGTTTTTTCAGAAACAGCTATTGAACAGCCACTTGTAGTTGCACCGATTATAACCTTTGCTCCTGAATCTTTAACTTTATTATAAGCATTGACAGTTTTCTCACTATCACACTCATCATCCTGGAATGTAAATTTTAATTTCATGCCATTTACACCACCATTAGCATTAATCTCATCAACAGCTAATTGTGCACCGTTCTTTACTGCCTGACCATATATAGCTGCTTCACCAGTTATAGGTCCGATACCACCAAGAACTAATGTGTCTTTACTTCCTTTGTTCTCTGCACTTGAACCACAACCTGTAAACATTGACATTGCTAAAACTGTGGCCATGGAAAGAGCTAAAAATTTTTTCTTCATATTTTTTTCCTCCATTCCAAATATATAATATATTTTAAACATAGACCTTAGTTTACTATCACTTTTTTTATTTGTCAATATTTTTACCTTTTTTACAATACATTAAATTATATTATTTTGTTTTTTTTGACTCAATTAGTTTAGGATCAGTTGTTTTATTCGGCAGTTTCATTCCATCTTCAATATACTTATTAGAATCTGTATAGTTCTCATACAGACTGTTTATATAATCTTCAAATTCTTCAACATAGATAGTCACGCCCTCTTCAATAATGTCATTTCTCGTAATACTATTACCAGAAATTACCGATGCCTTTTTAGCCAGTTTATCTAATCTATCTATCATGTCTTCCGTAAGATTTACAGAAATTGTATTTTTATTATCACCTTTGCCTAATAATTTTCTAAATGATGCAAATCTTTTATTATCATATTTACTAAACATATGCATACCTCCATTTACATTTTCTTACATGCCATTACTGCTGCAACCGCACCATCTGCTGCCGCAGTTATAAGTTGGCGGACTTCTTTCGTTCTGCAGTCACCAGCAGCATATATTCCTTCTACATTTGTTCTGCAGTCTTCCCCTGCAACAATGTAGCCGTTTTCATCTGTTTTAACAACATTTTCGTATACATCTCTCTGTGGTTCCTGTCCGACTGCTACAAATAGTCCCTGAACTTCAATATCTGACACTTTGCCATTAACTGTATCTGCTATCTTTACACTTTCTAACACATCACCTCCTGATAATGATATAACATTATGTTTTAATAATATCTTTATATTGTCTTTTGCTTCCACCTCTTTTATAAGACTTGCTTCTGCCCTGAATGTATCTCTTCTGTGAACAAGATACACTGTTTTACAGATTTCTGACAGATATTTAGCATCTTCCAATGCCGTATTTCCACCTCCTGCAACTATAATGTCCATGCCTTTATAGAACATTCCATCACACGTTGCACAATACGATACACCAGCTCCTGTAAATCTGTCCTCATTCTCAACATGCAATTTTCTTCTTCCTACTCCTGAAGCTATTATGACTGCTTTCGAGATAAATTCACTGCCTTTAGTAATAACTTTTTTATAACTACCATCTACTTCTATATTGACTGCTTCATCCATCAATATCTCTGTATCTAACGACTTAGCCTGCTCAAATAATCTAGTTGCAAATTCAAATCCGGAAGTATGCTTTATTCCCGGATAATTTTCGACCTCCGGCGATACAATTATCTGTCCACCATAAGATTTTCCCTCTAATACAAGTACATTTTTTCCGGCTCTTCTTCCATATATAGCAGATGACAACCCTGCCGTACCTGCACCGATAATTATTATGTCATATACTTTTTTATCCATATACACCTCATTTTTCATACTTACATTACTGCATAACATTCATTTAACTGCATTTTATATTAATAAAGATTATTTTAACAATTCTAAGATTTCCTCTTTAGAACTGAAGCCTACTGATTTTCTTACAATCTCACCTCTGTCAAATACTACAAGTGTAGGTATACTCATAATTTTGTATTTAAGAGCAAGGCTTCTTTCCTCGTCTACATCGATTTTGCATACTTTGACATCTGTTAATTCCTCAGCCAATTCTTCGATTATAGGTGTAAGCATCTGGCATGGTCCACACCATGTAGCCCAAAAATCTACTAACACTTTTCCATCTGCCTTTAATACTTCGCTTTCAAAGTTCTCGCTTGTTACATGTAATATTGCCATAATATTCCTCCATTTCCAGGACTCCTGATGTAACTTCACATTTCAGTGTCTTTTTTATTCTGCTGTATTTTAGTATGTCCAATTTTATATTAATCTTCCAAAAATTTTTTTAATTTCTCGTATCTATTCTTCGCATCATTGTATCCCTGATGATATAACTCGGTCAGTTTTTTCCTATTCTTCTCAATTCTGCCGATTTTGACAGGTTTAGATGGACGTATTACAAATACATTTCCTTTTTCCTCCTGTTTCTCTATATAATCAAGTGTCATATTGTAATATTTATGACGTTTTCTGATTGCATCTACCAGTTTAGGATATTTAGAATATTTAATCTTTATGACAGGCATAAGTTCGTTAGCTTTCTTTCTATAACTAATATCTCTTGTAAGAATAATTACATTCTTAGTATTACCATCTTTAACTGATTTTCTAACAGGAATAGAATCAGAAATTCCACCATCTAAATATAATTTACCACCGATATTAACCATCTGCGCCATCAATGGCAATGAGCATGATGCCCTTATGAAATCTATCTGACCTTTCATATCCTTAATTTCTAAATATTCAGGCTGTCCAGTTTCACAATTCGTTACTACTGCATAGAATTTTCCATCGAATTTCTCATATGCTTCATAATCATATGGATTAAGCTTTTCAGGAATCATATGATAACACATTTCCGTACCAAAGAAATTACCTGTCGTAATAAGATTGTATGCACTTGCATAATTCTTATCGTCAAGATAATCAACATCTATACTAAATGCCCTGCCACGCTGCTTAGACAGGTAACTGCAGGCATTAACCGAACCTGCTGAGACACCATAACAGCTCTTAAATTCAATTTCTTTATCCAGAAAGAAATCTAACACACCAGCTGTATATACACCTCGCATTCCTCCGCCTTCTAATATTAAACCAATATTATCTTTCATAATCTCTATACAACTCCTTTCTCATATCACAGTAAACATATCTTTTAATTTAATCCATTCGTCCATAAAGATACAATTCTTAATCTTCTGCTCTTTAATTAACTTAGTTCCTTCTTCGTAATCAATCCACATTACTGATTCCACTTCTTCTTTCTGAAGTGTCAGCTTATCTGTGTCAATATCTTCCATATATACATACATTTTACTGAATTCATGATTACGAAATGGTTTACCATAGAATTCAGTATCTTCTATACCTTTATGAATTCCTATAAAATGCAATTCTTCCTTAGTGGCAGTTATTCCTAACTCTTCTTCTAATTCACGTATTGCAGAATCGATTGAACTGTCACCTGCATGGATATGACCTGCACTTGATATATCATAATATCCCGGAAATGAATCCTTATTCGCGCTTCTCTTCTGGAGTAATACGTCAAAACCATCTTTCTTCTTACGGATTGCCCATATATGGACTGTCTTGTGCATATAGCCTAATTCATGGACTATGCTTCTTTCCCTGACAAGACCTGTCTTATTACCTGAATCGTCAAGTATATCAAATAATTCTAATTCATTTCCATCCAGATTTGCACTTACAAGAGTCTTTCCATCATATCTTAGTTTCAATGAGAATAATGGATAATCGTCTCTTATAAGTTTTAAAAATATCTCATCACCTGTCCAGAAATTAAGTTTAAACAAATCTTTCTTATCTATCCATTCTAATTCGCCCTCATCACATTCTTTTAACTCGCCATTAAATTCATTAGCAGTATATAGAAACATATACTCGCCCTCTGCCTCATTACTTAAGAACGTAATAATTCCTCTTAATTTATAATTAGTAAGCGTAAGATTTGTCTCTTCCTTAACTTCCCTTAGCAGACACTCGTCAGGTGTTTCCTCATCTTCGAAATGTCCTCCAACACCTATCCACATATTATGGCTCAAATCATTTTCTTTCTTGTTCCGGTGTAGCATAAGATATTTATTATCTTTTTCTATATAACATAAAGTTGTTAACTTCATAGCCTGTCTCCATTTCGCTTATCCATCGTCTCTGTGAAATAGAATAAATCTTTTTATAAAATACTTATTACTATTCTATCTCTTTATAAAAGTGCTGATAGTCCTTAGTCGTATCCCATTCGCCACCCCATTTAAAGCCTCTGCTTATAAATGCATTGTAGCAGATATCACCACTTACTATTTTATGTGCAAAATCTTTATTTCTGTCAGCATATGTACCGCCATTTACCGGCAATATATTCCTGCCACCAAAACCATTTCTTACATAAGGATTGTAAAGCGGATTAATATCTATGGCAATTCCGTAACCATGGTCCGAAATCGTATCTGTGCCATCTATGGTTCTGTAATTAAATGCTGATGTATTGTTATCTGCCATTGAAGCTTCATCATCTGCATTATAATCATCTATAAGATGCATCTTCTCTATCTGATATCTGTTATCATATAGTTCCTTGAATATCTCTAAAATTTCATCAGCCACACGCACATTCATTATCAGCTCGCCACTCTGTTCATTTCCATTGAAATCAATATATTTAACTCTTATGTATCTTAAATCACTATAATCAAGTTTATCATTTTCTTTATATGATTTACCTGTTATTCTCTGTTTTATTTCATCAGATATTGGCTCATAATAAAAGCCATCGGCTAATGTAATTCTCATCTTCGATATCTCTCCTGAATTGCCTTGATTGTCATTATTATTCTGGTTATCATTACTGTCTTTATTACCATTACTGCCTTTATTACTGTTACTATTTTTATCATTAATAATGTTGTCTACTGCTTTGGTATTATTTTTCTCATCTTTTAATTTCTTTAGCATTGAAACATTACAGACTAATAATATCACACAACTGACAATCAGTAATATTCTTACACTTTTCTTCAAAACTTTACTACTCTTTCTGACATTTAATAAAGTAAGCCTACAAACCCATATACGCAGGTTTGCAGACTTATTATATTATAATTTACTGTTCTACTTCAATCTTTCTTATCTCTTTTGTTCTGATTTCCTTAGAAATTGCATCTATGAAATCACTCAAATCTTTCTGTCCCTCATCTCCAAGATAACGGCTTCTTACAGATACCTTATTCTCTTCCTCTTCTTTCTGTCCAACTACAAGCATATATGGAACTCTGTTAAGTCTTGATTCTCTAATCTTGAAACCAATCTTTTCTGAACGGTTATCAACTGAGCATCTTATTCCATTATCTTTTAATTTTTTCTCAATTTTAGCTGCATAATCAGCATATTTTTCAGAAATAGGTAATACTCTTACCTGTTCAGGACAAAGCCATGTTGGGAATAAACCTGCGTATTTCTCGATTAACCATGCAAGCGTTCTTTCATAGCAGCCGATTGATGTTCTATGAATAATATATGGTCTTATTTTTTCACCATTCTGGTCAACATAGTACATATCAAACTGTTCAGCAAGTAAAGCATCCCACTGGATTGTTATCATTGTATCTTCTTTACCATATACATTTTTAGCATTTATATCCACTTTAGGGCCATAGAAAGCTGCCTCTCCAACGTCCTCTGTAAATTCAACACCGATTTCATTTAAGATATTTCTTATATGTCCCTCTGTTTCTTCCCATACTTCAGGCTCACCGATATATTTCTTTCTGTCATTAGGATCCCATTTTGATAAATGATATGTTACATCTTCTTCAACACCTAATGTCTCAAGACAATATTTGGCAAGTTCAAGACAACCTTTAAATTCTTCAACCATCTGGTCAGGTCTTACAATTAAATGTCCTTCTGAAATAGTAAACTGACGTACTCTTGTAAGTCCATGCATCTCACCAGAATCTTCATTTCTGAATAATGTTGATGTCTCACCATATCTCAATGGTAAATCTCTGTAACTCTTCTGACTTGCTTTATATACATAATACTGGAAAGGACAAGTCATTGGACGAAGTGCAAATACTTCCTTATCCTTTTCTTCATCACCTAATATGAACATTCCATCTTTATAATGATCCCAGTGTCCTGAAATCTTATATAAATCAGATTTTGCCATAAGAGGTGTCTTTGTTCTTACATAACCACGTTTTTCTTCCTCATCCTCAATCCATCTCTGCATCGTACGGATCATTATCTCGCCTTTTGGCATAATAAGCGGAAGTCCCTGACCAATAACATCTACAGTTGTAAATAATTCCATCTCTCTGCCAAGCTTATTATGGTCTCTCTTCTTAATATCTTCAAGATGTGCAAGATATTCTTCAAGGTCTGCCTTTTTAGTAAATGCTGTACCATAAATTCTTGTAAGCATCTTGTTGTCTGAATTACCTCTCCAGTAAGCACCTGATGATGATATTAACTTAAATGCTTTAATAACACCTGTCTTCATAAGATGAGGTCCTGCACACAAGTCAACGAAATCACCCTGTTTATAGAATGAGATAACTGCATCTTCCGGTAAATCATTAATAAGTTCTACCTTGTATGGTTCATTTCTTTCTTCCATTAACTTAATAGCTTCTTCTCTTGGAAGTTCGAATCTCTCTAATGCAGCATTTTCCTTAATTACCTTCTTCATCTCTGCTTCGATTTTATCAAGGTCTTCTCTTGAGAATGGTTCATGTTCGAAATCATAATAGAAACCTGTATCAATTGATGGACCAATTGCAAGTTTTGCTTCCGGGAACACTCTTTTTACTGCTTCAGCAAGTACATGTGATGTTGTATGTCTGTATGCTGCCTTACCTTTTTCATCATTAAATGTAAGAATGTTCAATTCACAATCATTATCAATAACTGTTCTTAAATCTACAACTTCGCCATTTACTTCACCTGCACAGGCTGCTCTTGCAAGCCCCTCACTAATGTCACTTGCTATATCAATTACTGACATAGCTTTTTCATACTCTTTTACAGAGCCATCTTTTAATGTTATCTTCATGATAATCCTCCATTCTGATATTTATGATTCTTTTAGTACTTTTGAGATTAGTAAGATTAAAGTGTATGTGTACTTAGCACTACATATTTATTTTAATCTTAGGGTGTTTTAAAATAATCTGTAATACAAAAACGTCCCTTATGATTCAAAATCATAAGGGACGATACTATCGCGGTTCCACCCTGATTATATATAAATTAAGCATATGACTAAATTATATTATATACTAATATGCTTCAATAATTAAACTTCAGCATTATATAACAAATTTAATCAATATCTTTATATATCTCTCATTATGATTATAACGTAATCAACGGACTGGATTGGAGTCACTCAGAGGTAGTCTTCAATATTACTCCGGTAAGACGCTCACAGCATTTCTCGTCTCTCTCTGAACCATCTGTAATACCTACTCGTCTCTTCAATGTGTTTACTTTATTAAGTTAGTTTTAGTATAACACCTTAATTTATTTTGTCAACAATTTTTAGCGTACAATAAATTCTTTAAATAATGCAAGTCCCTCTCTTACCATATAATTAAGTAAAAGCCTGTTATCTGAATCACCTGCAATTCCATCTACATTCTTAAAGCCAACATATTTACCAAGTAATACTGCCCTATAAACGTGGAAATTATTCGTAACTATAGCAATTTTAGCATCTTTATCACCAATTATTTCTAATGTAAATTTAAGGTTCTCATATGTAGAAGTAGATTTATCTTCCATAATAATCCTGTCTTCGGCAATTCCCTTTTCCATAAGATACCGTTTTTCAGCAAAAGCTTCTGATATATCCTCGCCTGTTCCCTGACCACCTGTACATATAACCTTAGTATCCTCATTTTCTATGAGATAGTCATAGGCTGCATCTAATCTTTTAGCTAATGATTTAGTTATTCTTTCGCCTCTTACCTGGGCACCAAGAACTACAATATAATCTGCATCGTCAGCAGCTTTGCTGTTCATCTTACTGATAATCATACATTCCATCGTGGTAAAAATGGCTATTCCCACAATAATTATTATACATATTGCTATTCTAAGCCACTTTGGAATCATAAGAAGAATTGATTTCTTCTTATGAAGAACACATATTATTGTAAGAATTACAAAGCCGATAGCCGCTATCAGCCAAAATGTCAAAAAAGCCGATGACACACCTGCATAAGATGCGGCAAAAATATAATAACCAAGGCACAAAAACGCCATAATCGTAAATAACGCTATAAAAAAATTCATATTTTCTCCAATCTGTAGCAAATTTCAGAAAAGTGTTAAAAAGGATAATAGCTATTAAGCGAATTGTTTCGTACAATGCATTGCCTTTTAACACTTTAATTATATATTATATATTCAGAAATCTCTTCTCAAATTCTTCAATCTTCATAGGTTTTCCATAATAATATCCCTGAACCATACTGATATTCATACTCTTCAAAGTATCTAACTGGCTCTTTTCCTCTACGCCTTCGACACAGACCTGAACTTCTAATTTCTGCGACAATTCTGCAATCAGCTTGACAAATGCCTGTGCATAATCATCATGACTTATATCTTTTATAAATGTTCTGTCAACTTTGATAATATCTAGGTCCATTTGCTTAATATAATTAAGTGAAGAATAACCTGTTCCAAAATCATCAAGTGCAATCTTTACACCTAATTTCTTAATCTCACTGATTATTCTCTCCATACGTTCCATATCATTAATTGCCAGACTCTCAGTTACTTCGAGAACCAGATTTTCAGGATTAATCTGTGTTTCTTCAATTACCTCACTAATAACTTCAACTATGTTATTGGCAAGTAACTGTACTACTGACAGATTGACATTTATCCTTAGGTTAATTCCCATGTCACTCCACTTCTTACTAAGCATACATGAATTTTTCAATACATACTCACCAATCGGTGTAATTAGTCCCATATGTTCTGCAAGCGGAATAAATTCACCTGGCATCATAAAACCTAATTTATTGCTATTCCACCGTACAAGTGCCTCACCACCAACACACTTTTCCGTTGCCGTATCCATAATAGGCTGAATATAGACCTCGAATTCTTTGCAGCCTGCAGCTACTGATGAGCGCATATTTTTCTCAATATCTAACTTAATATAAGAATTCTCGTCTTCACCATCGCTATAATATCTGTATCTGTTCTTACCATTTTTCTTAGCATCATACATGGCAATATCCGCTTTTTTAATCAAGTCATTTACATTCTTGCCACAACTTGGAAATTCGACAATTCCCATACTCATAGTGCAATAATATTCAGTATTTTCCAGGTACCATGGACTTGCAAATATCTTTTGTATCTCACTTATGATTCTATCACGTTTGTCATAAAATTCTGGTTCTATAATAATGATAAATTCATCACCGCCCACACGATAACACCTGTTGGATATTTCCTTTATCTGTTTGAACGACATTGATATCATTTTTAGAAGTTCATCACCATATTGATGTCCTAAGCCATCGTTAATATGCTTAAAATCATCTAAATCAATGAATAGAATTATTCCTTGTTTATGCGACTTTTCCGTTTCTCTTATAAGCAAGATCAGGTCTTCTTCACATCTCATTCTGTTATATAGACCTGTTAAGAAATCATTATTTGCCTGAAACTCAATCCTTTGCTGATAGGTTTTCTTATCTGTGACATCAGTTATATTACAAAGTGAAACTTCACTTCCATCCACCCATATAATGTCATTATATTTTATGTCATACCAGCGCTGGCGCTTCTCATCATATTTTTCTATATAATATGTATTATTCTTAAGAGGAATACATTCTTTACAACAATCACCCTTACAGCCATAATAATAATCGTAACAATGTTCGCCAACCAGGTCTCTGCCTGCCATCTTCATCATTGTATCATTACAGAAAAGTATCCGGTTATCAGGCTTATTTATTACAAATATTCCACTTCCAAGATTATTAAGTATTTCTTTTAATGCTGCATATGAACTTATTAATGAATTTTTCGCAATACGTTTATATAAGAAACTCTGTATCATCTTGCATACATCAAACAGAAATCTTACAGTATTAGAATCCCAGAATCTATCATATCTGCTCTCAGCAAATACTGCATATATAGCAGGCTCTTTTCCAACTATTATAGGAACTGATATAAGACTTCTAAGTCCATTATTCTGTAAAATCTGTTTAAGTTCTTCATCTTCCGTATCAGGCTCAATAATCAATATACTTTCACCATTATAATAAGGAATTATATCAGGCAGAATGCGTTTTTCCACATCCTCATAATCTCCGAAATCATCACTATGCCATTTACCTATTACTTCAATCAAACTATTTTCACTAACTTTAGAAACAGTTATCATACTTATATCTAAATAATCCGCAATCGCATCAATTATCGCCTGTATTATTCCCTCGATATCTAAATCTTTATCAAGAATTCCAAGAATCTTCGTAACAGTTTCTTTATGTTTTAACTCTTCTGTTATTCTGGAATCCTTTTCAGTAATTTCATTTAATTTCATAATGGTTCTGTTATTATCATAAGCTGCCGTAATAAATAACTTCGTAAATATCTGCAACAGTCTTATCGTTCTATTAGCACCATTAAATGTAACTTTATCATAAAGACCCTTAGTAGGAAGTATATTCTTCTCATCATTATATAAATCTTCTCGATATACAATAACCAATGCCCAGGTACCCTCATTATTTCCGTATAGGTTATTACCAATTCCTACAACTTTAACATTCTCATATATAGTATCTTTCCAGACAGGCTCTGTACTGTCTCCAGCTTCACTTACTGCTTTATCAATTATTTCTGATAATTCTTCTTTACCAATAAATGCATAGAGATTTCTTATCTCTTCATTTCGGCCAGACAACATAGTAACCTTTTGTCCTGATTTATCATAATATGCTAAAAACACCCTCTGGGCTTCACAGAAAATATCCTGATAATTCTGTAATTCCTTTGTATCCATTATTTTTCCCATTAATTCACCTTTACCCATAAAAGCCGCTCCAATCATTATATTTTATTATAGGCATTATATCCCCAGAAATATAGATGCAACCCTGAAATATACAATTAATGAAATTGCATCTACTATAGTTGTTATAAACGGGCTTGCCATTACTGCCGGATCAAATCCAATCTTCTTTGCGAGAATAGGTAATGTGCAACCTATAATCTTAGCCATTAATACGGTTACCGCAAGTGTAATACATACAACAAGTGCTACCTGAACCGTAACTCTGTCAAATAATAATAATTTCACAAAATTACATATACTAAGTGTAAGCCCACACAATATAGCAACCCGTGATTCTTTCCATATTACCCTGAAAATGTCTGAGAATTCAATCTCTTCAAGTGATAATGCACGAATTATAGTAACAGATGCCTGACCACCTGAATTACCGCCGGTATCCATAAGCATTGGAATATATGCTGTCAGCACTGTATATGCTGCAAGCGCATCTTCAAATGATGTAATAATCATTCCCGTAAATGTAGCAGAAACCATTAATAAAAGTAACCACGGTATTCTTGCCTTCCAGGTTTCAAATACTGTTGTCTTAAAATATGTCTTATCCGATGGAATAATAGCTGCCATCTTCTTAATGTCCTCTGTTGCCTCGTCCTGCATTACATCAATAGCATCATCGAATGTTATGATACCAACAAGTCTGTTCTCATCATCAACTACAGGAATTGCAAGTAAATCGTATTTATTGAATTTATTTGCTACTGTTTCCTGATCCTCTAATGTATGTGCCGAAATGAAATTCGTATCCATTATATCTTTAATAACATCATTTTCATCTGCTAATAAAAGTGTCTTTATGGAAATGTTTCCTAATAATACTCTATTTTCATCCGTAACATAACATGTATATATTGTCTCTTTATCTACCCCTGTACGTCTTATTCTCTTAATCGCCTCTTCAACTGTCATATTAAGTCTTAAGCTGACATACTCGATAGTCATAATACTTCCTGCACTGTCATCTGGATACTTAAGAACTTCATTAATCATCTTTCTTGTATCCGGATCAGTATTGGCAAGAATTCTCTTTACTACATTCGCAGGCATCTCTTCAACAATGTCAACTGCATCATCTAGATATAATTCATTAAATACATCTTTTAACTCATTATCACTAAAGCCCTGTATAAGCATCTTTTGTGCATCGGCTTCCATTTCTACAAAGGTTTCTGCCGCTAATACTTTAGGCAGAAGTCTGAATAATAAGGGTATCTTATTCTCCGGAACTTCCTCAAATAATGCTGATATATCCGCACCATTCATCTGTGCGAATACTTCTTTTATTTCAGAATACTTCTTCTCAGCAAGCAATTCTTCTATCTTCTTCTCTAGTCTCATCTCTTCCATGTGTCTTATACCTTACCTTTCACCAATTTAAAGATAAACACAGTCACAAAAAGGCAGAGTAGGCATATAATATTATCCTGCTCTCTCAACTTGAATCTGTTCTCACATTTTCACATTATTAATGTGCTACATGGAAGTAATTCCCGGATTTCTGCCGTCGGTACACATTTAATATCCAAGCTCTGCTCTTTGGATATTGAATCTATACCGACGGATAATTCCCTCGGGGCTTACTTCCGCTGCCGGTTCCTCCGTCCATTTTCGTATCTCCTTTTATAAATATTTTGTGCTATTTTGCATAAAAACACACTTGTATCTTAACTTTATTTATAAATTTTGTCAACCAAAAAGGATATTCATTTTGGATAAATTTCCCCTTAATTAATTGTAAAACAGCCACCACTAAATACTATTACTGTGTATTTGCAATTATCTATATCATTATATTGCTTTACCACTATTAAATCTGCTGTTCATAAAATACTTCTGCTAAGAACAAAGCATTTGCAGGTGCTAAAAAACCTGCCCTACTTCTGTCTTTCACTTCGAATAATTCCCTGATACTTTCAGCATCTCTCTTACCAAGACCCACTTCAATTATTGTCCCACTCATAATTCTGACCATATTATATAAAAAACCATTTCCATAAAAATGCATATTTATTGTGCCATTTTTCTCTTCAAGAACTATCTTATACACATTTCTGACTGTAGATTTCTTCATCTTCTTATTAGCACAGAAGCTTGCAAAATCGTGTTCTCCCTCTAATATTCTGCATGCCTTTTTCATCATATCAACATTAAGCTTTTCGTCTATCCGATACATATATTTTCTTTCAAATATATTAGCAACTTCACCATTATCTATTCTGTATACATAATGTTTTCCCGTAGCATTAAGTCTTGCGTGAAATCTTTCTTTAACCTGCTCGCCTGTAAGAACTCTTATATCCTTTGGCAGATATTGATTCATCTTTTTAACAAGTTCGTTTATCTCTATCAGATTATGTGTATGAAAATTGATAACCTGTCCAAATGCATTAACACTGGCATCTGTTCTGCCCGATGCGTTTACTTCGATATCCTCTTCTAATATTCTGCTTAACAGTTCTTCGAATTTCTCCTGAATAGTATTATGAGTATTTCCCTGTTTCTGCCAGCCATTGTATTTAGCTCCATCATAAGATACAGTCATTTTAATATTTCTATGATATGTTTTTATGTCTTTTCTAATATTGTTTTTCATTGTTATATCTATTCCTATCTCCATTATTATTTATGAGGATTTTTCTTTCTTCTTTTACCTGTCACTTCATCAACTTCTAACTTCATAAGTGTAGTCATAGGTATAACTTCTTTACCAAAAGGAAAATCTTCTTTATGATACTGTCTCATTATCTTAACTAAAGCATCGTACTTTTCTTCCTCTTTCATTATCTTAATCCTGCCATAGCCTATTACACTTTCATACTCCATTGTGCAGCTATGATTGTCATCATCTGTTATCAATTGATGCTCACAATCCATTTCGAAACTTACATAATTATTCTTCTCAAGTAACTCGTATTTCTTACCTTCATTTGCTCCATGAAAATATAATGTAATCTTTCCATCTATGACATCCATACCGAAATTAAGTGGTAAAATGTATGGATACTTCTCATCATTAATTGCTACTCTGCAAACATCACATTTTCTCATTACTTCAACAATTTTATCAAATTCCTTTATTTCTCTGTCACTTCTTCTCATTGATTATGCCTCCGTTAATTCTTATTTTTATATACATTCATTATTCAACTGTACTTAATAACTCTTATTATACATTAGATATAATAATTGTGTTAACAAATTTAAAAATTCAGATGATAACATCTGCATTCCATTTACTTCATTATTTAGTCTTTTTCTTCTTTTCAGGTACTTCTGTAATTCCTACTATCATATCTGCTCAATTCCATATACCATTTTCCACAATCTGTTTTATCCCTTGTATTTCTGTATCATTTAACACATTAAAAATTTTATAAATATCATATAAATGTCTTGAATGATTCTCTATTTTTACTTGTAAATAATAATCACATATTGCAAACACCTTATCAACCAATGTTCTTTCGATTGTCTGGATAGTAATATCAAAAGGCATTAAATCATATCTTTCAGCCAAATCAATACGATTAATTTTATCTAAAAAGCGATAAATATAATTATCCACCTTACATTTTATTGTTGGAAAAGTAAGTAATGCTACATAGGTTTCAACCACTACTTCAGTCTTTAATATATTTGATTGTCCATATATAGATGGGTATATTGCCCTATAACAATTATAATCTCTTCGACTTCTTGTCATATCAAGATTTACAATTTTAAAATCAAATTCATTCATTGTTGACACAACTGCTTTCTTTAACTTTCTTTTCCTACTATCCCCAGGAATACCTGATTCAGCCGTATATGACAAATCAATATCCTCTGAAAAACAATCTAATATATGATAGCATTTTGTAAGTGATGTTCCACCTTTAAATACCATATCACTTATTTTTTCTGACAATGCCTTAAGTATAATTGTCACATAATAATCCTTTTCTATTATATTGGTTGGAATTCCAAGTTCATTTGATGCTGCCACAATCAACTCTTCAAATATTTCTTTACTATAATGCAAATTCATATATCATACCCCATTCAATTAATCTTTTTGCTGTTGTACCTGTCATAGCAGATGATACTCCTGCTAACTGTTCCTTTGTAAAATTCATTTTTCTTACATATGCAAGCATTATTTTTATCATCTCTTTTCTAGGCAACTCTGTATATATTTCCGATTGATTAATACCATCTAAAAATTGTAGAATATCAGCATTTGAATCAGAAATAGTTATTGCAGGTTTCTTAATTCTTACCTTTTGCTTTCCTACAGTAACCACACGTCCATTTGTAGATTCCTTATTTGTCACTATCTCTATAACAGCAGGCATCTGAGTTGTTAAACCCAACTGATTAGCAAAGAATATTCCTGTAGTATATCCATAAGTTTCCGAATTATTTTTCACATATTTACGCATTATAACCAATAAGGGATCAAGATAGCTCTTGCCTAATACACCACTATTTTGTGGAATATAATAAATTCCATTGTCATATCGGCATAAAAAACCATTTGTCGTGAGTCTCTTTACAGCTTGACGTATTGCATTTTCAGACATTCCCTTAACTGATAAATCATTTAAAAAAATAGGCTCATTATATCCATAATTCTCCATTAAATATGATTTTAGCATATTTTCACCTCCTACTAAAACTGTACCATATTTATATTATTATTGTAAATATATATGTCTGATTTTATATTTTTATATTATAGACATAATTAATATAATTATTAGTAATATGTGTTAATAAATCAACTATTTCTCTCATCTGTTTACATATCTATCTAAATATTCTCTATAATATTTATGGTTTGTTAATAATTTTGCACATATTAATTGTTGTATAACTAATTTCGTGTTAATATATTCATAGCATTTACTGTGAAATAAATATAAATGACATTAAACAAGTTTCGACATATATAACTGAAAATCAAATTTATGAGGAATAAAAATGAACTTACATAATCTAAAAAATCATAAGCATTTATTTATAGTTGCCTGTATAGTATTTATATTGGGAATAGGCGGTATTATGAATATATCAACTTATTACTAACTTCAATACTAAAATATATTATATTTCTTCTCTTAATCCTTTTATTTAAAAGTATCATTTCTGTTATATCTCTTACTTATTTTAATAAATAAAATAGGTTCTATCCTTATTAGTCCATCAAAGAATTATTTCAATAGACAAATTAACGATAAAACCTATTTTTATTTTTAACTTAGTATATTTTCAACATTTATTTAAAAACATACGAACCTTTTCGTGCATAACTGCAAGATGTTATATTTGTGATTACCCACTCATATGAAATCTTAATACCACGCTTTAAAGTTACTGCTTGTTAAAAAAAAGCTTTTTGAGCTGATATATTACCAGCATACATTCCTGTCAATATTCCTGCCGGAACATACTTTATCCCAATTACATAACTTGTATACTCAGCAACAGTAGATACCTTAGATGCCCTATTAACAATTTTTTTGCATTCTACTTATGTAAATTTATTAAAATATTTATATCCATTTTATCAATGATGACCATTTATTTTTTTGATCAAAAGTCTCACAATTAATGCAAATAACAAATAACCAATTATTACAAAAAGATATTTTCTTGCTGATAGTTTCCAGACATTATGCTGCATATAGATAATTAATATGGCTATTACTATATAACAAACAATATACGCCCACTTAATAATCTTCAATATCATTTCCTCCTTAAATTATTAACATATATCTTGTTTTACCTTAAATTTCTCTTATTATACAAATAAACCTTCTAGCGTTGTAATTATATTACATACGCTTGAAGGTTTATAAAATTTTCAAGATACTACAATATATATATTTGTTATTAACTTTTTTACCCAAAATAATATTGGATAAAATAACTTTTTTATATCTTTTCTTAGAACTTTCCTGCTGTTGCGGCTTCCTCAACACTTACGGCAACTGCTACTGTAGCACCAACCATTGGGTTATTACCCATTCCGATAAGTCCCATCATTTCTACGTGAGCAGGAACTGATGAAGAACCAGCGAACTGAGCATCTGAATGCATACGTCCTAATGTATCTGTCATACCATATGAAGCAGGACCTGCTGCCATATTATCTGGGTGAAGTGTTCTACCTGTACCACCACCTGATGCTACTGAGAAGTACTTCTTACCCTGTTCGATACATTCTTTCTTGTAAGTACCTGCTACTGGATGCTGGAAACGTGTTGGGTTTGTTGAGTTACCTGTAATAGATACACCAACATTTTCGTAATGCATAATTGCAACACCTTCCTGAACGTCATCTGCACCATAACATTTTACTGTAGCACGAAGTCCGTCTGAGTATGCTTTTTCATATACTATATTTAATTTAGCTGCTTTATAATCATATTTTGTTTCAACATATGTGAATCCGTTGATACGTGAAATAATCTGTGCAGCATCTTTACCAAGACCATTTAAGATAACTCTTAAAGGCTGCTTACGAACCTTATTAGCTTTCTCAGCGATACCGATAGCACCCTCTGCTGCTGCAAATGATTCGTGACCTGCTAAGAAGCAGAAACATTCTGTTTCTTCTTCAAGTAACATTTTTCCTAAGTTACCATGTCCAAGACCTACTTTTCTGTGGTCTGCAACTGAACCTGGAATACAGAAAGCCTGAAGACCTTCTCCGATTGCTGCTGCTGCATCTGCTGCTTTTCTGCAACCTTTTTTAATTGCAATAGCTGCGCCTACTGTATATGCCCAACATGCATTTTCAAAACAGATTGGCTGAATTTTCTTAACCTGTTCATATACATCTAAGCCAGCATCTTTTGTAATTTTCTCAGCTTCTTCAATTGAGCTGATTCCATAACTATTTAATACAGAATTAATCTGATCAATTCTTCTTTCATATGATTCAAATAATGCCATTTTGTCCGTCTCCTTTCCTATTCTTTTCTTGGATCAATAATCTTAACTGCATCAGCTACACGGCCATACTGACCTTTAGCTTTCTCCCAAGCTGTGTTAGGATCATCGCCTTTTTTGATAAAGTCTGTCATTTTTCCAAGTGAAACGAACTGATATCCGATAACTTCGTTATCTGCATCAAGGGCAATACCTGTTACATAACCTTCAGCCATTTCAAGGTAACGAACACCTTTTTCTTTTGTTGCATACATTGTACCAACCTGTGAACGAAGACCTTTTCCTAAATCTTCAAGACCGGCACCGATTGCAAGACCATCATCAGAGAATGCACTCTGTGTACGTCCGTAAACAATCTGTAAGAATAATTCTCTCATAGCTGTATTAATAGCATCACAAACAAGGTCTGTATTTAATGCCTCAAGAATTGTTTTACCCTGTAAAACTTCAGCAGCCATAGCAGCTGAATGTGTCATTCCTGAACAACCAATTGTCTCTATTAATGCTTCCTCGATAATACCTTTCTTAACATTTAATGAAAGCTTGCAAGCACCCTGCTGTGGTGCACACCAGCCTACACCATGTGTAAAACCTGAGATATCTTCGATTTTTTTAGAATGTACCCATTTTCCTTCTTCTGGAATTGGAGCCGGTTCATGTTTTGCGCCTTTGGCAACCGGACACATGTTTTGAACTTCCTGTGTGTAAATCATTATAGAACTCCTTTCAAGTAAGTAATCTTCATTGGTGCAATTCATATCATATGTAATATCACATCGCACTATATTTTTATTTTCTCACAAATCTTCAAATTAGTCTACAATTTTTTCTAATTTTCCACAAATTATTTTCTATAAATTTTTAATTATTATCTTATATTTTTATAAATATCCTAAAGTTCTTTGCCACAGTATGTACAAAATGAGGCGTATTTTTCTATTTTTGCACCACATTTAGGACATTTCTTAAACTTATCCTCATCAGAAGATGAATATCCACCATTCTGACTTGCATAACCACCATCATTATATGAATTATTTGCATTGTAGTTATTTCTGTTATAACCATTATTCGCATTGTTATAATTATTTGCATTATAACCGTTGTTTCCATTGTTATAATTGTTTGAATTATAACCACCATTTGTATTGTTGTAGTTATTGTTGTTATATCCATTATTTACATTGTTATAATTATTTCCGTTATAGCCGCCATTTGGATTATTGTAATTATTACCATCTTTAAGGTTTGAATTGTTTCCTGAGAATTTAATAATCAAGATAAGAGCAACTGCACCTACAATTCCAAAGAGTCCTAAGAATGCAAATGCTGCCGACATATTATTCTTCTTCGCTAAGTTATAACAAACTACTATCATAACAACTGTTATTACCAAATTTATTATTTCTGGCATTTTTCTAACCTTTTACACCGAAGTGTCCTTTCATTTTTATTTTAATTCAGATATCAAATTATCTGAATCTTATTTAATTAATTATTTTGTTCTATACAATTCACAAGCTTATTAGTTTGTCTTGCTTTATTTGTATATCTTATTTTCCATTTTAAGAAGTTCTTTATGGAATGAATCAATCCTGTTAAGTCCTGAAGCCCAGAGATATGCTCTGTCTACTTCGCCTATTTTATCGAGTGTAAGCCATTCCACACCAATTATAGTCTGCTCCTCTTTACTTAATTCTGGATCAGTTCCCGGCTTCGGCACCTCCTCATCGGAAATTTCAATTAGATATGTATGCACCTCACCTTTGTTATCAGGTTTAAACTGCACAGACAATTTTCTGACTATTTTACCTTTTACACAACTTTCTTCTTCTAACTCCCTAAGAGCCGCCTGCTCATATGTTTCGTCTTTTTCAACTCCTCCACCCGGCAGGCAATAAAAAGTTCTGCCTCCAAGTCTATGTTTTACCATCAATATACTGTCTTTTCTTATTACCATTGCCTGAGCTCTATCCCTGCGCATTTGCATACCGTACCTTTCCTCTTTACTCATAATCTTTGAAACTGATATTCATATCAACATTTCCTGTTATTCCGTCTACAGAACCATTCTCCGTATACTGCCATATATTAATTTTGTATGGAAAATAAAATTCTTTATCATAATAAGCATACCACTTATCATATTCTCCTAACTGTGACATATCTAAAGAAAGTGCATACCATCTTAAATTCGCATAAATCGCCGGAATGTAGCCACCATTACTTATTTCATTGCAAAACGCTATCGCTATCTGTGTGAGTTCTTCTGATGTAAGTCCCTCTGTTCTGACATCTTCATTTAATACATCTTCTGTATCAAATACTACAGGATATGTAATCTTGTATTTCTTTATGTTCTCCATTACAAATTCAGCTTCTTCTTTAGCTTCCTTAACAGATATTGCCTGTGAGAAGAAATATACACCAACTTTTATTCCTGCTTTAGTTGCACCTTCCAGATTATTAAGTGCAGTCTCATCTAAAACAAGTGCTCCTGAACCATATCCACGGTATCCTATTCTAATCATCGCAAATTCCACACCATCTGCTGCAACTTTCTCCCAGTCGATTTCTCCCTGATATTTTGATACATCTATGCCTTTATGTGATACAACTTTATCATTCTTTAAATACTCAATTTCACCATTCTCAAGATTGTTAATATTCTTGTTGTCAATATCATTTTTAGGTACGTTATCGGCAACCGGTAAAAATGAATATTTATTAGAAGCATATACAACTATATTTTCTGGAAAAAGTTCTCTAAGCATTGCCATTGTTCCTTTTCCATTCTCCATATAATCTTTTACTATTGATTTAACTTCATTGTTTCCACTTTCTTCTATTCTTGCATATGTATCAACTTCCTTTTTCTCATTATTACTTCTTCTGTAATAAAAAAATGTCGTTCCTGCCAATGCACCGGCAAGTAATGTTATCAGAACAGAATATATTTTCACACCTGCTCCGCCTTTTTTCTTTACCTTTTTATGAGTATCTTTGTCAACCTCTATATTGTCAAATTTATACTCATTGCCATCATTATAATCTTCTTTGTTACTCATTTTCACTTTTCCTTTTTGTTTCCTGTTTTTTATTCATAACTTTCTATACTATCTCGCCTTTATCTTTTTCTTGTATCTTTATTCGATAATTTTCTTTCATCCAAACTCATATAACGCATTTTACCGCTCTTCTTAGGAACTTCTCCTATCTCTGTGGCAATTAATGCACTAGATAACTCCTTTTTAAGCTTTGTTGCACATGTTGGACAATATCTTCCGTATCTTATATCTGTTCCACACATCTCGCAGGTTATGTAACAATCAGAGCCATCAGGTATCTCAATTCTGCCTTCTCTTAGGAATTTATCTATTCTGCTGACAGGTACTCCTGTTCCCTGTGAAATATTATATGCATTATCAGGACCATTTTCCTGTATATATTTTTTAACTTTGCCAAACGGAGATAATGTCTCATGTCCGCATTGTGAACACACATATATTCCAACTCCGGCATCTTTAAGTATCCCGCCACAATTCTCGCATCTGCCGACTTCTAGCAGTTTATACTCTTTATTCTTTAACGATTTATCTCTATCCATCTGATTTCACCCTTTCTACTGCCCATCATTCCATAAAACCATTAAAATAATATAGTTATGATACCATTTTTAATTATACATTGCAATCATAATCATAAATTACGGATAGCATATAATCTTTACATCTATATAATGAATTTTCCTTATATAACGAATATCCATCTACATAATAGATTCTTTTTTAATAAATATTTATCTGTAAAATAAATTTTAGGGTAAGCAGATAACTTCTGCTTACCCTATTCTCACAATTATAAAAAGCTGCCTAGCGGACTTGAACCGCCGACCTCCGCCTTACCAAGGCGACGCTCTACCGACTGAGCCAAGGCAGCATATATATTACAAACATTGATATTATATCAGATGATTAATTATTTAACAAGCAATATTTAAAACGACTTTATAAATTTAACCTTTTTCTTTATTCTCTGTATGGCATTATCGATTGATTTCGGTTTCTTATCCATTCTTTCAGCTATCTCTATATAATCTGCTCCGTCTATATACATTTTTAATACTTCGTATTCAAATGCACTTAATTCTTTCTCTAACATATGCTCAATATGAAGAACATTTTCCCTGTCAATATATAAATCTTCCGGATTCCTGTGATTAACATTCTGTTTATCCATATATAATTCGTTCGTAACATTGTCATTTAAAAAATTTAACAGCGGAAATGAAATATAACTATTTAACGGACTGTGCTTTTTACGGTTTGAAGCATTTATGGCTGAATAAATCTGTCTGTCAATGCAGAGATTGGCAAATGTCAGAAATGACGCTTCTTTTCTGACATCATAATCTCTTACAGCTTTATACAGACCTATCATTCCCTCCTGAATCAGGTCATCTGTATCGCCGCCGACTAAGAACATTGTTCTGGCTTTACGTCTTACCAGACCTTTATATTTATCAAGAAGATAATCTATAACCTCATCCTTACCATCTCTTGATAACTCTATGAGTTTCTCGTCCGTCATAACCGAATAATCCATTTCCGTCTCCATTCTGCCACTTATTAAAATTATAACATTCTCTGTCTTACAATTTCATATGCAAGTACGCCTGCTGCTACTGATGCATTTAATGAATCTATATCACCTTTCATAGGAATTGTTGCAGTAAAATCACATTTTTCCTTTACAAGACGACTTACACCCTCACCTTCATTGCCAATCACTAAGCCTATCGGCCCTTTAAGGTCAAGATTATACATTAATTCTCCGTCCATATCTGCACATACGAACCACATTCCTTCTTTCTTAAGTTCCTCGATAGTATTAGAAATGTTGGTAACTTTAGCTACAGGTGTGTAGTTAATTGCTCCTGCCGAAGTTCTTGCAACTGTTGCTGTAAGTCCTACTGCTCTTCTCTTAGGTATAATTATGCCATGAGCTCCTGCTAAATTAGCTGTTCTTATAATAGCTCCAAGATTATGTGGATCTTCTATATTGTCTAGAATAAATATAAATGGTGCTTCGCCCTTCTCTTTGGCATTATCAAGGATATCTTCTACTGTCGCATATTCATAAGCGGCCGCTATCGCAATTACACCCTGATGTTTGCCAGTATGCGACATCTGATCTAATCTTTCTTTTACTACATAACTGATAATTGTATTATGTTTTCTCGCTTCTCTTGTAATTGTATTAATCGGGCCATCATGACATCCGTCAAGTATAAACACTTTATCAATAGTTTTTCCTGCTCTGAAAGCCTCAATTACAGCATTTCTGCCCTCTATTGTAAGTTCTTCGTATCTCACACTTTCTCCATTCTGCAGGCACATTCTTCTCCATTCCTGCTATTTTTCATTCTTCTCTAAATAATCAAGTCCGCTTTTCATAAGCTCTAACATTCTGTCTGTTTCATTATTAAGATACAGATAACCCATAAGAGCCTCAAAACCGGTCGCTTTCTTATAATCGGATATGGTTGCATTTTTAGCCATCGTTACTGACTTTGCATTTCTTCCACGCTTATATATCCTTATTTCTTCATCGGTTAATTTATCCATTAACGACATAATTATCACTGCCTGGGAATGTGCATTAACATAACTGCTGCTCTTCTTATGAAGCTTGTTAACCTGGGTATTACCCTTAGTTACTACACAGGTTCTTACAATAATCTCATAGATAGAATCACCGATATATGCTAATACTAAAGGTGAATAATCGACTAAATCAATATCTCTTATGCCCATTCCTTTTTTAATTATACCGAATAATTCTAAACTCTCTTCCATTTTACGCCTTCTCTTGTATCCTCTAACACAATACCTTTATCAAGAAGTAATGCTCTTATCTCATCTGCTCTTGCGAAATTCTTCTCTTTACGTGCAGTCTGACGTTCTTCAATAAGTTTTTCTATTTCATCATCAATGCTTTCTTCTTTTTCGGCAATTATACCCAGTACGTCTGATAATGTAACAATTAATTCTTTTAATTTCTTTGCATACTCTTTAGATGAATTCTCGTTAATTGTAGTATTTGCAAATTTAACAAGCTCAAATATTGCTGAAATTGCATCTGCTGTATTGAAATCATCTTCCATGGCTTTTTTGAATTTCTCTGTAAATTCATCTGCCTTAGTGATATTTTCCTCTTCCTTAGGAGTAATGCTTTCAAGTGAAAGATTTTCTTCCATATGCTTTAAGTTACTTACTGCTGTAAGAATTCTTTCTAATCCGTTCTTAGCAGCTTCCATAAGTTCTGCACTGAAGTTAATAGGACTTCTGTAGTGAGCACTTAACATAAAGAATCTTAATACCTGTAAATCATATTTCTTGCTTATATCTCTTACTGTGAAGAAATTACCAAGTGATTTTGACATTTTCTTATTATCAATATTTAAGAAACCATTATGCATCCAATATCTTGAAAATTCAACACCATTAGCTGCCTCACTCTGCGCAATTTCATTTTCATGATGAGGGAAGATTAAATCTTCTCCACCTGCATGGATATCTATCTGGTCTCCAAGATATTTTTTAGACATAACTGAGCACTCTATATGCCAGCCTGGTCTGCCCTCGCTCCATGGTGATTCCCAATATGGTTCTCCATCTTTCTTAGGTTTCCATAATACAAAATCAAGCGGATCTTCCTTATTCTCTTCACCTGCAACTTTTATCTCTCTGTGGCCTGCCTCCAGGTCATCTATATTTTTCTTAGAAAGCTTACCATAATCTTTGAACTTTCTTGTTCTGTAATAGACTGTTCCGTTTGAGTCATAAGCATATCCTTTTTCAATAAGTTTGCTTATCATCTCAATCATTCCCTGAATTTCTTCTGTTGCAAGCGGATGCTTTGTTGCCTCTTTAACATTTAATGCTTTCATATCTTTTTTGCATTCAGCAATATATCTCTTAGATATCTCATCAGCAGTAACATTTTCTTCAATTGCCGTTTTAATTATCTTATCATCTACGTCTGTGAAGTTTGTTACATAATTTACCTGATATCCTGCATATTCCATATATCTTCTGACTGTATCAAATACAATCATAGGTCTTGCATTACCAATATGAATAAGGTTATATACTGTCGGACCACATACATACATTCTGACTTTTCCCTCTTCTATCGGTACAAATTCTTCTTTTCGTCTTGTCAATGTATTATAAATTTTCATTCTGATTAGAACTCCTTTCGCCTCTATTTCACAATAATGTATAGATTATCACATTAATTATTTCCTTGCAACACACTTATTCATATTAATTGTGTATTGCATTTTTTAATTTCAGATTGTATTTTATGAATTTTTATTCAATTTTTATTTATATTTGTATATCAATCATATACCGGATTTATTTTCTATTAAATTTATTGTCCAATATTATATTGTCTATCTGGCTGTACAACTTCCACAGCCACCACAGTTAAGTGCTCCATAAGACTGCTCTGTTGCAAGGCTTATTGATGCAATTGCCTGTGATGATATTCCCTCGCCATTTCCGGTAAAACCAAGTCCCTCTTCTGTTGTTGCCTTAACATTTATAAGATTTTCATCAATTTTAAGTGCATTTGCAATATTTTTAATCATCTGTTCTCTGTAAGGACCTACCTTTGGTCTTTGTGCTATAACTGTTGCATCAATATTATTTATCACGTAGAGATGCTCATCTAATAATTTTCCAACCTCTTCTAATAATTTAATACTTGATATTCCCTTATATTTTTCATCTGAATCAGGGAAATGCTTACCAATGTCTCCAAGTGCAGCTGCACCTAATAACGCATCCATTATGGCATGTAATAGCACATCTGCATCTGAATGTCCGAGCAGACCTTTTTCATAAGGTATCTCTACTCCACCAAGTATAAGTTTTCTATCTTCAACTAATCTATGAACATCATATCCTAAACCAACTCGCATATATCCTCCGTTCTGAAGCAACTTTTATACTTCTTTAATATGTAATTATATATTTCATTTAAGTAATTTTCTATCGAATAATATATCATATAATTTATAAATAAGAAAGCTACTTTATATTTTTACATAATATTATACAAAAAAACCGGAACAATAAGTTCCGGTTTAAATTCAGTAGCGGAAAAGGGATTTGAACCCATGACACCACGGGTATGAACCGTGTGCTCTAGCCAACTGAGCTATTCCGCCATATATGTCAGATACATTCTAAAAGTGATGGGACCTACAGGGCTCGAACCTGTGACCCTCTGCTTGTAAGGCAGATGCTCTCCCAGCTGAGCTAAGATCCCGTTGCCTTATCCTGTATCGAACTTGCTAGGATAGTATAACCATTTTAGAGATATTTGTCAATAACTTTTTTAAATTTTTTATTTTTTTTGTATTTTTCTGTTTTTACTTCAAATCTTCTTTCATAATCACTTCAAAACTAATAACTCCAATGACCAATTCTACTACCATTATAAGCAGATATATCCATATATTTCTATTTAAAAAGCTTGAGATGCCAAAGTAACTTGATATTACCGCAACTATATTTGCACACGCATGAATAATTATCGGTGCCAGAATACATTTATATCTCATATATACACATATAAGTATAAGCGATAATAGAAATGTATATGTTCCCTGCAACAGATTATAATGGAATACTCCAAATACAAGTGATGCTACAAATATTGCATATTTTGCATCGATAACCTTTGTTAATCCGTTAAACAAAAGTCCTCTATAGATTAATTCTTCTGCTATCGGAACCACAATTCCAAGTGACACAATCTGTAATATAATATTTCCTGATAATAATGCATTACTGGTATTCTCATAATTGCCTATTATATTATCAAGCGGAAGCATTGATACGAATCTCGAAAGGCCTACGCTTCCAATTGCTCCGATTATTACAAGATTGAAATAATCGTTTACTTTAAGACTTGTAAATACTTTAGATAACTTATAAGCTTCATAAGTATTTTTATGTCTGAAATAATAATATCCAAAAACAAATATTGCTATTGCTGCTGAAATAAATGTAATCAGATATGAATATTTATCAAGATTATTCGTTATATTATCCATAAATTTATATGATGATATAAAACTGTTACTGTTAGATGTGCTTTTCGCCTGTCTGACAAATATTATTATATCTGCTACCACTTCAACAAACATTGTTATAAATAAATATATTATCGGTGGACAAAATGCCATAATTATATTTTTAAATCTGATATCTTTTTCGTTCACATTTTTCTCCAATTATTTTTATTATTCTTTGTTTGAACTTAATATATTAAATAATACTTCATTCGATATATTTTTTCAATATTATTTGATTTTTAAATAATGCAATGTTATAATCTCTATGTTTTGTTTAATATTACAAAAGAAATGAGGATAGTGTAAAAAAATAATGCTGATGCGATTATTTTTTTACACGGCTATTTGTTTCAGAGCGAAAGCAAATAGCTTTTTGGGGCAGATGAGAAATCGCCTACGCGAATTTCTCACCGCCCCTTCGCAACAAGTCGCTCAGAAATGAGGATTATTATGAACAATAATAAACTATCAGATTTTAAATATGGTTTTAAAAAAGGTATTCCTATTGCCATGGGATATATACCGGTGTCTTTTTCATTTGGTTTTATGGCTGTAAATGGAGGGCTCCCTATCTGGTTAGCAGTCTTGATTTCGGTAACAAACCTCACAAGTTCAGGTCAGCTTGCTGGAACTAACCTGATTATTCATGGTGGAACCTTATTAGAAATCACACTTAATACATTTATTATTAATCTGCGATATTTCCTGATGTCACTCTCTCTTTCACAGAAAGTCGAGAAAAAAACTTCAATATTACATAGGCTTATTTTTAGTTTTGGTATAACTGATGAGACTTTTGCCCTTGCTGCCACTGAGCCCAAGGCATTATCAGCTTCATATATGTATGGACTTATTACAGGGCCATTTTGGGGCTGGACATTAGGAACACTCTTAGGTGCATGTGCATCAAGTCTTCTTCCTCCAAGTCTTAAGGGTGCTATGGGAATTGCATTATATGCTATGTTCATCGCTATAATAATTCCACCATCTAAGAAATCAAAACCGGTATTAACAATTGTCATAATGTCAATTGCAATTGTATGTATTATAAGATACATTCCTATATTCAGCTTTATTTCCTATGGTTTCAGCATTATTATTGCAACAGTCATATCTTCTGCTATCGGAGCATTTTTATTTCCGGTTTCCGAAGAAAATACAAGGTAATGCATATATAAAATTGATACAATCATTGAATTAATACAAATATAAATTAACGCAAATATAAATTAACGCAAATCAAATATATAACAAGTATAAATTATAACAGATTATTTTTATTTCTAACGAAAGGATATATATATTACACATATTTAGTAATATACTTAGGGTGATAAAATGACGAGAACACTGATTGCCGTCGGATTAATGGCTTTAGTAACATATTTACCAAGGGTTCTTCCAATGGCTGTTTTTAGAAAAGAGATTAAATCAACATATTTAAAATCATTTTTATATTATGTACCATATGCAGTATTAGCAGCACTTACATTTCCTGATATCTTCACATCTACTAATTCCGTTGCAAGCTCTATCTGTGGTACTGTTGTGGCATTATTCTTAGCTTATAAAGAGAAAAGTCTTGTTGTCGTTGCAGTATTCTCAATGCTTGCTGTATATTTAAGCCAGTTAGCATTTACATATATTTTCTAAACTATATAAAAACACACTATGGCAGGTGCTTATGCAACCTGCCATATGTATGTAAATTCTTATTTAATTTTTTAATTCTGTTAATTAAATCTGATTCTCTCTTAAGAACTTGTCGATAGCCATTATCTCAACACGAATATTTCTCATATGTTCAATATGTTTCTGGAAGTTACCTTTATCACCTAATAAGTTAAGTGCCTTAGAATTATCTCCTGTGTCAACAAGCGGAATAGTATTGAACTGGTTATTTTCAATATATTCAGCTGCTTTCTTCATCTCTTCAACAAGACTATTCTTATATGTTACGATTTCTTCTTCTAATCTAATCTTACGCTCTTCTTCTTTCTTAATCTTCATCTTAATAAGAACAGCGGCTGTATCAAGAATTACATCGTTAGCATTGAATGGATAAACTAAAACATTAGGTTTCTTAATCTTAATAAGCTGCTGACCCTTTTCATAGTCAATTCCTGCATTCTTCATAAATGCTGTAATCTCTGGGTCAACTTTTGGATATGTAAATTCTTCACCTTCTAAGTAATAGATTCCACTCTGGTTACTCATCACACCGGTATCAGTATCCATATCATATGTTCTAAATCCGATTATTCTAATATCACGAGCCGGATCATCCATTGCTAATACCTTTTCCATAATCACTTCAGGATTCTTATCCTCAATAGGCTGTGTATTATTAATAATACCAAATCCAATATTTAGAATCTGTACAAAACTTTTTACCATCTACATGTATCCCCATTTCTATAGTATTTTTTTATAAAAAAGAACGATTAAGATAAGTGTCCTAAATACAAACAAATATCCTGCAATTGCCAATAATGACTTAACTATTCACGAACTTTTCTATACATAAATAATATAGTACACACCCGCCTTTATGTCAACGAATTTTTTCCTGTTTTTATATAATTTACACAAAAATCATATTGATTTAATAGCATTTTCTAAATAAAATACTAAATATTTTTTATATTTTGTATTTTATTGTTTATTATTTTCATATTTTGTTATATAATAGATAAAGTTAATGTGTTTTACATTTTAATCTCTTATTATTTATGAAGTGAAAGCAAAATATATATTTATTATACTGTTTTGTAAGTACCCTATAATAAAACATTGATAGAAAGGATTTATGAAAAATGAGTCAGCAGAAAGTAGAACAATATAAAAAAGAGAAATCTAACAGAAAGAAAATGCTTGCTAAGCAGAAAAGAGAGAAAGTCTTAAGAGCTATCATAACAACTCTAGTTATTGTAGCATTCGTAGGTTTCTTTGGTTATTCAATATATAAAGATTACATTTATAAAGAGCCAGCTAATACAGAACCAACTACATACAGCCTTTCTGAGAAAGAGATTTCAAAGGCATGGAAAGAGGCTGAAGAATCAACTGATGAGACTTCTTCTGATGAAACTACTGCTTCTGATGAAACTACTTCTTCAGATGAAACTACTTCTAACAAAGAAACTACTGCTTCTTAATATTTTGACATCTAAGATATCATCTTAAAATTTTACCTGATATAATATTGTATATTAGAACTTGAAAAGAGTTTCGTATTATTTAATCAGCAAATAATACGAAACTCTTTATTTTTTATTGTCTTTAAGATTGTCACAAAGAGTAATTTTTAAACTTCGAAACTCTACAAATTACAAGCGAATTTTTCGATTACAAATTACATTCTGTCAGGTGCAGAGAATCCAAGCAAATCAATGCTCTTTTCAAGTATCTCTTTAGAAAGACTTATAAGATTAATATAGCCTGATTTTCTTTCTTCATCTTCACATGTGAGTATCTTTGTCTCATGGTAGAATTTATTAAATGCATTTGAAAGTTCATAGATATATGCACATATCTTATGTGGTGCAAGTTCCGAAACCGCATTTTCAATTACATCATTATATTTAGATAATACAAGCATAAGCTCTTTCTCACTCGCATTTAATGCTGTAAGAATCTTGTTATGGCTTACTGTAGAATTCTCTGCATATTTATTAAGTATAGACTTAATTCTAACAATTGTATACAGAATATATGGACCTGTATTTCCCTCGAATGAAGTAAATCTCTCAATATCAAATATATAATCTTTAGATGCCTGATTAGATAAATCACCATATTTAAGTGCTGATAAACCAACTATCTTAGCTGTCTGTCTTGCTTCTTCTTCTGATACAGAACGATTCTCCATTATCTTATCATATACAGCATCATTAATTTCCTTAATAAGATTCTCAAGACGCATAACACCGCCGTCACGGGTCTTAAATGGCTTACCGTCTTTGCCATTCATTGTACCAAAGCCCTGGAAGGTTAATTCTGTACTATCACTAACAAGTTTAGTCTTTCTTGCACAGCGAAATACCTGTTCGAAATATAACTCCTGTCGTTTATCTACTACATAGATTATGTGATCAGGGTTAAATAATTTCATTCTCTCAACGATTGTTGCCAAATCTGTTGTATTATACAGCGTTGCACCATTAGATTTAAGAATCATACAAGGTGGTATCTCTTTAGTATCTGTATCTTCTTTAACATCAACCACTAAAGCACCCTCACTTATTCTTGTATAATTATTATCTTTCATATATTTAATCATATCAGGAATATATGGCTGTGCATCGCTTTCTTTCTTCCATAATTCAAAATGGACATCTAGATTATCATAATTCTTCTTTAAATCTTTTATCGAAACATTTATTATATGATTCCATATTGCATGATAACCTTTATTACCATTCTGTAATTCAAATGTAGCCTGTCTTGCTTCTTCCTTGAATGCCTCATCTTCCTTAGATTTAGCATTAGCACAAGGGTAAATATCTTCTAATTCTGAAATTGTAAATGGTGGTTCTTCAGGATATTCTCCTGTATAATTCTCATCAAAATATACAAGGTCAGGCTTTCTTAATCTAAGTTCAACAATAATCAGACCCATCTGAAGTCCCCAGTCACCAAGATGAACATCACCTACGACATCATTCCCGAGATAGCTTGTCATTCTCTTAATACTTTCACCAATAACTGCTGAACGTAGATGACCTACATGTAAAGGCTTTGCAACATTCGCTCCACCATAGTCAATTATTATCTTCTTAGGATTATCTGTCTTATTGCATCCAAACATCTCATCATTCTTCATCTTATCAATA
Source organism: Bovifimicola ammoniilytica (assembly GCF_025567085.1). Lineage (NCBI taxonomy): Bacteria > Bacillati > Bacillota > Clostridia > Eubacteriales > Bovifimicola > Bovifimicola ammoniilytica. Next base: position 112,536 of record NZ_JAOQJN010000002.1, on the reverse strand, counting down.
TATCCGGCCACAAATTCTTCACTTATATTAAAGTTAATAAAGCCCGGCATAACCGCATTTATTTCACTAAATATATTATTACCTGAAAGTTTTTCAACGATTTCATTAGCTATCATTATCGGTGCTTTTTTATATGCTTTAGCAGCTGCCATAGCACCATTACACTGATATTCACATAAATCAGGTCTGTTTGAAATAGTTACCTTAGCATATTTCACATCATATCCGCACTCATCAAATGCTTTGACAAATTCGTCATTGATTAATTCTATTATCTTCTTCATTCTTAATCTCCATTTCTGCGCGATTTAATTATATCTCTACTCCATTGAGTTTCAATAATTCTCTCGCTGTATCAATCGAGTCAACACCCTCTTTATTCTTAACAGGTGCGAATTCTTTCTGTCTTTCCACTTCGAACACAAGACAGTCATCAAGCATATTTATCATATCTAAAATCAATGTCTCAAACTTGTATCCATTAGGTTCTTCGGGATTAACAATTTCACCTTTCTCATTGATATAAGGTATCTTCTTCTCTACTATATGATTGACTAATTTATTATTATTAATTTTTATCAGATCCTTAACCCTGAACAGATAATTAAGTGTCACACCATAATTATACGCTGGTTCTCCGTATGCATCTCTTGCTTCCATCATCTCTGGTGTAAGCTCATAGTATTCCACAATTGATGGCTTACCATTTTCTTTACACATAACACCGACTCTCTCATCAGGTTTTGATTTCTTTACTACTTTTGCACCCGCAGGACAACCTGATAATATGGTAGCACCAATAAATATAGGATCAGCTATTCTCTGTAACACATTGTCAACCGAGAACACATTAAGCCACTCTATTCCCATCTTATTCATCTTATCTAATAAGCCTGATGATACCATAGATGAAAACCATCCACCATTACCATTAGGTGAAAGTGCCAACTTATATCTGTCTTCCATAAGGAATTTTCCATCATAGCTGATACTTGGTGCCATATCCTGAACGAAAAAGTATACAAAATTCTTATCATATCCGAAATAGTTCTTCTCTTTAAAAAACTGTCTGGTATCAGAATCGTTCTTCTCACTAGTCATTACAAATAATGGTATATAACTTCCTGTTTTCTCTACTACATCCAAAAGATTTCTTATAAGTCTTTCAAATATGTATAATTCCTTAGTTATACCAATATTGAACATTCCCTTAGGCTTATCAAAACCCAGACGTGTTCCCTGCCCTCCAGCTAATAGCACAGCACCGACTTTACAATTCTTAATTGCATCAATTCCAATTTTCTCAAACTGTTCTCTATCTTTATTGATATCATCTTTTCTGAGGGCCTGTATAGGTTCATAGTGAGTTTCTTTTTTCTCATTTTTATTTTCTCTATTTATGTCAAGATATCCAAAGTTCAGGTTATTCAACTGCTCATCATATATACTTCTCTCTTTAGTAGATAAAGTATCATAATATTTCAGCAAATGTTCCTGACCATACTTTTGAATATTACTCCTTACTTCATTGTTTATCATATGCTGCTCCTTATCTGTCAACTTTCCATTGTTACATTACACATTCAAAAATACATAGTTTTAAACTTATACTATCCATACATTGCTATAGACTATATATTTCTTACATATCATAATTGTATATTCATCAGACGTACACAATAAGTGGTATCGCAAGTTCACTTGTAAATACCACTTATCGTTATGTCTTTTTTATAAATACATATCTAAATCGTCATCATCATATGAATCATTTTCATATGCTCTTGTCCAATCAATATTATTAGTTCTCTTAGGTCTTGTCTGCTGTCTTACAGGTTTGTTGTTCTTTCTCTCTGCCTGTTTTTTCTGCATTGCCTTTTTCTCTTTCTCAATTCTATTAATTATCTCTATCTTATCCGGCTGCTGCTCTTTTATCTTGTTATCTTTATTAGCGCTTGGCCTTCTTTGAGGTCTTGAATCTTCATCACTATCTTTATCATATGGATTTCCATAATTCCTGTCACCAAAATTCTTCTTATAAGATTTGTTTCCTCCGAATTTGTTATTCTGTCTGGAATCATTGTTCTTGAAAGAGTTCCTCTGTCCTCTGTCATTACCGCCGTTCTTATTGTCTCTATAATCTTTCTTGCCATCTCTTGGACCTTTGTTATCATTATTATTCCTTACATTTCTTCTGTCGTCATCTCTAGGTCCCTTGTTATATGACTTATAGTCTTTTTTCTCACCATTACGATAACTTGTTCCTCTTTCCTTTCCATCTCCATTATTCTTAGTGCCTTTGTTGCGACTTTCGCCACCGTTATTCGTAACCACAAATGTTCTCCTTCCATATGCTTTTGTAATTTGTACATAAATATTTTATATGATTTTAATAATAAGTCAACTGATTTTTGTCAAAAATCTAATCAATCTTCCATATTTTAAGTCATAAGATACATTCTTTAGACCTTTAGCTGTTTAATTAGCATTTACTTCATTATTTTAATTGTATAATTTTGTTTCCAAATGCAAATTCTATATTAAAAACAAATTCTTTTCTATATTTACTAAAATAGATAACTGCCTTTCCATCTTCAATTGTCTTAATTACTCCATCACCATATTTCCTGTGATAAACTTTTCTGCCTTCACATATATCATCATAATCAAGCATCATTTCACTTACAAATCGTGATATATCCACAGGTTTATTAAATCTTTCCTTAATCCAGAATACATTAAGATAATCCTTCGCCCTCGTGGCAGCCACGTAGAACAGTCGTCTTTCCTCTTCAATATCTTCATCTAATGTAGCCTTACTGTGAGGCGTAACTCCCTCGACTGCATCAATGATATATACAATTTTATATTCAAGTCCTTTTGAACTATGCATCGTGCATAACTCCACCGCATTATCTGTTTTAGAATTCTTATTTGACTGTTTCTCTAATTCCTTAGCATAATCCTCAATGTGCTTAAACCATTTATCATAGGTATCATATTCTTTGGCTGCCTCTGCGATTTCATTAATTATTTCATAGAGGTCCTCCACTTTCATTCTTCTAAGTTCTGCATATTCTGCTAAATATTCATCATATCTTATGCCCTGTCTTATATAATTAATCGCCGAATATGGTGACATTCTTCTTAACATTACTAAATCGAATTCCAGCTTCTCTAATCTTTCGACCATCCACGTTTTATCACTATAGAAATGCTTTAAACTATCTAATGATATCTCTTCATTTTTAAGTGCTTCTCTTGAAATATATCTCTTAGGTCTGTTAATTATTCTTAAGTAATTTTCACGACTATTTTCGCCTAATGCAATATTAATATAGCTTATTATATCTTTAGCTATAAAATGATCATAAATATTAGGCATCGCATCTTTCATATGAAATGGTACGTTATATTCCATTAATTTATCTATCAGAAAACGTGGACCTATGTTAGTTCTGAATAGGATTGCAATATCTGAATATCTTCCACCTCTCTGTATATGTTTCAGAATATCCTCTATAATATAGCTGTTCTCTTCGACAACCGACTTGAATTCCATATATTTCACCGGAGTTCCGATGTCACGTACTGCCTTTATATTCTTATCAAATCTCTTCTTATTATTCTTAATAAGGCTTTGTGCATCTTTAATAACAGCTCCGGTTGAGCGGTAATTCTCGTCTAATACGATTTTAACCGCCGTTTCATAATCCTTCTCGAAATTAAGCATTATCTCAGGTCTTGCACCTCTGAATCTGTATATTGACTGGTCATCATCACCGACAATAAAGAGATTATCTTCAGGAGCAGCTAACATCTTCATCACTTCATACTGCACCCGGTTGATATCCTGAAATTCATCTATAAGTATGTACTTATATTTTTTCTGCCATGCTGATAAGATATCCGGCCTTGCTTTAAACAATTCATAACACATTATAAGCATATCATCGAAATCTACCATATTTCTATTTCTTAATTTTTCTTCATATTTATTATAAATCTTTCTAAATATCTGGTCGCTGCAGTTTGCAGAATAATAATTATTAATGTCTATCATATCGCCTTTGACATTGCCTATCTCTGCCATTATTGACCTGACAAATTCATTCTCATCTTCAATCTCTAATTCTTCTCTTTCTATTAGTTCCTTAATAAGTCTGAATCTGTCCTCTTCCCTTATGATATTATGTGCCGAATAATTGTATGCATATTTCAAAATTCTAAAAAAAATTGCATGAAAAGTTCCAAATGAAACGGGTAATCTTACTCCGTCCATAAGTTTCTCGAACCTTTCCTGCATTTCAATTGCCGATGCCTTAGTAAATGTAATAACTAAGATATTTGCCGGATTAACTCCATATTCTTCTATTAAATTTTTCGTTCTGTGAGTAATTACTGTCGTTTTACCAGAACCAGGTCCGGCTAATACTAAGCTCGGACCTGTATAATGTCTGATTGCCTTACTCTGTGCTTCACTAAACTGCCTGTTCAAGTTTCTCAATTCCTACTTTTATTCTTCTTATTGATTCGTCTTTACCAAGAATCTCCATAATCTCAAATGCACCACCAGGAGTCATCTGTTTACCTGAAACTGCTGTTCTAAGTGGCCATAAACCCTGACCATTCTTAATTCCCTTGTCAGCTATATATTTCATAATTAAATCATGTAATGAATCTATAGAGTAATCATTATGGTTCTCTAGAATAGGTAACATCTCCTTTAAGACTTCTAAAGAATTCTCCGAATTAGTCTTCATCTTCTTATGAGTATACATCGCTATATCATAATCCGGTAATTCTTCGAAGAAGTCTACCTGTTCTTCTAAGTCAGGTAAGATTTCTATTCTTGTCTTAACTAAATCTAATATCTTCTTTAAATCTAAATCTTTAGTAATCACCTTTTTAATATATGGCATAGCAAGTTCATAGAACTTCTCATTATCCATTGCCTTAATATATTCGCCATTCATCCATTTTAATTTAACAATGTCGAATACGGCAGGTGATTTATTAATATGATGATAATCGAATTTCTTAATTAATTCGTCAAGCGACATTATCTCTGTATTATCTTCAGGACTCCAGCCCAAAAGTGCTATATAGTTAACTACTGCTTCAGCTACAAAACCCTGTTCGATTAAATCTTCAAATGAAGAATGTCCACATCTCTTACTTAATTTCTTATGATTCTCATCTGTAATCAATGGTAAATGTACATATTTAGGTGGCTCCCAGCCAAATGCTTCATATAATCTTTGATATTTTGGTGACGATGATATATATTCATTTCCACGTACAACGTGAGTAATATTCATCAAATGGTCATCTATAACATTAGCAAAATTGTATGTTGGATATCCGTCTGATTTAATAAGAATCATATCATCTAACTCCGAATTATCTACTGTAATTTCGCCATATATATCATCTACAAATGTAGTAGTTCCCTCTTTAGGATTGTTCTGTCTTATAACATATGGCATACCTTTCTTAAGGTTCTCTTCTATCTCTTCTTTAGACAATGACAGACAATGCTTATCATATACAATAATCTCTTTATCGCCTATAGTCTGTTTAAGTGTCTGTAATCTCTCTTCTGTACAGAAACAATAATATGCCTCACCTTTCTCTACCAATTGTTTAGCATATTTAAGATACATTCCACTTGCCTGTCTCTCACTCTGGACATACGGACCATAACCGCCATCTTTATCAGGTCCCTCATCATGTACAAGGCCTGTCTTCTCTAATGTTCTGTATATAATGTCTAATGCACCCTCAACAAATCTCTCCTGGTCAGTATCTTCAATTCTTAAAATGAAGTCTCCTCCTTCATGCTTTGCAATAAGAAATTCATAAAGTGCTGTTCTTAAATTTCCTACATGCATTCTTCCTGTTGGGCTTGGTGCAAAACGTGTTCTTATCTTAGTCATTGCTCTTTTCTGTCTCCTTAATAGCTAATTGTATTTCTTAATAAAATGAATTATATAAATTACCTGTAGATACATATGATGAATATGAACCTGTGCGGGTATATGTATTCGTCTTAGATGCCTCGAATTTCGCTGTGGCATTTATCTCTGAAGCCTTTGTTCCTATGTAATATCCATATGAACCTGATGTATTGAATAATGTCTTTAGTGTTGATACATCTGCTTCTTTTAATTTCTTCTCATCTACACTTAATGTATTATTATCATTAACTGTAATTCCTACTGATTTCAAAAGGTTAGAATTAACCTTACCTGATGAAGCCATATTAGCTACAGCTTTACTGATGGAATTAACCTTAGATGTAGAAGCCTTCGAAAGTACCGAATTATAATTATCTACAAATTCTTTGACACCCTTGTAAATCTTGTCCATATCATATTCTTTAGTTACATTACCATTTTCATCTTTAACTTCCGATGTCTTAAATAATGATGTAGAACCTTTAGCAAGCAGATTAGTCGAACTCTCCTGAAGTTTACTGCTCACACTGCTAATCTGTGATAGCTGTGCATTAGAATCTATAGAAATATTTGTTGAGGCAGATGTCTTATTACTGTTTGTCTTATCATCAGCTGCATTTAACTTATTATAATATGATGTAAGTAACTTCTTATAGCTTCCATTTCTAATACTATAATAATCTGAAATCATATTGCCTGTTAAATTTCCTGCATTTCCTGACATACCAGAAAACAACATACTTATTGAATTAGAATTTGTTCCAAGAAAGTAACTCATATGCATACCTCCATTATTATATTTTATTTTTAATCGTTTCACCTGTACAAAACGATTGAATTACAACTTTTATAATATATGACAGTTGTCTATACCTAATATTAGTATAACACCATTTACCACTTAATTACAAGTAGCTTTTATAACCATTTTATATATCTGAATAATAGTTTTTTATACCAGCTTAGTTTCATATATACATTTTCAGATATTCTTATAACAATATCATTGAATTCTTTAATTTCTTCATTACTTATATTATTACGACTGAATTTATCTTTTTCAAGTATCTCATTGATTCTGTTAACACTGTCTGCATCAGATATATTCTTTTCTATAATCCTTTTTCCAAATGAAGCATAAGATTCTTCGTCAGCTTTATTTAATCCTATAAATTTAGTTACCATACACAAATAATGATATTGCTTTATGACATTTTTGTTATTTCTTCTTCTGTTTCTCACGCACATGCCTGTACAGATATAGATTACAAATGACAGACTGACACCTGTTATTGCAATATAAATCATACTTACAGTTGTATTCTTAACCGCATCAAATGTCTTTTTCGTAAATACCTGATTGGCTAAAAAATCCGCTATATTGTTATTATTATCCTGTTTAGGCTCTTCCATATCTTCATCTAATGATGGAGTAACTTCTACAGGTATCCATCCAAAACCATTAATATAGATTTCAACCCACGCATGAGCCTGGCTGTCATTAATTTCATACTCATATATATCTCCGCCAGTCTGATTAGTAAAATCTTTATCAAACATATTATCACTTACAGAAACTCCGCTAAGATAATCCACATCCTGTAATACATAACCGCCTACATATCTTGCCGGAATTCCAAGATATCTGAATATCAGAGTTGCTGAAGTAGCAAAATAAGTACAATAACCTTTCTTCTGCTTAGTAAGGAAATAATTCACAAACTCCTTATCTTTTGGTGTAATTCCAGGCATTAAGGTATAGGTATAATCCGTCTGAAATATCTCTTTAAGTTTTTCCGTTATATTTTCTGAATCTTTATTAAGACCATATTTTTCACAGAATTCTGCTATGACTTTCTCATTTTTTTTGGGAACATCCATATACATATTATGAACATATTCAGAATACTTCTCTTCAGTTTTAATGATATTATCCTGTTCACTTTCTTCTGTTGTAAGTTCTCTGCCTTCTTGCGTTATAGCCGATATATTCGTCTTAATAATATCCATATAATTTCTTATATAATTTCTGAATTCATCAATATTAATATTATTACCAAACGGAAATGATCGTATAATCATCCTTCTATTAATTCTGTGTCTGCCAATATATTCATCATCATTTATAACATTATCATACAGATTCAATGTAAAATCATTATAAGGAACATACATAAATTGTGGAGAAGCTGCTACATTTATAACTTCCATGTCCTTAGTTCTTTTAATAAATGCCCTATATCCCGAATACAAATTGCATTTGCTTATTATTTCGCTCTGTAATTCTACAATGTCATCAGATGTCAGCCCATAATCTTCTAACTTGATTTTATTCTCTTTATTTTCAGAAATCATTTCCCAGTATTCATCACGATAGAATGTCCCGATAAATGACTTAAGGTATGTGCTTTCTTCATCTTTATACACAGGCATCCTAAGAATTAAATCCGTTTCATAGTCTAATCTTACATACTTTGACTGTCCAAGTCTGTTTCTACCGACTCCTCCTGCACTTCCACCATTAGGACTTATCATTCCCCAGAAACCAACCATAATAAGCTGTTTGGTGAAATCTTTCGTATCTTCTCTCCAGCTATCATAGTCAGAATTAGTATGATATTCCCTTTGTGGAAATGCAGCTCCACCAACCAGGGTTATCCCAATTATTAAAGCTGCAAGTATCAATACAAAACTAAGAGAATTCTTGCCGTCATTAGTATAATCATATATGACCTTATTCTTTCTGTTTATCTGCTTATATCCCTTTTTCTTCTTATATTCCATATGATAATGTCTTGAATTTCTAAGGAAAAATAAGCCTAATAAGCCTGATATATATATTGTAAAATACAGCATATCCGCCTTCTGGTTAAAATACATTCCCATCTGCATTACAGGAAATGTCGCAAGAAATATAAAGACAAAACCTTTAATCTCCGATATAACCATATTAAACAACAACATTATCGCAAATATTATGAATATCATACAAACTGTAACAGATATTTTCTCACTATATCCATATACGTTATAACTTCTTTCTACAGGAAGATCTAATTCCTTTTCAAAAAATGCCATAAGCTTATTAGAAATATAACCAAAACCACCTTTTATCATGTATTTAAGATTAAATATACCATATATAAATGCTACTAAAGATATGAAATATCCCAAAGTCTTAGCGAGCATATTATAATATAAAAATGCCATAAATATAGCAATAATCAGCGAAACCACCCATATAACCGGCATATAGCATTTTATACCAAAAGGTTTTACAAATGAACCAGTTGTTCCGATTACCACGAGAAAATTAATTAGTGCATTAGTAAGAATGAAATATATCTTCTTATTTTCATCAAGTTTTGGTGCTTCTTTAATCTCTATTCCTGTTTTCTTTATCTGTTCATCGTCCTTTTTGTTCTTTTTTTGAACTATAGGTTTGAATAGAAAATTCCAATCTAATTTAGACATGTAAGCACCACCCTTTCTGAATTAATATCTATTTCACTACCATCCTTTGGTTTGCCGGCTTTATCAGAAAGATATATAACTGTGCTTTTATCAAATCCATATATTCTTTCATATATTTCATAACTTCTGCCATCTGTATCTGATATTTCTGCATAATATAAATCTATTATGGCCTCCATAAGTTCGTCATCATTATTTATCTCTTTCTTATAGAAGTCCTCACTCATTTTATCATACCAGGATATATAGAATTTTCTTCCCTGCTTAATAATATATACGGATATTGCAAATAATTTTTCGATTAATTCATCAAATATATCCGGATTATCCTTATCTGAATATAATTCTATGAGTAATATTACATCATCAGAATAAGGCATACTGAACTCTTTAACCTGAAGTTCCTCGGCTTTGGCACTTAATTTCCAATGAATATTCTGCAATTTATCACCTGGGATATAGTTTCTAATCTGTGAAATCTGTGAAACATCATCACCTTTCTTAAACTGAAGTTCTTCATCATCTGATTTGCCCTGAAGTGAAAGTGGAAGATTATCTATCTCCATCGCTCCATATGGCATTACCATTACTTCTTTCGTCTTATTAAAGGATTTTTTAAACCTGTACATTCCAAATAAGTCATAGCCTATGATTTCTTCTAGTGATACAACCATTCTTCCACAGTATTTATTCTCTATAGTAAGAATTGCCTTACGCTCACTATAAGAAGCTGCCGGAATAATTATCTCATAGGTCTTCTCATTTCCGTAAAATGCATTATATATCTTTACAACTAATGTGAAGTTCTCCATAGATAGAATTGATTTATTATTTACAGAAAAACAAACGCCAACGGATGAATTCTTTCCGACTGACGTTTTGTCTGTATATATATCTACCGATATTTTATCCTTATTAAATCTCGCAATAAAATAAGATATTACCGGTAATACTAATAACAAAATAAGCATAAATAATAATGCATAATTGTTATAAAATAACATTCCAACTATTATAAGTATTATTAATGTCAAATAATTAATTCTTGCAAACCACATATTATTTAATATTCTCCTTTTATCTATGGTACTGCTATTCTATCTTTTAAATCGTTAATAATATCCTGCTCAGTATAACCATTTGCTTTCGCCTTGGAATTAAGAACAAGACGATGCTCTGCAACAGAATCTATACATTCTAGAATATCTTCCGGTATAACATAATCTCTTCCATTCATATATGCTGTACTCTTAGACATTTTAACTAATGCAATACCACCTCTTGGGCTTATGCCTAATGAAACATATTGATTCTCTCTTGATAATCTCACTATCCTAACAAGATACTCCATTAATTTTTCATCGATATGAACATTTTCTACTGTCTTTCTGATATTAACTATATCCTCTGAAGAAATAACTTCCCTGACCTCATCTAATGCCGAATAACTTCTGCCGTTATAGATATCTATTTCGCTTTTCTCATCAGGATATCCCATAGACATTTTAATCATAAATCTGTCAAGCTGGGATTCAGGAAGCTTCTGTGTTCCGACATATCCCATAGGATTCTGTGTAGCTATTACAAAGAACGGATCAGGAAGATAATGTGTTGTACCGTCAACTGTCACCTTCCCCTCCTCCATAACCTCTAAGAGAGCTGCCTGTGTCTTAGGTGATGTTCTGTTAATCTCATCTGCCAACAGAATATTACACATTGCCGCACCCTCTCTGAATTCGAAGTCATTTATCTTCTTATTAAACATTGAGAAACCAACCACATCTGATGGTAATACATCAGGTGTAAACTGTATCCTCTTATATTCTAATGAAAGTGTCTTGGCAAATGCAAGAGCGAGAGTGGTTTTACCCACTCCTGGCACATCTTCTAGTAATACATGTCCTCCTGCAAAAATCGCTGCAAGAACTTTGTCAATAATATTCTCTTTACCTACTATAGCTTTACTGATTTCTTTTTTTATGTCGTTAATCTGATTATTAACCATATATCCTCTTTTCTTTACATAGTAGTATTATTTGTATTATCATAATAATTATTACCATTATTTGCATTGTCATAATTATTATTATCATTATTTAAATTATCATAATTATTATTGCCATTATTTACATTGTCATAATTACCATTATCATAATTATTGTAATTATCATTTGCATATTGATTATTCTTGTCACCATATATATGGTTCTTATATGCTATATTAAGGAATTCATCAAAGTTTCTTGCAAACAATCCGTTTAATCCATCATCATATCCTAAAACAATTGTATCTGTCATATTTGCATATAAAGCAATAATATCATTTGCCTGGTCTGCATTATCAGCAGGTAATATAAATGCTTTCTTACGATTATTTAATAATTTAACTGAATGTGTAGAACCTGTTTTGATACCATTTGTTCTATGTGTTGTCTTAACAGGATATGCCCATACTATTTCATTATTAGGAATCATTACACATTTGGTACCTTTAATTAAGAATGTGAATTCTCTACCAATTCTTACTGTCTTAGTAAACTTAACTGCGTTAATGAAATCCTGTTCAACATAATCAATATATCCAGGACCCCTTGATTCTAATTCATTCTTAAACTTGTTAACTGTAACTCCTGATGCAGCCACAATCATTGTTATTATACCAACTAAGATAATAACAACACCAGCCAGACAAAATACCAATTCTCCAACATTAACAGTTCCATCTACTACCATTAAGTTTAATGTAACACTGTCAAGTTCACTGTATGAAAAGTCATATGATTGTGATATTGTCTGTTTAAAATGTACATATGGCTTACTTTCCATTTTAGTTAATTTACCTTTAATCTTCAAAGTAGTTGTCGTACCTGTATCTTCGCCATTATCCATAGCTGTATATTCTTCTTCGATTTTCTTTAATTTTGAACGATTCTTTGCTTTGACTTTTACGCCCATAAATCTCATATCATTATCATCCCCAACTACTACAAGATAATAGTAATCAGATACTGTTTGCGAACTTCCGCTTTTAGAATACTGTTCAGAATAACAACCGTATAGATTATATTTGTCAAGTGTAATCTCTGCATAATCTGTATCCTTAATCTTTGCGACCGAAGCCTCTGTGATATCAGTTGCACCTTTTAAATATGTAAGTGCATCTTTACCAAAGCATACAAATAAAAAGCCACCTGCTACCATACAAAATATAAGTGTCAAAATCGCATTTCTTGTTGCTCTTTTTTTAATCTCCTTGAACATTGTCATTTCTCTCTTTTCTCCTTTTTCTTTTCCTCTTTAAAATGTATCAGCATTTAATATGCTATATAAACAATAGTCCTAAGATACATAAATATCCTAGGACTAATTGATTACATCTAAAATTCTACTACACAATCAGGAATATGCTTCTTAAAATCTTCTACCTGTGCTTCTCTTATATCTGTATTTTTAACACACAGATATGTTAACTTCGTAAGCGAATATAAATCATGTAAGTCTGTAACTCTAGTTCCCCACAAATCTAGATATTTAAGATTTGTACAGTTTGATATTGGTGATAAATCACCAACTAATGTATTTCTAAGAGCCAGATACTCTAACTTACTACATTCAGAAATAGGCGATAAATCATCAAGCATATTATTATTTAAAACAAGTTTCTTAAGTCCATAACATTCCTTAAGTACTTGAATATTTCCAACATCCATATGCTCTACATTAAGTTCTGTAACAGTATCTTCAAATCTGACTTTACCTAACTGTAATTTAACAAGTTTCTTGAATGTCGATTTGAAGAAACCTCCTTTCTTCTCCTGTGACCTAGTTGGTGCAGATACCTCTTGTAGTTGTAATTCTTCAGTTTGTGACTTCTGTCCTTGTAATACAGCAGACTGTGACTGGGCTATCTGTCCTTGTGGTATTGGTCTCTCTGTTACCTGTGGTCGTACTACCTGTCCTTGTGGTGCTGGTCTCTCTGTCACCTGTGGCTGTGGTGCTACTGGTCGTTCAGGTTCTACAGACTGTGAAGATTTCACCTGTGGTTGTGGTGTTACTACAGGTTCAGACTCTACAGACTTCGAAGATGTCACCTGTGGTTGTGGTGTTACTACAGGTTCAGGCTCTACAGACTGTTCTGCCTGCATCTGTGCTGCAAACTCTTCTGCTGTCGTTCTTCCAATACTTACAACAATTGGCTTAGAATCAAATTCATCTTCCTGTGCTGGATTCTGTGCAGGTGCTACTGGCTGTGGTTCCGATACATTTTCTTTAGTAACCACAAGATATGGCTTACCATTTTCATCTTTCTCTAATACACTATAATATAATGCATCAATTAACTCGTTGACTGTCTGGAATCTGTCCTGTGCACGTAATGACAAACCTTTCATTATCGCATATTCTGTCTCAGGCCATACGTTTGGATCATATTTAGATATAGGTTCAACATTATCTTCTATAATTCTCTCAAGTGCTTCCTGTGGAGTTACACCTGTAATCATTCTATACATTGTTGCACATAATGCATATACATCTGTCCAAGGTCCCTGATTACCTTTAGCTCTGTACTGTTCTTCCGGAGCATAACCACGTTTAAGTACAACTGTTATACTCTTATTATCTTCTGTATCGAACACTCTTGCCGCGCCAAAGTCTGTAAGCTTTATCTGTTTATTTCTTGTAATCATAATATTATCAGGACTTATATCTCTGTGGATAATACCTACTTCATGTATCTTATTCATAGATTCAAGAACAGGTTTCATCATCTTGATTACTTCATTCTGCTTCATTCTTCCACCGACTTTTGTCAGATACTGCTTAAGTGTCATACCATTTATGTATTCCATAATTATGTATGCTGTCTCATTCTCATAGAAGAAATCTTTAACAGTAACAATACCCGGAAGATCAGAGAACATTGAAAGATTTCTTGCTTCTCTTAAATATTTCTCTAATCCTTCTCTGTATAAGTCCTTAGCTTCACCAGAGAATACATTAATTGTATTTCCCTGTGATGAATCTCTTGTTGCTAATTCTGACGGAAAATATTCTTTAATTGCTACTGGTAAATCTGTTTCCATATTAAAGCCAATATATGTAATTCCAAATCCACCTTCACCTATTACTTTACCTACCAGGTATTTACCATTTAACTTTGTAAATGGTTTTAAACTACGTGGAGATGCTGCATATGTATTCTTATCAAATCCACATAAAGGACAAGGTAAATCCGGTTCATCTAAAACCGCCATACAACCAGGGCATAAATAATCTGGATTAATTTTGCTCATAAAACTACGCCTCCCATTTCTTGCAGAAATTTATATAATTCGACTAGATTTAGTATATCATTGATTAATATTACTTGCAATATTACTTCTAACTTTTTTAACTTAATTTTTCTTAATTAACAATCTTTCAAGCATTTATTCTCATACTTTATTCAAACATCTATTTAATCCACACACCAATGGCGGAATAGTTATCCATATCTTTATTTTTACCATTTTTGACAACTATCCGCTCCATTGAATTAACCCACTCATGTACGTCATATGCCTTCTTTAGACATTTTATCATTTCTTCTTCATTAATAAGTTCCCAGAAGCCGTCAGTAGCCATTAAAAATGCCATTCCCTTTTCATCTTCCACAGGCTCAGCAATCTCATACTTAGGTCTCTCCCATTCGATTCCCATTGCACTTAACAACCTGCTTCTGTCCGGATGATTTCTGATATCTTTATCTTCTATCTCTCCGATGTTAACTAACATCTGTGGAACACTGTGGTCTAATGTATGTAAAATTAATTTATTCTTTTTGAAAAAATATAATCTTGAGTCTCCGATATGTCCCCAGTTGATATATCCATTTTTGATACATAATAAAACCAATGTAGTCTTATAATCATCAGGTTTCATATCTCTTATCTGTCTGTTAAGTATATTTTCCTGGCTTTCTTCAAATGCATTACGTATATAGAATTCATTAAAGCCATCTTCTTTAAACAAATCTATGCATGTTTCAACTGCTATCTTAGATGCAACCTCGCCTTTATCATGGCCACCAAGCCCATCAGCCAATGCAAAACAGTATTCTTCATCCTTAACATAACTTCCGACTCTGTCTTCGTTTATCTTTCTACTTCCTTTATTTGATAACAAATGATAAGTAATTCGCATCTGCAAAGCCTCCAAAATGCTGTTTATTTCCATTAAAATCCATTAAGGAAATATTTTCAAATCATTAGCCATTGTTTTTTTAATAGCCATTCGTTTTATAGTTTATCATTTTTTATAAATAATTAAAAGACTTTCTTTTTATAATTTTTACCTGTCATTATAATCATAACTACTGTTGTAGCAATCATAATAAGTACAGATACAATTGCACCGATAATTCCTATATTGCCGATAATCACATCTGATGTTATCATAAATGGTGATGTTACCGGAACATATCTTAATATATCCACAATAGGACTGTCTGCCTGTAACAGCGGAAGCATATATGCACCTAAGAAGCCTGCTATCGTAACCATCTGAAATACACTCATTCCATTTGCAAGTTCTTCTGCTTTCGTAATATTAGATGCTACAAGTGCAGCAAATACACAATATAGTAAGAAGCCGATAAACATTGCTGCTATTCCTATGATTATTGCACTTACCGAGAATGCGGATGATGAATCTGCCCTTATCAGATTAATAACCTTAATTATTGAATTATCATAGCTATTAAACATATTCTTAGCAACTCTGTCTCCAACTATAAATCCTGCCACAGCTGATATAATCCATATTCCCATCTGCATAATTGCATTCAGATACATTGCCAGTATCTTTCCTAATACAATTGCGTGTGGCTTAATAGAAGTCAGTAACATCTCCATTAATTTAGAGTTCTTCTCTATAATAAGAGCCTTGCTGATACTCTGTCCATACATTAATACCATAAAATAAATTAAAAGCACAAATATCATAGGTACAAATATTTTAGCAATTATAACTCCAAACGACTCTTCTTTCTCATTAACATCAACAGAATATACTGCGTAATCACTGGTCACAATATGCATAACATCAGGATTAAGAGAGGTTAAATTATACTTTATATCATCAAAATATTTTGAAAATGCTTTAGCCACTTTCTTAACATTTTTCTTAGATAAATCTTTCGTAGCATATACATCTAACATATATTCTACATTTTTATCTTCGTTCTCTTCACCTTTATACACATTGATAACTATCGTGCTATCCTCTATGTCTTCTACTACTTCTGAAATCTTTTTATCACTATACACAACAATATCAGAATCTTTTACATAATCATCTGCTTCTTTAAATTCTTCTAATAATTCGTTATTAATTTCAACCTCGTTAATAATCCATATATTATCTGCTTTATTGACAACATTAGCTTTTTTCTTATCACCTTTATCAGACATATATCCCATAATGACATTTGCACCAAAGAATATAATAAATATCAATGCAGCAATTCCAATAAGTGAAGTTTTAAAAGTTTTAGTTTTAGTATTCTGTATAAATGTAAAATTTAACACATCTTTCCAGCCTGTAAACATTCCTTTTTTCATCTACTCAGCCCTCCTTTTGCTGCCATTTCTGTTCTGCTTAGAAATACCTATTATATCTTTCAATTTCAAATGCGTTCCATTGTAATAAATCATACTTTCATATACATCTGCAACAAATCTGACAAGTAAAACATTAGAAATAATCATAACTAACAATGCAAGGACGCCTAAGCCGGCTGACAGATATCCGGTCAATAAAGCTCCTGGTGTCAAAAATACTGAGGTTAGTGGAACTAACATTGTGACATATTTAACTACTGAAGCCTTTTCATACGTATTACTTGTTAATACAAATAACGCTATGTATGCACCTATTACAAGAACAAATGTAAACATTTTTATACCCTCACTCATTTCCTCCATCTTACTTACAGAAGCTCCCGCAAGTGCGGCAATAAGGCTGAATAGAATAATTCCTCCGATTAACAGAATTATGCTTACAAGAATTGTTAATACATTCGCACTATCAAAATTATTTCTGCTTAATATATTTCTCAGACTTTCAGGAAGCTTCTCTCCTGTAATCGATATATTAACAAATATCGCTGTTATAAATGAGATAGCTATAAGTCCAACCTGTACACCAATAATTAAAAGATTTGCAAGAACCTTTCCTACAACTATAGCCATAGGTTTAATTGATGTCATCAGATATTCCATTACCTTTGAGGATTTTTCAGTAATTATAGACATCGCAATTCTTTCACCACAAAATGTAAGTATAAATAATGTTGCCATTAGCATTGTATATAAAATATTATATTTTCCTTTGCTGTGTTTTCCGTCTGCATTACTTGAAGAATTGTCATCTTCCAGTTTATCTGAATTTAACTTATCATCAGACTCATTTAATGAAGCATCTGTATTATTATTTTCATCTTTTACTGAATCAATATTGCAATAATTAATTGTATTTACTGAATTAACAATTTCTATGTCTTTATCAGCAACGCTCATATTCTTCATAAGAATTTTTTGAAAATTGTCTTTAATAAAATCACTATAATTATTAACATCTTCAGATTCTAACTTTCCTTTTCCATCATAGATTACTTCTATATCAAAGCTATCTTCTAGATATGTAATCTGTAAGTAAACCTTCTTAGAATCCTTGTCAAATTTATATATATCCTTAAGTCCTGTATTCTCATCAATGTTTAATTTCTGTGAATCTAATTCAGTATATTTTATTTTCGAGTACATATTTTCGGTTTCATCATCATTTTTTACATTTTTAAGTATATCAAAATCTTTAGCTATTTTTATGCCTGTCATATCTGCGATACATACTTCTTCAATAGATGTTTTTTTTGTTTCACTTTTACTACTTATAAGACTGGCAATCGGTACACCTGCTATTATAATCACACACATAATTGCAGTTGAAATAATTATGGATTTAGCCTTTATACCCTGGATAAATGTAAATGAAAATATATCCTTCCATCCTTTTATACTATTCTTCATGAGCATTTCCTACCTTTTCCACAAAGATTTCATGTAATGAAGGCTCACGAAGTTCAAATTTAATTATAGTTATATTATTCTCAACTAATTCTGCCAGGAAATTCTTAGCCTGTTCTTCTCCTGTTACTTTTATCTCATATTCTTCAGCATTTTTATTAACTGATATAAAATCAAATTTTTCTATAATATTATCTATATTTTCTTCACATCTGACATGCATATTTACACGTCCATAACTCTTCTTAATTTCATTAAGATTTCCCTGTAACACTGCATTTCCGCGATTTAATATAGTAATATCTGTACAAAATTCTTCTATAGTTGCCATCTGATGACTTGACATAATAAGATATTTATTTTTATCAATCTCTTCTCTTATTATAGTTTTAAATAAATCTGCATTCACAGGATCAAGACCGCTTAAAGGTTCATCTAAGATTATTAAATCAGGATCCGATATAAGTGCTGCCATAAGCTGAATCTTTTGTTGATTACCCTTTGATAACTGGTCTGCATTCATAGACTTTGACTTCTTATTCTTAGCAGGCTTTGGATAGATATATTCTTCAACTTCAAGACGTTTAGCCCAATATTTAATTCTTTCTTTTGCAACTGATTTAGGGACATTTTTTAATTTAGCAAAATATAATAACTGATCCATAAGCGAATATTTAGGATAAAGTCCTCGTTCCTCAGCAAGGTAACCGATATTAGTGCTTATAACATCTAATTCTTTACCATTCCATAAAACCTCTCCTCCATCTTTTGATAACATACCAAGAATCATTCTTATAGTAGTAGTCTTTCCTGCTCCATTTGTACCTAAAAGTGCATATACACCTGGCTCAGACATCTGAAAACTTATATTGTTAACAACTGTTTTCTCTCCATATTTCTTAACAAGATTCTTAACTTCTAAAGCCATTCTTCTCCTCATTTCTCCGCAAAGCGACATTCATTTATTATTAACACAAACTTTGCACATTCATAATAAAATTAAATTATCTGTATTAAGCAGATGAATATAAATATATATATGAATGTGCAAAGTTTAAGTCATATTATAAATATGTCAATTTTATTTTCATAAAACTGGCATAAAAATAATTCTTATATAATTTCAATTGTATGATAATATATGATGTTCTATTTGAACATTTCTGCAACCATCTGATTTACGACTTTACCATCAGCTTTTCCTTTTACTTTTGGCATAAGCTCTTTCATAATCTTACCTTTATCAGATGCCTTAGGCTCTGTGATTCCAAGTCCGTTAATTACCTCTGTAATTATTGCTTTTATCTCTTCTTCTGTAAGCATCTTTGGTGCAAACTCTTCTAATACACTTATTCTGTATTTGCATAAATCTATGATATCTTTTCTGTCTGACGGAGTCTGCTCTAATAATTCGTTTAACTGTTTTATCTCTTTTAATACAACAGTATTTTCTTCCTCCTCAGTTAAATCAGCTCTCTTATCAATAGCTACATTTTTAAGTGCTGATAATAGTAATGACAGAACTTCCTTTCTGTCCTTATCCTTATTCTTCATTGCAGTAACCATTTCGGCTCTGACTTCATCTATTTTGCTCATTTTTTCCTCGATTCTGCGTTGCATAATAAAATATACAGGAAATATATGTTAGCAACGCATACATATATTCCCTGTAAAATTATACAACTAACTAATAATTCATTCAATATTTTTTATAGACTTTTATAAGTCCAATACTGTCTAAATCAAAAATTATCTTTATTTAACCGCTTATTTTATGTGAACTTTCCGTTTTTAAACAGGAAGATTATAAGTTCTCTTATATTCATGGTATTTTTTCATAAATTCTTCGTTATCTTCTCTACGGACCTTGCCAAGATATTCATGGGTATCAAAGCCATCATCATTAATCTGTATTAATGCAACTGCAATATTAGAACAATGGTCAGCAACTCTTTCATAATTAGTAATAATATCAGAAAGTATAAAACCTAATTCAATAGTACATTCGCCATTTCTTAAACGTTTAATATGTCTCTTCTTAAGTTCTACATTAAGACCATCTATTACTTCTTCTAATGGTTCTACATTAATTGCCGCATTAATATCCCCGTTATCAAAAATATCCGTAGTAAGATTTACTATATCATCAAGTGCTTTTGTATAGACATTTATTTCTTTGGCTGCTGCGTCTGAGAATGATAATTTCTTCTCCTCCATCTCAAGAGCTGTTTCACATATATTTAACGCATGGTCTGAAATTCTTTCAAAATCTCCTATACAATGAAGTAACATAGATAATGTCTTACTATCTGTTTCTGACAAACTTTTACTACTTAATTTAACCATATAAGTACCTAATTCATCTTCATATTTATCCACTTTTTCTTCCATTTCGACAACACTCTGTCTTACTTTTTCATCATAGTTATCAAACAGGCTTATCGCTGACTCAATCGAATTTCTGCATATATTAGCCATTTCAACACTTACATTTTTGCACTGTTCTATAGCAAATGATGGATTATCAAGAAATCTGTAATCAAGAAGCATAATCCCATCATCTTTCTTGTTATCATCAGAAACATCCTCTGTCTCTTTCTCATCTTTAATTGTAGCACAGGCAAGTTTCACAAGCCCATTTGAAAATGGTAACAAAATAAGTGTTGCTACAATATTAAATGTTGTATGAATTATGGCAATTCCGAACTTTGTTGCATTTGTACTCATAAAACTAAAATGTATAAATGAATTAAGCAGATAGAACACACCCATAAATATAACCGTACCAATAAGATTAAAATACAGATGAATAAGTGCTGCTCTCTTAGCATTCTTCTTAGCACCGATACTTGAAATCAATGCTGTAACACATGTTCCTATATTCTGTCCCATAATAATAGGAAGTGCAGAAGAGAAACCAAGTCCTGTTCCACAAAGTGCCTGAAGTATACCTACTGAAGCTGATGAACTCTGAATTACTGCAGTAAGTATAAGTCCTGCAAGCATACCAAAGATAGGATTAGAAAACATTGTAAGAATATCCGTAAAACCCTTAACACCAGATAATGGTGCTACTGCTGCACTCATTGTCTCCATTCCTGTCATTAATATTGCAAAACCTAATAGGATTGCACCGATATCCTTCTTCTTATCTTTCTTAGAGAACATAACAAGGCATATTCCGATAAATGCAAGTACTGGAGAAAATGATGTAGGTTTTAAAAATTGTACTAAGAAATTATCACTTTTAATGCCTGACAAGCTAAGAATCCATGATGTAACAGTAGTTCCTATATTTGCTCCCATTATAATGCCGACTGCCTGTGTTAATTTCATAATTCCTGAATTAACAAAACCCACAACCATAACAGTTGTGGCAGAAGATGACTGGATAACTGCCGTTACTCCCGCACCTAAGAGAACCGCTTTTAACTTGGAATTAGTCATTTTCTCCAATATTCTTTCTAACTTCCCCCCTGATAATTTAGAAAGTCCATCACCTAGTGTATTCATTCCATAAAGAAAAAGTGCCAATCCACCTAACATAGATAAAACATTAAAAATATTCATTTTAATCCTCGTTTCTGTCTGTATTTTACTCATTAAACAAGTGGATTATAATTTATCTATGTAAATTTCAAATAGTATGTATGTAAAATCTATGTAAAATTAAATTTATGTTCTCCTGTTATTGAAAATATTACCCACTCTGCAATATTAGTCGCATGGTCTCCAATTCTCTCAAAATATTTTGCAATCATAAGTAAATCTGTAGCCTGCTCCCCATTCTTCGTATCTTTATTAATAAGTTCAATCAACTCATTTTTGACCTTATCGAACAGGTCATCAACAACATCATCACTTTCTATAACTTCCTTTGCCATATCTAAATTCTTACTTACAAATGCATTGATGCTTTTAACAACCATAATCGTAGTCTCTTTAGCCATCTGACTTATGTGTTCAAGCTTTTTAATGTATTTCTCATTTGATAAATGTATGGTTATCTCTGAAATATCTGCTGCATGGTCGCCGATTCTTTCCATATCAGTTATCATCTTAAGTGCCGCTGAAATAAGACGTAAATCTCTTGCTACCGGCTGCTGCTGTAACAGAAGCTTAAGGCACAGATTTTCAATCTCCTTCTCCTGCTCATCTATCTCATTATCAAATGCTATTGCATTCTTAGCCAGTTCAACATCCTGATTACTCATTCCGGTTATTGCCATTTCAATAGCTTTTTCAATAAGACTTCCCATTTTAATAAGGCCATTATTAAGTTCTTCTAATTGTCTGTCAAATCTATTTCTCATATCAACCAAACCTTCCTGTAATATAATCCTCTGTTCTCTTATCAGCCGGCATAGAAAATAATTTTTCTGTATCATCATATTCTACAACCTCACCTAATAAGAAAAATGCTGTTTTATCGGATATTCTTGTTGCTTGCTGCATATTATGTGTAACCATAATAATTGTATATTCTTTCTTTAATTCAATTACTAAATCTTCAATTTTCATTGTAGAAATAGGATCAAGTGCTGAAGTAGGTTCGTCCATCAATATAACCTCAGGTGAAACCGCAAGTGCTCTCGCAATACAGAGTCTTTGCTGTTGTCCTCCTGACAGACCTAATGCACTTTTATCTAGTCTATCCTTTAACTCATCCCAGATTGCCGCATTTTTTAATGATTTTTCAACTATCTCATCTAGTCTGGCTTTGGAACGTATACCATGTGTACGTGGTCCAAATGCTATATTGTTATATACACTCATAGGAAATGGGTTTGGCTTCTGGAATACCATTCCTACTCTTTTTCTAAGCAGATTGACATTCATGTCCTTATATATGTTTTCACCATCTAATAACACATTTCCTGTTATCTTACAGCCTTCAACTAAATCATTCATTCTGTTTAACGACTTTAGAAATGTTGATTTACCACAGCCTGATGGCCCTATAAATGTAGTTATTTCATTTGGTAATATTTCTAAATTTATATCTTTTAATGCCTTAAAATCACCGTAATATAAATCAAGATTACTTACCGAAAATTTACTTTTCTCTGACATCTTCTAATTCCTCGCTTTCTCCCATAATATATTTACTTTCAATAATGTGTGCAAATATAAAATGGTTACAAATTCTTTAATGACACTTCTTTAATTATGCTTTCTTAATTTTTTTAGCAATTCTTCCTGATACAAAATTAATTAAAATAACAAGGAATAGTAATACAACTGCTGTCGCATAGCTTTGATTAATATGTAATCCTTCTGTTGAAAGACTGTACATATGTACCGAAAGTGTCCGTCCTGAATCAAATACACTCTTAGCAACCTCTGTTACACTTCCTGCCGTATACATAAGTGCTGCTGTTTCGCCAACGATACGCCCTATTGAAAGAATTACACCTGAAAGGATTCCAGGAATTGCACTTGGCAATATAATTTTAAATACTGTTCTTAATTTACCTGCACCTAATCCAAAGCTTCCCTCTCTATATGAGTCAGGCACAGACATAAGTGCTTCCTCCGTAGTTCTCATAATAACCGGGAGAACCATTATTGCTAATGTACATGCACCTGCTAATATTGAATAATCCCATTTTAAAGCTATTACAAAGAACAGATATCCAAATAAACCATATACAATTGATGGAATACCTGTAAGAGTTTCTGCTGTTATTCTTACTATTGCCGTTATCTTGTTGCCTTTTTTAGCATATTCCACAAGATATATTGCTGAAAATATTCCAAATGGAATGGCAAGTGCAAGTGCAAGAATGGTAATTATTAATGTATTAATTATCGCAGGCATCATCGAACAATTGTCTGATGTATATTTCCATACAAATAACTCAGGTGTGAGATAAGGAATACCATTTACTAAAATATAGACAATGATAAATCCTAAGATACCTATTGTTATTGCCGCTGACAATACAACTAATAACATCATAATGAATGAAAGAGGTCTTTCTTTATATGTTTTCATTCTTGCTTTTAACTTTTCATAATCGAAATTCTTAAATATATTTTTCAAATTACTCAGACCTCCTTTTCATTATTGAGAATAAAACATTTATAATAAGTATAAATACGAATAATACAACACCTGTTGCTATTAATGCTTCTCTGTGTAAATCTGTAGCATATCCCATTTCCATTACGATATTAGCAGTTAATGTTCTGACACCATCAAACATACTGTCAGGTATTCTTGCCTGATTACCTGCTATCATAATTACAGCCATTGTCTCTCCGATTGCTCTTCCAACACCTAATATTACACCAGCCATTATTCCTGATTTAGCCGCTGGAAGCACCGCCTTAAATACACTTCTCTCATGAGTTGCTCCAAGTGCCAATGCACCTTCATAATAACTGTCTGGCACAGCATTTATTGCTGATTCAGCTACACTTACGATAGTTGGAAGTATCATTATTCCAAGCAAAAGTGATGCTGTAAATATACTGTTTCCATTTCCCTCGAAATTATCTCTGACAAATGGAACTAATACTACTATTCCAAAGAACCCATATACAACTGATGGTATTCCTGCAAGCAAATCAATTGCCGGCTTCATTATCTTATATAATCCTTTCGGACAAAACTTCGACATAAATGTTGCTGTGAAAATTCCTATTGGAACACCGACAAGTATTGCTCCGGCAGTTACATATATACTTCCTAAAATCATAGGATATATCCCAAATATTTTATTACCAGGTCGCCAGACCCTGCCTAATAAAAATTCTTTGAACCCAATTTCTTTAATAGCAGGAATACCATTAGCAAATAAGAATATGCAAATGAGAACTACCGCTATTATTGAAACACATGCTGCCAAAAAGAATACTATTCTCATTACAACTTCAATGACTGACTGCATACGCATTTGTCCATCAGATTTTGTTTTAATTGAATCTTTTTCTTTCTGCAAATCTACTTACCTCTTTTTGAAAATTTCCAAGGAAAAATATTTATATATGTATCTTTCTTTGGAAAATCTTATTTTAACTTATATATGTGTTTGTGCTTTTATACAGATTTTTATGATAATACATCTGACCATTTTGTAATTTCACCTGTATAGATTTTCATAACCTGCTCTGATGTTAAATCTTCTGCTTTATTGTCTTTATTTACGATAACTGCAATACCATCTAATGCAATTGTAGTTCCTTTGATACCTTTTGCAGTTTCTGTATCTTTTAATTCTCTTGATGCCATACCGATATCACAGATTCCCTCGATTGCTGATGTCATACCTGTTGTTGAATCATTCTGCTGAATCTCAATTTCTGCATTTGTATTCACCTTAAGATATGCTTCTTTTAATTTCTCCATGACTGGTGTTACTGAAGATGAGCCTGCAATTTTAATCTTACCTGATGGTTTGCTTCCTGAATATGCTGCCGCATCACTTGCTGAAATATAGCCATTTTCTTCGATTACAGCCTGACCATCAGCACTCATAATGTAATCGATAAAGTCCTGAGTAACTTCGCTTACTTTATCTTTTGTAGCAATATTAAATGGCCTTGATATTTTATATGAACCACTCTTAATATTCTCTACTGTTGCTTCTGCACCATCAATCTTTAATGCTTTAACGGTGTCATTTAATGAACCAAGTGAAATGTATCCGATTCCATATGTATCTCCGGCAACACTGGTCATCATAACCGATGTACTGTTTGTAATGATTGCCTCATCACTTGTATGGTCAACTTTCTCACCATTTTCATCTTTCTGCTCTACTCCAAATAACTCAACGAATGCTCCTCTTGTGCCTGAACCATCTTCACGAGACATTACCGTAATGGTTTTAGATGTATCAAAACCACCTGATGCTTTTGAATTACCACAACCTGCAAGACAACTTGCTGCTAACATTGTACTAAGTGTTATTAATGCGATTTTCTTTAATTTCATTTTTTTACATTTCCTTTCTTGTCTACAATTAATTTGTATTTATATCACTAGTCCACAAGTCGTATTATTTAACTTGTTGAACACATTGTAAAATCTGTATGTAAAATGTAAAACGCACTTTATGTAAATTATGAGTAAAAGATACGTAAGGCTATGAACGGCTTTCCATATAAAATATGTATATGTTTGTCAATGAATTCATTGTTTTTAATGGAAAATATGCCTGTAAACTAAGAATAAAGAATGTCATTTGCGACATTCTCCGCCTGCGGCGGGTTGCTATAGCAACATTTTCTGCTCCGCCGCAGTGTGATCCTTGCGGAGCTTTTTTTACTTACCAGGACAATTTCAACGAAATTTCCTGGTAAGCAATCAGTACCACCAGCTTAGCTGGTGGTTTGCTCTGCGGCTATAAGCCTGTGATACCTGCCAGCTCTAAAGAACTATGAAGAGTCCGCCAGCCGCACTACTGTCACAGGTTGCCCCTTAAAGGTTTTTTTTATGCCTTGTTTACTGGCTCACCCGTAAACGGGTCAATGTACTCTTTCAACGACATTTGGTCATACTCTAAATCCTCTTGTAACTGATTTCGTACATACTCTTCTATTTTCTTTGCATTTTTACCTACTGTATCTACATAATATCCTCTACACCAGAAATGTCGGTTTCCATATTTGTACTTTAAATTCGCATGCCTATCAAATATCATTAACGAACTTTTACCTTTCAAATATCCCATTACTTCTGACACACTATACTTACAAACATATGCACATGATCCGGCATACACTCTGCCGCAATTATCTCAATACCTTTCCTTTTACATAGCTCACTTAATATATGTGCTACATCTTGCCTTAGTTGCTTATATATCACTTTTCTTCTAAACTTTGTTGCAAATACTATATGGTATTTGCAAGTCCATTTTGTATGTGATAAACTATTATTGTCCATCCGGACACCTCCTTTGCTATTTAGTACGGTTGGCGAACCTTTACTAATTATAGTACTGGAGGTTTTTCTTGAAGCTAAAGCTTACCGGGAACACACCTGCATAGCAGGTGGTTTATTTTTATGTGGATACAAAAAAATGTCAGATATACATTAACCATGTACTTATCTGACATTTTTTATAGTTCATTTTATTGAAGAATTTTATGCAAAAGAGTTTTTACATTTGTAATTATTTTGTTGATTACAGACTACTCTATTTAATCCATACACCATTAGAATTAAATGTATAGCTCTTGCCTCCTATAGTTACTTTCTCTCCTGATATCATTTCACCGCTGCTCTTCAAATAATACCACTTGCCATTTAACTTAATCCAGCCTGTCTGCATTACTCCTGAAGCATTTAAATAATACCATTTTCCACTTATTTTCTGCCAGCCTTTTTGCATTTCTCCTGAGCCTTTTAAGTGATACCATTTTCCATCAAGTTTTATCCAGCCTGTCTGCATTACTCCTGAGCCTTTTAAATAATACCATTTTCCACTTAACTTAATCCAGCCTTTTTGCATTTCTCCTGAACCTTTTAAATGATACCATTTTCCGTCAAGTTTTATCCAGCCTGTCTGCATTATTCCTGAATCATTAAAGTAATACCATTTTCCACTTATTTTCTGCCAGCCGGTAACCATTTTCCCGTTGGAATCATAATAATACCAATATTTACCTGCCTGCTGCCAGCCGGTCTTTGTTTCTTCATATTCTTCCCAACCAGAACCTGTATATATATATCCTAATTCCGGTATATCAAGATCTGCTGTCTGACTTGCTCCATTATTGCTAAAGATAATCTTTGTATATCCTGCATCTGGATCTAATTCAACCATAAATATCTGATTTTCTGCATCAATACATTCCATTGGTGCTCCCGGCCATGCTGCATTTTTAACAGTTTCATTTTTCCATGCATATGCTGTTACATCAGACCAGTTATTTGTATTCTTAAAGTATATTGCATTGCTGCCCTCTTTTTTTATATATGTAAATGTCTTTGTTACAGAACCTAAATCATTATTTGCTTTAATAGTAACTGTTACTTTTTCTCCAACCTTAAGTCCTGTACCTATAGTGATATCTTTTGTGGTTGCAAATGAACCTGACTGTCCATCTGATGTTGTATATGTTGCATTTGTGGCATATAATGCTTCCATTGTAAGTGTAAATCCATCTGTATAGAAACCTGAACCATCCTTTTTACTTGTACTGATTTCAACTGCTTTTGACTGCTTTGTATAAGTAAATTTCTTAGTTACTGTTCCATATGAACTTGTAGCTTTAACCGTTAATGTTACTGTTTGTCCATCTTTCAGACCTTTTCCTATTGTAACAGTTTTTTCACCCGTAAGTGTGCCAGATTCTCCTGTTGAGGCAGTGTATGATGCACTTGTCGCATTCATTACTGTTACATCTACATCTAATCCATTTGTATAGAATACCGAACCATTTCCAAGGTTTGTAGCTATCTGTGCTGGATGTTTAGTAGTAGGATTTGACATAACATTCTGATAGATTACCGCAATACCATATTCACTTGTAATATTTCCACTTATTGTTCCATCTGATACTGTAAATGTATTGCCTGATACTTCATCTGTATAAGTTCCTGAAGCTAATCCATGTGCATCTGTTGAAATCTCTCCTGATCCATTAAAGTTTACAAGTATAATACCATTTCCTCTTTTTATATATGTAATATTATCACTTGTTCCCTGCGAATCTGAACAGTTATAAAATCTATTATTAAAATGATTAATCGCTGCTACTTCTTTTGTTGCCCAGGTGTATGTATTACATACTCCCATAAGTCTTTTCTCAAGATTCTTCTGTGGATTAGAAATAAACTGATTATCCATATCGTTTACTAATGTCTCTGTTGAATAATATGGTCTTACATAAAATAATGCTGCTGCATTGTCCACATTTTCAACTGCTGCCCAAGCACGAATGATCGCTCTGTCTGATGCATATCTTGAGGATTCATTCATATATGTATCATGCGATTCAGCCCAAAGCACTGATTTATTTGCCGGATATTTAAGAGCTGGTGTTGAAGGTGTATTACCTCTCACACCTTCAAGTGTTTTATTTCCAGCATTATTATCTGTGACTGACATATATTTTGTATAACCTGAAATATCAAAATTATCACCGACTGTATTTAATATTTCTCCATATACATATAAGTCTTTACCCGTTTTGGATTTATAATATGATTTCGCTGAATTTAATACATTTGGCCAGAAATCACTTGCGTATGACGGATCATCATCTGGTGTTTCAATATGTTTTGCCGCATCAAAACGAAAGCCATCTACGCCACAGTCAATTAATTCATTCAGATAATTTTTAACATATGTCTGTACTCTTGAATCAGCTGTGTTCAAATCAGGCATACCCATACAACCCATAGTAAAGCTTATTCGGCTGTCATCATCATGTACAAATCTTGTATTAATATGCCAGAATGTTTCGTCTGTAAGCATATCAGGATTCCAATATTCACCGACCTGCTTTGAAACATCACTTAAATTATTCTTCCAACCTGTAATATTTCCCATATGATTTGCCACAACATCGACAATAACTTTTATTCCATATGTTTCTGCCTTTGCACAAAGCGACTCTAGTTCTGCCTTTGTACCTAACCATGTAATTCCATTGTTACAAACACTAAACGTAACCGGCTGATATAACTTCCACCAGTTACCAGTTCCACCACAGCTTGGGAAACCAACGTCCATCCCTACAACACCCTCCCATGCATAATCCTTAGGCTGCTGTGCCGGTGAAGTCTGAATTGCTGAATATCCGCATTGTGCAATTAATTCCAGATGATCCTCGATAGTTGAATATGACCAGTTCCAACAATGAAGTATTGCTGAATCCTGTATATCATCTACAAGTTCATAACCATTAGAAGCATATGCAATTTCCTGCTTTGCTCTGATTATCGTTAAACCTGAAAATGTAGATAGCACCATTACTGTTGAAAGAACAGATGCAACTGTTTTTTTCAGTCCACTAAAAAATTTTTTTTGCATAATCTCATTCTCCTAATCTTATTACATTTTGCATACGTCCTTCAAAGTTCATATGCTCAAAATTAACAGCATATATTTTTGTTAATTATACACAGTACCAAAATATTCATTTAGTACCTTTTGTGTTATTTTACATAAATTTAAATAAAAATAATATGCTAATATATGACATGTTAGCATATTTCATTATGTATTGTAAAGTTGTTTGAATATAAAATATTTCAATATCTTTCGACATTTTTCGAGTGAAGATTAAATTCTACCAGCTTACTCTCAAATACTATTTTATATTCTCAATCATTTCGATGTTTACTCTTTTCTTCCTCTTCCTTAATCTCTTTCTCTAGTTGTTCTAGCGATATATCCTTTCTTATAATAGGTGCATCATAATAATCCTGAGGTGCTGGTATATATCTACCTCCAACAAATACCTTCTCTATTTTTGATTTCATGAATTCAATTCCTTTTATTTACTCAGCTATGTCTTTATAGACATATACGCTCTTTATTCTACCGCATTCTCTTTCATCAATCCAATCATCAATAACTATGCTCAATACAGGGTCTGCATATGGCGGATAACTCAAATGCAACTCATTTATTTTACTTACAACTTTTTGTCCGGACATAAATTCAATTTCTATATTACTTCCTTTTGCAACGTGTTTATCGGCTTCATATACACAATTAACAACCGTCTTTTTTTCAACATTCATTATACCATACGCATTTAATTGTGGCATAATACATACCTCCTCTATATTTTTTATTTCTACAGTTACTATATAAATATTATTTCGATTATTTTTTCACCTCCTGTTCGATATATATCAATGTATTCCACACCTCTATCGGAAAAACATGTCAATGGTTTATATATTCTAAATTTTTCAACTATCTCACTGCTATTTTCATATATAAGTTTAATTTTATCAGTTCTTCCATCTTTATCTATGTTACAAATCAATGTTTCAAGCTTCGGTGCTTTTAATATTTCTAATACTTTTATCATTTTGTTTCAGCAACTCCAATGCATCTTCCTCCGGGATTTCTTCATAGCAATCAAACTCTGGTGCATCAGGATAAAAATATCCTATTGATAATCCTATTCTTACCCATTTACCATTTTCCATTTGATATGACTTACAACCAACTCTTTTAATCACCTGATTTTGATGTTCATAATCTGTCAATTTCCAATATACTGTTGATTCATTAATTTCTGACATTTCTTTAATTTCTTCTATTTCCACATCAAACACCTCCACTCATATCATACATAGACATTATCTTATCTAAATTATATTTATTAATTTCCAATGCGTCAATGTTTTCTCTATAAATAGATATAGTAAATTCACATAAAAATCAAACAAAGCCTTTGAAAATATGATTACGCATATTTCAACTGAATCATAATTATATAATATTCATTTATCTTTTATATGAGAATGCTTTGGTTTTTAATATATATAATCTCCTTGATGATATATTGGATAAATTGTTAAGATATTAAAAAGCACAGCCGTTTGGCTGTACTTTCATATACCTAATATGATATGTCATCATCCAAAGTTAAATACCCACTATCATATACGTCTTTATTGTTTTTTATACAATCACTAATGATTTCAATTATTCTTTCAGGCGATTCTGCACTCATCTGAAATGTTGGAAAACCATCATTGAATTTTTCTGCATAATCCTCTAATGCTTTGTCTAATTTTTCATTCATACTATTTCACTCCTTTTAAAATTGTAAGCAGTATATCATAACTACTTATAAGAAGTTTTTGCGGATTACAATGTTTCTTCACCCTCCAATTCTTTAGGAGAGAAATATTCACATTCTACTTCTTTGTGATTCCATATTTGTGGTGGTATTTGCCTTCTTTTAGTATAAATTTTGCAAGAATAAGGTTCTTTCGTAATAGTTTCATTCTTACAGTACAAACATTTACAATCTAAACATAATTTATATACTTCGGTTGTTTTTTGCATATTCTCATCTACTTTCTATATCTAATTTACTTCTAATAACATTCAACTTTATATTTTCATATTTTAATCAAGTTAATACATCTTTAAATAATTAATTTGTCTTTATTTTATTATACCATCTTTATTATCATTTGATATAAGATTTTTTATTTCAAAAATAAGAATGGATAATCCTTAAGACATACCGAAGTTCAGAAATTAAATGCTTTGTTCTAAAGCCTATTACCTGCCTATTACTCGCCTATTACTTGCCTATTACGGCCTGTTTTTACCCACTTATTTTATGAATTGTCAGAATTGTCTATTTTAATAAAAGAGTTGCTTAGCAACTCTTTCAGGCGCTGATGTATGCAAGCTTTAACTTGCAAAATTCATTTTTACATCAGTCGCATCTATGCGGAGCTTTAGTTATAAAGGAATATTATGAAATAATTTCCTTTATAACTAAAAAAGCCCCTAACCACGAGGATTAGGGGCAATATAAGGTATTATTAGCAAATACCCTGTGCATTCATAGCGTCAACAACTTTTTCGAATCCGGCAATGTTAGCACCTACAACGTAGTTACCTTCAAATCCATATTTCTTAGATGCTGCATCAAGGTTATGGAAGATATTTACCATGATGTTCTTTAATTTAGAATCAACTTCTTCGAATGTCCAGCTTAATCTTTCACTGTTCTGAGACATCTCAAGTGCTGATGTAGCAACGCCACCTGCATTAGCTGCTTTACCAGGAGCGAAGTATACTCCGTTTTTCTGTAAATATTCTGTAGCTTCTAATGTTGTAGGCATATTAGCACCTTCACATACAGCCATAACACCATTAGCTACTAATGATTTTGCATCATCAAGATTTAATTCATTCTGAGTTGCACATGGAAGAGCAATATCAACTTTAACAGTCCATACACCTTTTCCTTCATGATATTCAGAATTTGGTCTGTATTTCTTGTATTCTGTAAGTCGCGCACGATTTACTTCTTTGATTTCTTTAAGTGCTGCAACATCAATTCCGTCTGGATCATATACCCAACCATTTGAATCTGAAACTGTTACAACTTTAGCACCTAACTGCTGTGCTTTCTCTGTTGCGTAGATAGCAACGTTACCTGAACCAGATACTGCAACTGTCTTACCAACGATATCCTGTCCATTGCATTTTAACATTTCTTCTGTAAAATATAATAAACCATATCCTGTAGCTTCTGTTCTAGCTAAAGAACCACCATATGATAAGCCTTTACCTGTTAATACGCCCTCATATACGCCTCTGATTCTCTTATACTGACCAAACATATAACCAATTTCTCTGGCACCTGTTCCGATATCACCCGCTGGAACATCTGTGTCAGCACCGATATATTTGCAAAGCTCTGTCATAAAGCTCTGACAGAATGCCATAATTTCTCTATCTGATTTTCCCTTAGGATCAAAGTCAGAACCACCTTTACCACCACCAATTGGAAGACCTGTAAGTGAGTTCTTGAAAATCTGTTCAAAACCTAAGAATTTAATAATACCTAAGTTAACAGATGGATGTAATCTTAAACCTCCCTTGTATGGTCCAATTGCACTATTGAACTGTACACGGTAACCTGTGTTAACCTGAACCTGTCCTTTGTCATCTACCCAAGGAACTCTGAATTTAATCTGTCTTTCAGGATTAACTAATCTTTCAAGTAAAGCATCCTTTCTGAATTTCTCCTCATTAGCCTCAACAACGACTCTTAATGATTCTAATACTTCCTTAACTGCCTGATGGAATTCAGGCTCTGCAGGATTCTGTTTTACAACCTGCTCAATTACCTCGTCAACATATGACATAGTGGTTTCCTCCTTCACACATATTATACAATATAAATTTTTCTATAAAGTAAAAAATACCTCAGGGTACTACAAATAAACGAGTTATGTAGCCGCCTTTGGTATCAACCTCGAAATTTATTATATTACTTTATTATACTAAAGTCAATATATTTTATAAAAATTTTCAGCGGCAGTTATTCTTATCACTATATTTCTATATCAAGTTCAACAGGGCAGTGATCTGACCCCATAATTTCTGTATGAATTTTTGCATCTACCAGATTACCCTTAAGTGCCTCTGATACAAGAAAATAGTCTATACGCCAACCTGCATTCTTGGCTCTTGCACTGAATCTATATGAC
This sequence comes from Bovifimicola ammoniilytica, assembly GCF_025567085.1. Lineage (NCBI taxonomy): Bacteria > Bacillati > Bacillota > Clostridia > Eubacteriales > Bovifimicola > Bovifimicola ammoniilytica. The sequence continues at coordinate 77,872 of NZ_JAOQJN010000002.1, read as the reverse complement.
CACCATGAATATATATCTTTCATATCAGGATAAAAATATCTGAACGTGTCTATAAAACCTGCATCTAACAAGTCTGTGAACTTTCCTCTTTCCTCATCTGTAAATCCTGCATTTTTTCTATTAGTTTTAGGATTCTTTAAATCTATCTCATTATGTGCAACATTCATATCACCACATACAATTACAGGCTTATTTTCTTCTAATTTCTTCAAATATGCTTTAAATGCTTCTTCCCATTCCATTCTGTAATCTAAACGTGCTAATTCATTCTGCGAATTTGGTGTGTAGACATTTACCATATAATATTTATCATATTCCAGTGTAATTACTCTTCCCTCTTTATCATGTTTTTCTATGCCTATACCATAACTGTCACTTATTGGTTGCTCCTTCGTAAATATAGCAGTTCCCGAATATCCCTTTTTCTCTGCATAATTCCAATATTGATGATACCCCTCTAATTCAAGTACCAGTTGTCCTTCCTGCATTTTACTTTCCTGTATACAGAATATATCTGCATCCATTTCCTTAAATATATCCACAAAACCTTTCTGTACGCATGCACGTATTCCATTTACATTCCAAGATATTAATTTTTTCATCCTTTTAAATATAGTTTATTTGGTATTTATATCTATATTATACCAATGTAACTTTTCCTTTCTAAACTTTTCTATGCATTTTATATTATGCATTATTTAAATACTTTTTTAAGCTAATTATATACCACTATTTTTATATTGTCACTAAAGCTAAAAAAGTCTCTATATAAAATTTCTCATCTAATTATCTTGTATGCATCTTTATGATAAGAAATCAAATATAGGGACTCATTAACTTCAATTTTTATATCATTTTGAGTATAAAAATAGCTCCCCGAGTTGGGCTCGAACCAACAACCCCACGGTTAACAGCCGTGTGCTCTACCATTGAGCTATCGAGGAACATTAATTACATATGATATTATAACTCATAATTTCATATTGTCAACTATTTTTTGATTTTTATTATCCATTTTTATTATCCTTGAGTCATTTTATTTACCACTTTTCAAATCGTTCTTTAACATAAAGTACATTTTCTCGATTTATTATATAATACTATATAAATTACAATAATCACTTTCATACATAATAATAAAAACAACCATATGAAAATAATCACATTTATATTATTTATCTTCATATGGTTGTTATCGTTAAATTATAATATTTTCTTTAATTATACCTTAGTTATTCACCAAAACATCTATACATTCTGTAAGCTCACCAAGTGACACTTTGATAGACTGATTAATATCACCTGAGTTTCTGGCAAGTTTACCAACTTCATCTGCTACTACAGCAAATCCCTTACCAAATTCACCTGCTCTCGCAGCTTCTATCGCAGCATTGAGTGCAAGTATCTTCTGTTTAGATTCAATCTTATCAAGAGCTTTTGATTTCTCTTTTAATTCATCTAATAATCCTGAAGCTTTATTCACGTACTCACTATTTGATTTCTCTTCATCATCCTCTAATCGCTTATCTTTGATTACATCATTAATAAGTCTGTTTATCAATCCATCTAGATGATTAACTTTCTCTTCGTCCAAAACATCTTCGCTATAAATTAATACTTTTCCCAATAATTCATCTTCTAATGTTATCTCCACAACTGATACTGCTAAATTGTCATCAAGAATCTCTTCGTCTGCACTAAGTATGTTTCTATTCTCTGTATTGGCTATCTCAAATTTTACATCTACTAAGCCTTCTAAGTCTTCCTTTATGCCTTTTAACGATTCTAATTCAATATAATCTGTTATCTGCATCTTCTTCAGCTCCTTGCATTATAATTTACATTTTTTAACATAAAATGATTATACCATATATATCATTTTTTAACAATAGTATGATTTTCTTTACCTTGTTTTTATTTTTTTGTGCAAATTATACAAATCATCTGAATATCCATAATTTTTAAATATGACTTTTAACTTCAGATTAATATTTCTATTCTGTGTATGAATTTTTGTCTCATCTGAACACCCATAAATTTTTAATCTGCCCCTTTATTTCATCAAATGTCCACCTCTTTTTACTGTTCTTTCTGCTATTAGGGTCATTTACTATTATTTTACCATCTTCAAGTCCTGCAAGGACTATAAAATGTCCTTCTGTTGTAAAATCTCCCGGCCCGACACTACATATTATAGGATTTCCTACTTCTAAGTTACTATATACCCTGTTTTCATCTAATGGAATTTCAATAGACTCAAGTCCTAATTTTCTTGCTCCACTACCCATCAAGGCCCATAATGTACCATTATCCGAAACATATCCCGATTCTTCACTAAAGTTCGCCATCCACTCTGGATTCATATAATTATTTTTAAGAATATAAATTGCAACCATTGATAGACATGTTGGACCGCAGCCATTTATTCCAATTATTCCATCACCATATTTATCATATCCCCAACGCTCATCCCATTGCATAAATAAAGGCACTCCGTTACAATCTATGTCTTTATCAATTGAAATGTCTATTTTATTATCTTTATTTTCCGGATAATCATACACAAACTTTATTGCTTCAGAATTACGTTTGGCTAACTCTATTAAATCTGTTGTATAATTATCCTTATTCTTCATTATATAAGCAAGTTGTTCTGATTGTTTGGCATTTCTCGAACTTACCGCAAGATTTCTTATTTTCTCGGCTCCCTCTTTATCATCACCATTCATATTAATTATCTTATCAGTAGCATAACATACAGTAACAAGCATAATTATCATAAATAGGATTTTTATAAAATATTTAATTCTGCATTTTCTTCTTCTGACTGATTTTTTCTTATTCATAAGCATTAATCCTCGTTTCTAAGTAATTCGTCATATTTTACCTGTTAATATCGACCTATATATTGTAGCATATCCAAATTCTTAGTTTTTTAATTCTTACTTATGACTTTATTAAGAATTCTTTAATATCAGGCTTCTTTCTATATAATCTTATACAACACAAAAATACCAAGGCTTTCAATAAAACCTTGGTATCTATATGTTATATTTCTATTTAATTCTCAATTATATGATAATTAAGCAAGTTTAGATTTTGCAAGTTCTGCTAATTTAGCAAATCCCTCTGCATCGTTGATAGCCATTTCAGATAAGATCTTTCTGTTAATTTCAACTCCTGCAACTTTTAAACCATACATAAATTTACTGTATGATAATCCGTTCATTCTTGCAGCAGCATTAATTCTTGCGATCCATAACTGTCTGAACTGTCTCTTCTTCTGCTTTCTGCCAGCATATGAACTTGTTAATGCTCTCATAACTGACTGTTTTGCTACTCTATACTGTTTTGATCTAGCGCCTCTGTAACCTTTAGCGAGTTTTAATGTTCTATTATGTCTTTTTTTAGCGTTCATTCCGCCTTTAATTCTTGCCATTTCAGTCTTCCTCCTATTTTATTTTATCCTATAAATATGGTAATATTTTCTTCATATTCTTTACATTTGTTGCATCTGTAATAGTTGCTTTTCTAAGATTTCTCTTTCTCTTAGTTGTCTTCTTTGTAAGAATATGGCTCTTGTAAGCTTTCATTCTCTTTAATTTACCTGTACCTGTTTTTTTGAAACGTTTAGCAGCAGCTCTGCTTGTCTTCATTTTTGGCATTATGTTCGTCCTCCTTAAATTCATCTATTTTTTAACTATATAAATAAACAATATCTTATATTGATTATCTCTTTTCAGCTAAAAACATCTGCATACTTCTTCCTTCTAATTTTGCAGGCTTTTCTACTACAGAAATGTCTGAAAGCAACTCAGCAAAATCGTCTAATATATGTTTACTATTTGTCATATGTGCCATTTCTCTTCCACGGAAACGAAGTGTAACCTTAACTTTGTCACCTTTTTCAAGAAATTTTCTAGCCATATTTGCTTTTGTCTTCATATCATTAGCTTCAATATTAGGTGATAATCTCACTTCCTTAATATCGATTGTTTTCTGTTTTTTCTTAGCTTCTTTCTCACGTCTTGCCATCTCGTATCTGTATTTGCCATAATCAATAATCTTACATACAGGTGGTTTGGCAGTTGGAGCAATTTTAACTAAATCTAAATCTGCTTCTTTAGCAAGTTTAAGAGCTTCTTTAGCCGACATAATTCCTAACTGTTCGCCGTTTTCTCCAATCAATCGAATTTCTTTGTCTCTTATCTGTTCGTTAATATTTAATTCGCTAATAGTAGTGCACCTCCAAAAAAAGTGGATAGTCAGACTATCCACTTTCAAATTAATGCTTACGCTTATATTCAAAACATCAACCATATGTCACTCATTCGTGCATAGGTGAGAGCGGATACTCTGCTTCATTTATTTTTCACAACTTTGATAGTTTATCATTGTTGTGATGTTTTGTCAATATAATTTTACCTTATTTTTTATTATTTTATATTCTATTCCATTCTGAAAGTAGAACATCTTGTATCGCGACAAGTACATGCATTAGCACCATCTACATCAATTGATGAAGCTGTACAACAACATGCTGTATTATGCACACATTTTTCCGCCATGCATTCAATTTTTATAGAATGGTTTGGTGATGAACTACAACCGCAGGAATTACTAAAGTTATTCTCTGATCTGTCCTTAAAGCTTGCACATGCTGTTTCGTCAGATACCTCGGCTGTTGTACCATCTACTTTTATACTGTCTAAGCAACATAATTTTTCTTTGTTGTGATAGCAATTGGTTACGGAACATTTTAAATCAGTCATAATTTTCCTCTTTTCTAATTAATTTATAACTTTACGTTACCGTAATATTTTGTCTCAATTGATATTATTTTATGCAGCTTATTTATTGCTATTTAGTATTGCTTAAGAATTTTTCAATACCCTCAATTGCAGCTTCTTCATCTGTACCGTCTGCCGATACTAATACATCTTCGCCTGCTGCAAGACCAAGTGTCATCATTCCCATAATACTTTTAGCATTAACTCTCTTGTTCTCATGTTCTACATAAATAGAGCTGTCATACTGACTTGCAGTCTGTACAAACATTGCTACAGGTCTGGCTTCAAGCCCTGATTGAATTTCAATTTTCATATTTTTGGTTACCATAATAATCCTCCTTAGCTTTCACGTAAGTCATCTGCAATTTCGCAGATTTTTCTTAACCTATGGTTTACACCGGATTTGCCTACAGCCGGGGTTAGCATTTCTCCTAATTCTTTCAAAGAAGCATCCGGATTATCAAGTCTTAGTCTTGCCATCTCTTCTAAATTGTCCGAAAGCACTGACAAGCCGACTTTATCCCTGATAAACTTTATATCTTCTATCTGCTTTACAGCAGCCGACACTGTTTTCTTTAAATTTGCTGTTTCACAATTCACTTTACGGTTAACTGAATTACGCATTTCTTTCAGTATCCTCACATTTTCTAAATCCATAAGTGCTACATGCGCCTCCATCACATTCAAAATATCTACGATTCCAGCGCCTTCTTTTATATATACCACAAAATGCTTCTTTCTTTCAACTATTTTCGCATCAATATTAAAATATTGAATTATGTTCTTTAATTGAACTGCTTTATCCTCTGTAGTACATACAATTTCAAAATGGTAAAATTTCTCCGGATCACTTATTGACCCAGACGCTAAAAATGCGCCTCTTATGAAGGCACGTTTACAACACTCTTTCTGTATCAGAATATTACTTGAAACTGAAAGATTCTCACATATTTCACCATACTCATCAATTAACTTCGATGCCTGTAATACTTTCATAGCATCTTTATGATGTTTGATTGTAATTGTATAATTTCTTAATTTAGAACTTTGTCTGATTGAAATTTCCGTATCTATATTATATGCTTTTTTCAATAATGTAAAGTATTTTCTTGCAACAGCAATATTTTCCGTATGAATTCTTACCGAATATGTATCATTTTGCGATATTCCGATTCTTCCACACAGGCTTATTATTGCCGCTACTTCTGCAATCTGGCAATGTCTTGCAACCGGACACTGTTTCGATAATTCATCCTTAACTTTTCCTGAAAATGACATTGTATTCCTCTTCTTCTACTAACTTTTTATCTCATAATATCTCTATGTGCAACTTTTATACCAAGATTCTTATCCTCTGACAACCTGTCATACAACATATTTGCAACAGTTACTGACCTGTGCTTTCCACCTGTACAACCTACTCCGATAACTAACTGGTTCTTGCCTTCTTTAACATAATTAGGTATTAAAAACTTAATCATATCATAGAGCTTATCAAGAAATTTCTGTGATACTTCAGATGACATCACGAACTCTTTCACTTCATCATCATTTCCTGTTTTATACTTAAGCTCATCTATATAATATGGATTAGGCATAAATCTTACATCAAAAATAAGGTCAGCATCAACAGGAATTCCATACTTGAAACCGAATGATAAAATTGTAACAAAAAGGTTCTTATACTCTTTATTCTCCACAAATATTTTTTCTATTTCCATGCGAAGTTCACGTATCAAAAGTGTGCTTGTATCTATGATATAATCAGCTTGTTTTCGTAGAAATTCTAACTGTTTACGTTCGTTAACTATGCCCTCATCAACTCGTCCCTCTGGTGTCAGAGGGTGCGCACGCCTGGTCTCTTTAAATCTCTTGATAAGTACATCATCATTAGCATCAAGAAACAGAATTTCATAATGATAACCTGATTTTTTCATTTTATCAAGAATATAATCTAACTCACTTAACGCCTGTCCACTTCGTATATCTATTCCCAGTGCAACATTTTTATCATTAGAATTCTTATCACTGAAAGTCAGCTCTGCAAATTTCAATATAAGTTCAATAGGAAGATTATCTACACAAAAATAGTTATTATCCTCTAATGTTTTTAAGGCACTACTCTTACCTGCCCCTGACATCCCTGTAATGATAACAAATCTCATACACTAATCTCCTTTCTCTTATTCTGCGCAATTTATAATTTATTGCTATAATAGCTATTTGTTTTCATAAAGAAACCAATAGCTATAAGAAAAACAGACTTATTAATCTGCTTTTTCATACTTTATAATAACTTTTATGATAACTGCTTAGCCAATTATTTTAACTTCAGGTTCTAATCTTACACCAAATTCAGCCTCTACTTTATCAGCCACATCCTTCATAAGTCTTATTATATCCGCAGCCGTTGCATTTCCTTTATTTACCACGAAACCACAATGTTTCTCCGATACACATGCACCACCTACACTATAGCCCTTAAGACCTGCATCCATTATCAGTTTACCTGCAAAATATCCCTCAGGTCTCTTGAATGTACTTCCTGCACTTGGATATTCCAAAGGTTGTTTATCTCTTCTCTGCTTAAGAAGTTCATTCATTCTATCACTTATTTCATCTTTATTTCCAGCTTCTAACTTAAGTTTTGCAGATAGAACAATATAATCTTCTTCCTGAACAACACTATTTCTATAGCCAAATTTCATTTCCTCATTTGACTTTTCAACAATGTTGCCATATTTATCCATAAGTGTTACACTCATAATTATATCTTTAAATTCGCCTCCATATGCACCTGCATTCATTGCAACGGCACCGCCAAGCATTCCCGGTATTCCTGCCGCAAATTCAAGTCCACTAAGCGAATTCTCACAGGCATAATTAGCTATTTTAGAGACATATGCTCCTGCTTCACATGACATCACCTTATCATCAAGTGTTATATTAGAAAGTTTCTGTCCGATTTTAACGATTACACCATTATATCCCTCGTCTTTTACTAAAAGATTGCTTCCATTGCCAATAATGTAATAGTCAATTTTGTCTTTTAAAAATCGAATTAATTCAGATAACCTTTCAAAGCTGTCAGGAGTAACAAAATATTTTGCCTTACCACCCGCCTTGAACGTAGTATGTTTACTCATATCTTCATCAGTAAATACATTTTCTTTGCCTAAGATATTGATTAATTCCTGGTACATATACTTTTTACTCCTTTACAACTATCTAAAACGCCGCTTATTAAGCGGCGCAATATCATTTCATATATTTCACATTATATTAATCCAAAATAAGTGCTGCTGCACCATACATTCCAGCATCATTGCCTAATGTTGCCAATGCAAATTTAGCATTTTTAGTTGCATGGAACGCATTTGCAAGAAAGTTTTCTTCTATTTTATCCAGAAGGAATTTACCTGCTTTGCTTACACCACCACCGATTACGATTACCTGTGGGTTTGTAACTGCCGCAATTCCTGCAATTGCATTTCCTAAATAATATGCAAGTTTATCTACTACTTCCATTGATAATTTATCGCCATCTTTAGCTGCATCAAATATATCTTTACATGTGAATTCTTCCATACCACGTAATACTGAATCTTCTTCTGATTTAGCAAGAAGTTTCTTAGCTTCTCTTACGATTCCTGTAGCAGAACCTACTGTCTCTAAGCAGCCTTTCTTACCACAACCGCAAGTCTCAGCATCATCTCCAAATACTGCCGGAATATGTCCGATCTCACCTGCTGCACCATTCGAACCTGCTATTATCTTTCCGCCGATGATTACACCACCGCCAACGCCTGTTCCTAATGTAACGAGAACTAAGTCTTCAAAGCCTCGTCCGCCGCCCTGCCATGTCTCGCCTAAGGCTGCAACGTTTGCATCATTTCCGGCTTTAACTTTAACGCCACCAAGCATCTGTGATAATTTTTCTTCTACATTGAATATTCCCCAGCCTAAATTAACACAATTTAATACTGTACCATCTTTTGTTATAGGTCCTGGAATACCTATTCCAATACCGAGTAAATCATCTCTTGTAATCTGTTTCTCAACTAATTTAGCATCAATCGCTGCACATATATCTGGAAGTATATGGCTTCCATCATCCTCTTTTCTTGTAGGAATCTCCATACTGTCAATTAATTTTGCTTCTGTTGTAAATAAACCGATTTTAACTGTAGTTCCACCTACGTCAATACCAAAACACACTTTTCCCATTTCAATATACCATATATGGGTTATCCATATATTTTATCCTTTCCTCTTTAATAAATATATATTATTGTATAAATACTATTCTTCAAATTTTTCTTAAATGTAATTTTAATATTATTCATCATTTTCGTGTTTTACTAAGTTCGCCTGTACTCTTCTATATAATTCCTGTGCAGCATTATATCCCATCTTCTTCTGTCTGTGGTTAACCGCTGCTGACTCAACTATAATAGCAAGGTTACGTCCTGGACGAATAGGAATCGAATGACATACAACCTTATTGCCGAGAAATTCTGTATACTGTTCCTCTAATCCAAGTCTGTCATATTCTTTATCCTTATTCCAGTCCTCTAATTTAATAACCATATCAATGCCCTGTGTCTCTTTTACACTTTCCACACCGAACAAGGTCTTTACATCTATGATTCCTATACCACGAAGTTCAATAAAATGTCTTGTAATATCTGGTGCTGTACCGATTAATGTTTCATCACTTACTTTTCTTATCTCTACAACATCATCAGTTACAAGTCTGTGTCCACGCTTAATAAGTTCAAGTGCTGCTTCACTCTTACCAATACCACTTTCACCCATTATGAGTACACCTTCACCATAAACATCTACTAACACTCCATGTATCGATATACAAGGTGCGAGTTCTACATTTAACCATCTTATTATCTCTGCCATAAATGAAGATGTGGTCATATTAGTTACGAGTACAGGAACACCATATTTATTTCCTGCTTCTAATATATATTCATCTGGTTGTATACCTCGGCAGAAAATCATACATGGTATGTTAGCACCAAATATCTGGTCATATATATATTTCTTTCGTCCCTCATCTAATGTTGTCAGATAAGTACTCTCAACATGTCCTATAACCTGAACTCTGTCAGTTGGAAAATGTTCAAAGAAGCCTGTCAATTGTAATGCTGGCCTATTAATATCTGTCTGTTCAACTTTAATCTGACTTACATCTATATCGGGAGTAAGATTTTTAAGACCCATTTTTTCAATAATTTTGGATAAACTTACTGATTGCATATGCCTTCTCCTTTTCTTTCGCTGTCATTATATTATAGCATATCAATGGAAAAATTGATAGACTTTTTCGGCCGCTGCCTGATTCATTGATGGAATTTTTTTAAGTTCTTCCACGCTTGCCTCTTTGATTGCCTCAAATGATTTGAATTCACGCATAAGTGCCTTTCTTCTTACATCACCGATTCCCTCTATATCGTCCAGGATAGAATGTATCTGTTTCTTACTTCTTAAATCTCTATGGAATGTTATGGCAAATCTATGTGCTTCATCCTGTATACGTGTTATAAGTCTGAATCCCTCGCCTGATTTATTAATCGGTATCTCAATATTATTAAAATATAAACCTCTTGTTCTGTGATGGTCATCCTTAACCATACCACAAACCGGAATATTAAGGCCTAATTCATCTAATACTTCAAGGGCTATATTTACCTGTCCTCGTCCACCATCCATCATAATAAGGTCTGGAAATCTCGTAAAACTTCCGTATTTTTCTTCCATATTATTCTCTTTTAATTCTTCAATTTCCTTAAGTCCGTGTGTAAAACGTCTTGTCAGAACTTCTCTCATACTTGAATAATCATCTGCACCTTTTACCCATTTTATTCTGAATTTTCTATAATCATTCTTACGTGGCTTGCCATCTTCATACACTATCATTGAGCCTACTGATTCAAATCCATTTATATTAGATATATCAAATGCTTCTATTCTCTTAGTATATGCTATATCTAATAAATTATCTATTTCTGTTACAGCTCCTTTTGTTCTTCTTTCTTCACTCTTTATCTTATCCTTATCCTGTTCAAGAACAATTCCAGCATTTCTTGCAGCCAATTCCACAAGTTTTTCTTTTTCACCTTTCTTAGGCTGCTTAATCACAACCTTCTGTCCTCGTTTTATGGATAACCATTTTTCTATTACTTCCACGTCATCTATCTCTTCCTGGACTAATAATTCCTTAGGAATAAATGGTGAATTGCCATAATATTGCTTGACAAAATTCGTAAGAACATCTCTCCCTAATGCCTGTGGTGCAAGTTCCACATGAAAATGTTCTCTTCCAAGTACTTTACCATTTCTAATGAAGAATACCTGAACAACCGCATCATTGCCTTCCATCGCATATGCAATAATATCTCTGTCCATATCTTCATCCGTGGTTATCTTCTGTTTATTTGAAATTGCTTTCACACTATTTATCAGATCTCTGTATGTTGCTGCTTCTTCGAATTCCATTTTCTCTGATGCACTATACATTTTCTCGGTAAGCATATTTAATACCTTGGTGTAATTACCATTTAGAAAATCTACTACTTCTGAAATATTCTTTTTATATTCTTCCGATGAAATATAACCCATACATGGTGCATCACATCTTTTTATCTGGTAATTAAGGCAAGGTCTGCCAATTCCTATGTTCTCTGGAAGTACGCGTGAACACGTTCTTATCTTGTATATCTTTGTAAGCAGCTCTATTGTATCTTTTACTGCACCCGCACTTGTGTATGGACCGAAATATTTAGCCTTATCCTTTTTCATATTTCTTGCCATCATAACTCTTGGATAATCCTCATTCACAGTAACACGAATGAATGGATAACCCTTGTCATCCATTAACATAGTATTATATTTCGGTCTGTATTCCTTAATCAGATTACATTCTAATATAAGTGCCTCTAACTCAGAATCGGTAACAATATATTCAAAACGGCTAATTCTCGAAACCATCTGTTCAATCTTAGCCGTTCTTGTTCTGCTTGTCTGAAAATATTGTCTTACCCTGTTCTTTAAGCTGATTGCTTTTCCTACGTAGATGATTTCGTCTGTATCATCATGCATCAGGTATACGCCGGGCGAACCCGGCAATTTCTTTAACTCTTCTTCAATACAAAACATTTTTATTCACTTTTCTCTTAATTATATTTTATAACTGTTTTCCTGAACTTAATTAATTTATTTAATATATTTTGTCAGCTTTTCTTAATTTATATCTTCACTTACTGCTTCGATAATATCTTCTGAACTCTCATCAGAACCATTAATTTCATTATAAATCTTCATAAATTCTTTACCTGTTATGGTCTCTTTCTCATATAAGAATTCAGCAATTTTATCAAGAGCGGCTCTGTTTTCACTCAAAAGTGTCTTAGCCTTTTCATAACATTGTTTTAATAATTTCTTGACTTCTTCATCAACTTCCGCTGCTGTTACATCAGAACAATTTAATCTGGCACTTCCTGATAAATACTGATTCTCTACAGTCTCTAATGACATAAGTCCGAACTTATCAGACATACCATACTGTGTAATCATCTCTCTTGCAATCTGTGTAGCTTTCTCCATATCATTTGAAGCACCTGTTGTTATTGATTCAAATACAATCTCTTCAGCAGCTCGTCCACCTAATAATGTAACTATTCTTGCAATCAGTTCATCTTTAGACATAAGATATTTTTCTTCTTCAGGTACCTGCATTACATAACCTAATGCACCCATTGTTCTTGGTATAATAGTTATCTTCTGAACTGGTTCTGAATGTTTCTCTAAGGCTGTTATAAGTGCATGACCAACTTCATGATATGCAACAGTCTTTTTCTCTTTCTCGCCTAAGATTCTGTCTTTCTTTTCTTTTCCGGCAATTACTACTTCAAGCGATTCAAGTAAATCGGCCTGTGAAATAGCTTTTCTTCCATGTTTTACAGCATTAATTGCCGCTTCATTAATCATATTTGCAAGGTCTGAACCAACGGCTCCTGATGTCGCAAGTGCTATTTCATTAAGATTAACAGTTTCGTCCATGGCAACGTTTCTTGAATGTACCTTTAATACGTCTAATCTTCCCTTTAAATCAGGTTTATTAACTATAATTCTTCTATCGAAACGTCCCGGTCTTAACAATGCCTTATCAAGCACTTCCGGTCTGTTAGTCGCAGCTAATATGAACAATCCTTTAGATGTATCGAAACCGTCCATCTCTGATAACAGCTGGTTAAGTGTCTGTTCTCTTTCATCATTTCCTCCGCCATATTTTGCATCTCTGCTCTTACCTATGGCATCAATCTCATCTATAAAAATGATACATGGAGCTGACTGCTGTGCCTGTTTAAATAAATCTCTTACTCTTGATGCTCCGACACCGACAAACATTTCCACAAAGTCAGAACCTGACAATGAGAAAAATGGAACTTTTCCCTCACCTGCTACAGCCTTAGCAAGTAATGTCTTACCTGTTCCAGGTGGTCCAACTAGCAATGCACCTTTAGGAAGCTTTGCACCAATAGAAGCATATTTACCAGGATTATGAAGAAAATCAACTATTTCTGTAAGCGATTCCTTAGCTTCGTCCTGTCCGGCAACATCCGCAAATGTTACTCCCGTCTCTTTCTCAACATATACTTTTGCATTAGATTTACCAACACCCATCATACCTGAACCATTACTTACTTTTCTAAATAATAGTCCCATAATGAAGTATATAAGTGCAAATGGCAATATCCATTCAAGTATAAATGTTAATACGCTTGACTGTTTGTCTGATAGCTGACCTTTATATTCAACGCCTGCTTTATTTAATTTAGGCAATAATTCCTCATCACCATTTATCTGTGTTGTATAATATGTCATTTTGAAATATTCATCTTCCTGCTTCTTTGGTGTTATATAGATTTTACCATCATCAGAGAATATTATTTTTTTGACTTCGCCATCATCTACCATTTTAAGAAAATCATTATAATAGATTTCCTTAGATGTAGCATTTTCAAATACCTTTGACATAAAAGTTGATGCAATTATTGTAATTAATGCAGCGATAACAATAATAATTATGGTCTGGTTACGCTTTTTCTGCTTATTATTGTTATTATCATTTCGATTATTATTCGGACGGTTGTTGCCTCCGCCTCCATTCATTTGATTATTTTCCATAAATACCTCTTTATATTATATTTCCCAGACATTTGTTTAGCATTAATAATCTTTAAAATGTCTGTCTTGTCATAAATAAATTTCTTGAATTTCTTAACTATTATAAAAGTAGTTTTTCCATAAATCAATAGTGTTATTTCTTATTTAATATTTTTTTAAGTTTTTTTATTTTTGTCTAGCATTTATTTATTGTGCGTTGTATAATTGATTTTGTGTTTTATTTTTTCGTGTGATTTATTAGGAGGAAAATTAATGCCAGTAAAATATGTATTTGTAACAGGTGGAGTTGTATCCGGTTTAGGAAAAGGTATAACTGCCGCATCCCTTGGACGTTTATTAAAATCAAGAGGATATAAGGTAACCATGCAGAAATTTGATCCTTATATTAACATTGATCCTGGAACTATGAACCCTGTACAACATGGTGAAGTATTCGTAACCGATGATGGTGCGGAGACAGATTTAGACCTAGGTCATTATGAAAGATTTATAGATGAAAGCCTTACTAAGAATTCTAATGTAACAACCGGTAAGATATACTGGTCTGTTCTTCAGAAAGAACGCAGAGGCGACTTCGGTGGAGGAACTGTTCAGGTTATTCCACATATTACTAATGAAATAAAGAGCAGATTTCACAGAAACTACTCTACTACTGAAACTGAAATTGCTATAATTGAAGTTGGTGGTACCGTCGGCGATATCGAAAGCCAGCCTTTCTTAGAAGCAATAAGACAGTTCCAGCATGATGTCGGACATGAGAATGCAATTTTAATTCATGTAACTCTAATTCCATATCTTAAAGCTTCTGGTGAGATGAAGACAAAACCTACACAGGCAAGTGTTAAGGAATTACAGGGAATGGGTATACAGCCGGATATAATTGTATGTCGTTCTGAACATCCTCTTGACAAAGGTATCAAAGAAAAGATTGCTTTATTCTGTAATGTCCCAACATCTCATGTTTTACAGAATCTTGATGTTGAATCTCTATATGAAGCACCTTTGGCAATGGAAAAAGAACATCTTGCTGAAGTTGTATGCCAGTGTCTTGAATTAGAGAACCGTACACCTGATCTTAAAGAATGGGAAGATATGGTTAAAGCAAGCAAGAATCTTACTAAAGAAGTAAATATAGCTTTAGTCGGTAAATATATCTCCCTGCATGATGCATATATAAGTGTCGTGGAATCTTTAAAGCATGCCGGTATAGCTAACAGTGCTTCTGTTAATATCAAATGGATTGATTCAGAGACTGTAACTGCTGAAAATGTTGGTGAACTCTTATCTGACGTAACAGGTATCCTAGTTCCCGGTGGTTTTGGTGACAGAGGAATTGAGGGTAAGATTCAGGCAATCAGATATGCCCGTGAGAATAACATTCCTTTCCTTGGCTTATGCCTCGGTATGCAATTATCTATCGTGGAATTTGCAAGAGATGTATTAGGCTATGAAGATGCTCATAGTGTAGAATTAAATCCACAGACTACTCATCCTGTTATCCATCTTATGCCTGACCAGGATGGCATTGAGGATATCGGTGGAACATTAAGACTTGGTTCTTATCCTTGCGTACTTGATAAGACATCAAAAGCTTATGCATTATATAAAGAAGAAACTATTCATGAGAGACACAGACATCGTTATGAAGTTAATAATGATTACAGACAGGTTCTCACAGAAAATGGAATGAAGTTATCAGGTATCTCTCCTGACGGAAGAATTGTTGAAATGATTGAACTAGAAAATCATCCTTGGTTCATTGGTACTCAGGCACACCCTGAACTTAAATCAAGACCTAACAGACCTCATCCTCTTTTCTTAGGATTTGTAAAAGCTTCTATCGATGCCCAATAATAAAGGACAGAGATTTATTTATGAAAGATTTACTTAATAAGATTAAAAATTATATATATGAAAACAAACAGTTTATAACTGCAAGTATATTATCGGCAGTTGCATTAATAGCTATAATAATTACCATTTCCTTTCTAAAAGGAAATAATAAGACTAATATAGCCTCAGGCGGTGAATTTTATTCAGATTACGAAACCACTTCACCTGATGATGAAACCCAGTCAGATAAGACAACTAATTTACCTGATAACGAATCAGTTTCAGGAGAAACAACAGGATTATCTGATTTAGAATTTACATTGCCTGAAGATGAGACATCAGAAACTGAAACAACTATGACTTCCGATAAATACCCTTATTTAGTTAAGGTTAATCGTGTATTAAACTGTGTAACTGTATATACTAAGGATTCAAACGGAAAATTTACAGTTCCTTATAAATCAATGGCTTGTTCAACCGGAAAATATATTAACAATACTCCACTTGGAACATTTAAGGTATCATCACGTTATACATGGAGATTAATGGTCGATGGAACTCATTCACAATATGCCACAAGATTCTATGGTGGAATATTGTTCCATTCAGTTCCTTGCTATTCTCCACACAAAAACCAATTAGAATATGAGGAATTCAACAAATTAGGTTCTCCTGCTTCTCTTGGTTGTGTAAGATTAAATGTACAGGATGCCAAATGGATATATGATAACTGTCCATATGGTACAACTGTTATAGTCTATGATGATGAGACATCACCTGGACCACTTGGTAAACCATCAGTTATTAAGATACCAGAGGACAGCCCATACAGAGGCTGGGACCCAACGGACCCCGATTCATCCAATCCATGGAATAACTGTTCTCCAAGCATAGAAGCCAGCGATATGACTATTGCTGCTAATTCAGGTATTAACTTATTAAATATGATTAAAGCTAAAGATACCTGTGGAAATGATGTAACATCTACAGTTAAAATATCAGGTGACTATAATCTTACTGTACCAGGTTCATATCAGGTCACATTCAATGTAACAGATCTGTTAGGAAGAAGTGCAGCAAAGACAATTATCTTGACAGTAACCGGTTCTAACAACAACCAGAATAACAGTACCAATCCTACTTCAACTACTGATAAACCAACAAAACCTAGTGTTAAACCAACTGAAACTACAACTAAGCCTACACAGTCAACTACTGAATCGTCTTCTTCTACCGAAAACCCTTCTTCTGAAGAGACAACAGAACCAATTACTGAAGTAACTTCTGAGAGTTCAAGTGTATAATATAAAATATCAGTTGTAAGATATTTTATTACAATATAAAAGGACTATCCATATTGTAGGATAGTCCTTTTCTTATATCTAACTCAGACTTTGCACATACTAATATATTTTATATTAATCTGTTAAAGTAAATTTGACAGATATAAATATCAAAACACCTTGTAAATAATTGTACAAATTTGTAAGATATCTTTTTCGGCTCAAATTTTGTGTACATTCAACAGACATACACTTAAGCCGAGATGTCCGACTATGACACACACTTTCATAATTCCTTAATCTAGTGCAAGTAAATGCCGTCATTCGCAAAGTCTATTACGGTGCAGTTAATCAAACGTGCTTCGCTTGAATGGTGATTTACTGCACCGACCTTTTGCATCTGACAGCATATAACTTGCACACGATACGTCATAAATCAAGTGTGTGGCATAGACGGACACATCGGTTTAAGTGTGTGGCATTGAATGAACTCAAATAATCAAAAGAGCCGAAAAATAATATCTACAAATTAGCAATTTTTACAAATGTTTTGATATTTATATATGCAAATTTACCTAATGCAGATGATTTAATTTTATTTAGTATGTGCTAAGCCTGAGTTATCTATATTTAGACTTATACCTAATAAAATATATCTTACAACCGATATTTCAATTTTTCTAATGCCGTATATGTCTCATCAGCTATCTGTGCTCCGTAGATTGTAAGCTGCACACATATGTCTGCAATATTAAATGGTGTAACAATTGCATCCATTGATATCATAATATCGTCACCATCAAGTACTATCTTGCCCCATCTATATCTCTGGTTCATCTTATTAAGCAGGAAGAATAAATTACCCGTCTTATCCTGTTCTTCAACTTTATAGAAATTATAAAATCTTACTGATACGGAATTAGTCTTATCTTCAGTCAGAAATAATACAGTAGTTGTAATCTTAGTTTCAGGTAATTGCTGCATCATTATTACACCTTCCTTATCATCTCCATGTACAGAATGTTTAATTTCTTTCTTATCAAGTTGCAAACTTAATGCTTCTGCTAAAATACTCATTTAAATGTTCCTCTCTCTCTTATGTTTTATTATCAGATTCCATATATCGTTGTATGAATATCTAAAAGATCGCCTTTTTCGCAAGGTTGTCGGCCAAATCGTTATATACATCGTTTGAATGACCTTTTACTTTGACAAAACTGATTTTAACTTCTTTACTAATTTTATCATAAAATTCTTTATATGCAATCGTTCCCTGCTTATTTGTTTTCCAATAGCCAAGGCACCAGCTTGCTATTCCCTCATAATCGTGATAAATCACAAGCTTTTTAACTTTATTATCTAATGCATACTGCATAGCTGCTTCTGCACCTTTAATCTCGCCTGCTACATTTCTCATCTCTGCTAATTCTTTATTATCAACTTTCTGTGAGAAATGCTTTTCACTTCCATTATGAAACATTACAACTCCATATGAAAATTCCTTTGTCACATTGTTATAACTTCCATCAACATATGCAACCGCAGTATCTTCATCAGTTACAGGTCTGCCAGCCTCATCGGTACTTATTCCTGTATTAACTTTGTTATTAAGAAAATCAGCAGCATCTTTAGGGCTTAAAAAGCTTTTATATTTAGCTCCTTTATATCCCTCTACCTGCCTCTTACAATCGTCCCAGTTAAGATATATTCCTGGAGTTCTGCCTACTCTTACGGCATAATATTTCTGTTGTGCAGCCATACTAATCCTCCTATCATCATTATTTCAGGTACGCAATATATCTATGCTATTATACACATCAAGTGTTCCATATCCCCATTCTCTGTTAGGATATGATAACGTCGGCTTTCTGCTCGCACCTCTTACAAGATAATTCTTAATTTCTATTGTGTTCATATTAACTCTGTTGCCTCTTAATATACCCCACTCCATAAATTGTGCCATAACACCTGCTGTTATAGCTGCTGAGATACTTGTTCCCGATAATCTGATATATGAATTATTCAATGTCGGTGCAAGGATATTAACTCCCGGAGCAACAAATGTTGGTTTCATCATTGTGCCTATTGCATATCCTCTTCCTGAATTAATATAAAGTCCTGCTGTAGAATGGTTATATGCTCCCACAGATATTGGTATAAATGAATCTGCCGGACTCGTTAACGTAGTAAATGGATCAGGTTTTAGAAAATACACATCGTCGCCTACAAATTCCGTAATAGGAAGCCATATATTAAATGTTCCCGAGATTACCAGCTCACCATATACACGTATAGTCCAGACTCCTTCTGTAGGAGCTTCTAATCGTATCTGTATTAATTCCTCACCGGTCATTCTCTCTACAAGTTCATATTTTACATAGATAACTGTACGTTCTAAAAATAACTTAAATACCTGCTCCTGCCCTGAAACTGCTTGAACTCTTTTCACTCTTTCACCTGTCGGAGAAATAATTTCGACCTCAAAAATGTCCGGGGATCTTCCCCATAATTCTATCGTAAATCCTGAAATATTTGCACCGACTCGTATCTGTACATCTTCAAATGCATCTGCTTCTGTAATTCTCCCACTAAAATGATGTCTGCTGTTTCCCTCATTTCCTATGGGACATACAACGGCTACTCCGGTTCTTATTGCATAACTGTTTAAAAATGTTCCAAGCGTACTTATTCCACTATGTCCACCCTGATTGGTTCCAAGTTGTACACATATTATAACAGGTTTATTATACATATCAGCTATGTTGCTTATATATACAACAGCATTAATAATATCATTTTCCTGATATGCTTTAGCGCCTTCTCTTATAAAATAATAATCTTTCAGATATTTTTTAGCCTGTTTTAGCTTTACTACCACAATATCTGCCTGAGGTGCGGGACTTGCAAATCCTTGTTCTAAATTAATATTTCCTGCTGCAATTCCTGCCGTAAATGTCCCATGTATACTATCATTTGCCAAATTATTAAGAATAACTGAATCGGGATTAGACAATTCTTCATTGATTAATTCTCTCGTAATCTGACTTCCATATGCTAAGCCGTCTGGTGGAGCAAGTGACTGATCCTCCTGATTCCACGCACTCAATATTCTAGTATCACCATTCGAAAATCTGAATGCACTATGGTATGCATCAATTCCATCATCTATAATTCCTATTATTATTCCATTTCCTTTTAATTGAAGCCCCGGAATATTCTGAAGTCTTGATGCCCCTGTACTTTCTATTGCAACAGCATCCATCAGTCCATATAATTTAGGAATCTCATCATAATCATAGGTAGACAATCCACTTCCGATTATCTCATTTATCGATTTATACACAAAAACAATCTGTATTCCCGGATAAATGAAACATTTTCCATCAAGGTTTTTCCTTATATATTCTTCAACATCAGGAACTGCTTCTTCTATAAAATCTACATAAATTTCTGATATAATATTCTGTCGGCAATCCATAATTCACCCACATACACATATTTTATAAATTCTATGCAGATATAAACATATCTATTCCTCAGCCTGTTTACTTTCTATCTGTGGTCTGTCAGCTCCACGCATTTCAATACGTGGTCCACCTGTTTTCTCTATATATTCTTTTGTAATCGTTACCTTTCCGATATTATCATCTTTAGGTATCTCATACATAATATCAAGCATGTATTCTTCAATTATAGACCTTAAAGCTCTCGCACCTGTCTTCTTCTCGATTGCTTTCTTAGCAATTGCCAATATCGCATCGTCATCAAATTCCAAATCTACTTCATCAAGTTCTAATAATTTCTTATACTGTTTTAATATTGCATTCTTAGGCTCTTTAAGAACCTTTGCAAGCATCTCTTCTGTAAGTCCATCCAAAGTAAATATGATAGGCATTCTTCCCAGGAATTCAGGAATCATTCCATATGTTTTTAAATCTTCAATTGTTACCTGTCTGATTATGTCATTTACATCATCATATTTATCTTTTAAATCAGCTATGAAACCGATAGATGCCTGCTCATTTAATCTTTCTTTAATTATATCCTCTAAGTCAGGAAATGCTCCACCACAGATGAATAAGATATTTTTAGTATTAATTGTAGCCAATGGAACCATAGCATTCTTACTGTTAGCACCTACAGGAACTTCTACTTCGCTTCCCTCAAGTAACTTCAATAATCCTTGCTGTACACTTTCTCCACTTACATCTCTTGTTGATGCATTTCTCTTCTTTGCTATCTTATCTATTTCATCGATAAATATTATTCCTGTTTCAGCTCTGTCTACATCATTATCGGCTGTAGCAAGTAATTTAGAAACTACACTTTCAATATCATCACCGATATATCCAGCTTCCGTAAGTGATGTAGCATCTGCTATTGCAAGAGGCACATCTAATAATTTAGCAAGAGTCTTTACAAGATATGTCTTACCTGAACCTGTTGGTCCAATCATAAGCATATTAGATTTCTCTATCTCCACACCATCTGCAACATCTGCTCCTACTCTCTTGTAATGATTATATACTCCGACAGAAATAACTTTCTTAGCATATTCCTGTCCAACTACATACTCATCAAGCATTGCCTTAATCTTATGTGGTGCAGGTATCTTCTTAATATCGAAACCGATGTCTTTCTTCTCACCTGGTTTTCTCTTCTTAAGCTTCTTCTGTCCTCTGAAATCTCCTTGCAAATCTGCCAGATTCACAAAACGTATATTAGGCAATCTTCCTTCTATATTATTGAGTCCGTTTCTATCCGGGCCTTTGTCTTCTTTCTCTTTGTCCTCTCCGCCATTGACAACATCTGTATTTTCAGAAGAAGTATTTTCATTATTCTCTGTATTTGAAGACTCATTTGAAGCTGTATTGGAAGTTTCTTTTGTACTATTTGTACCTCCGCCTGAATTATTGGAATTGCCAAATATTAATGAGTTAAGTGCTACATCATTTAAGTCCATTCCACCATTCAAGCTATTATGTTCTATTGCATCAAACGTTCTTTGCATACAATCAGGGCAAATCGTAATTCCCCCTGGCATAGTAACCTGTTTTCCTGTCTTACTCTCCGGTCTTCTGCATACAAAACATATCTTTTCGTATTCATCATCATTTATATTCTGATTATTATCTGTCATGTTAATCTCCATTCCGTTTATTTCCTATAACAATATTTAGGCAATCCATTTTCTATTGGTGTTAAACTCTCACCCTGAATTAACGGAAGTACATAGTCTATAAAGCCTTGTAAAATATCTGTACCATCTTCACTTATCCATTCTCTTGGCACAACTTTTTCCTGATTACATACTTCTGAACAATCAACTGTCTCATATACTATCGAATATTCTTCTGTATCTTCTCTCTTCATAGCAATCATCTTGCCTGTTTCACCATTGAGCCCTGCCTTTACACCATTTCTGCCTGCCATAATAGCTTCTTCTATATCTGTCATTGATGCTAATGCAGCCTTACAACGCTGGTTTACATTTAATTCTACCGAACGTACTTTAACGCCTAATTCTTCTTTTATAACATTTTCAAGATATTTTCCACAACCTGTAAGCATCTTATGTCCAAATGTATCAACTCCGGCTTCAGATGAGTATTCACATATGAATTTGCCCTCTGAATCTTTAATTCCTTCTGATACGCACACGATAACATTATGTTTCTTATTTAATTCCAACTTAACTCTCTGCACAAATTTTTTAACATCAAATGCTACTTCCGGTAAATATATTAAAACAGGATTATCTCCTTTATATTTTCTTGCAAGCACACTCGCAGCTGTTATCCAGCCTGCATGTCTTCCCATTAATTCAATAATCGTAACCGAATGTGTATCATATACATTTGCATCCATAACAATATCTCTTACGGTTGTTGCAACATATTTTGCAGCACTTCCATATCCAGGTGAATGATCTGTCTTAGTCAAATCGTTATCAATTGTCTTAGGAACACCGATTATTCTTACGGGACTGTTTGTCATTTTAGCATATACCGACAATTTATGAACTGTATCCATAGAATCGTTTCCGCCGATATAAATGAAATATTTTATATTAAGCTTATCAAATTTTTCAAATATAATTCTGTAAATAGAATCTTCCATAGATTCAGGAAGCTTATATCTGCATGAACCTAAATATGCAGCAGGTGTATGTTTTAATAACTCTATTTCTTCTTCTGAAACTTTACCTATAATATCTATTACCTTACCCTCTATAAATCCCTCAATTCCATTAATCATTCCATAGATTTTGTCTATCTTGTCATTATTATCACAAGCCTCTTTAATTACTCCATATAAACTTGCATTAATAACTGTTGTTGGTCCTCCACTCTGTCCTACTGCAATATTTACTAAACTCATAATAATCCTTTCCTTTCACTTAATCTAATATGTATATTCCATAATCATCTAACAGATTTAGATCATATAATTTTATGTCTTCTTTATCCTTGTCATCAATTACCCTGACTACCGGTCTGAATGGCATGCCTTTGTTCTGTCTGCTAACAATTCCATGCGTACCATCAGATAGATGTACTACCACACCATTAGGATAAACAGCTATATTTAGCATAAATTTTTTAAATACTTCTTCGTCATATTTAATTCCTACGTCCTGTTTTATAATGCTGTAGGCTTTAAAATTAGACATACTTTTACGATAACACCTTTCCGCCGTAAGTGCATCATATACGTCTGAAACTGCAACTATTCTTGCTAATTTGCTTATCTGGTCACCATATAAACCATACGGATAACCCGAGCCATCTAATCTTTCATGATGCTGCAAAGCAATTTTTCTCGCTTCCTCACTCATATTGGTTCGCTCTAATAATATTTCATATCCTAACAGTGAATGTTCTTTAATATTAGCGAATTCATCATCTGATAATTTTCCATCTTTAAGCAATATATTTGAACTGATAAGCACTTTTCCTATGTCATGTAATAATGCGCCTTCCGCTAAATTTTTTAATTCAATTTCAGATAAATTCATTCTTCTTCCTGTTAAAACTGAAAATACTGCCGTATTGACAGAATGTATCAAGGTTGCATCATCTTTTACACCTATATCTGCCATACTGACAATTACGTCTTCTTTCTCAAATAAGTCACTTAGTATTGAAATTACCATCTCATCAATTATATTGTTACTTAAATTTCCCTGATTCTTTATTGTATTGAAACAGCTATTCAATATGCGCTTACATTTCTCTCTGGTTTCATAATGTATTGCATCTAAAACCTCTATGTCAACAGATACATCATCTTTAACATATACTGAAAATATTCCAAATTTTTCCAATTTGTCAACATAATCTTTAAGTTTATCCATACCTTTAGCAAGTATAAGATTTCCATCATGATAAATAGATTTTGCAAGTGTCATATTTTCTGTTAGTTGATTTAGTTGTACTCTGCGCATACCTTTTCTCCCTAATTCTACCGTTAGACTTTATAATTTAAAATCTGGTATATAAATTAAACCATATATAGATAAGTATAACAAAAAAGCATATATTAATCTAGTGGAAAATATTTATTTATAAAATAAAGAATGTCGCTTGCGACATTCTTCGCCTGCGGCGGATTGCGATAGCAACATTTTCTACTCCGCCGCAGGGCGATCCCCGCGGAACGTTTTTGCTTACCAGGATAATTTCAACGAAATTTCCTGATAAGCAAAAAACAGACCGGATCTTAAATCGTCCGGTCTGTAAATTACTTTTAATTAATAATAGTAAATCTGATTATTTCATCTCATCACCTAAAGTAACCTTTACTTCTTTTTCTTTATATTCATTACCCTTAGCATACTGAATTGTAAGTGTTACTTCAGTTCCTTTTTCGTAATATTCAAGTTTTCTCTGTAAATCTTCCATTGATGAGACTGATTCACCATTTATCTTAGTTATTACATTTGATTTCTCTATACCTGCCTTATCTGCAGCACCACCTTCTATTACTTCGATAACATATACACCTGTTGGTACACTATATGTCTCTGAAAGAGTGCTTGTTACATCTCTGCCATAAATGTTAAGATAACCCTTTTTGTCTGAATCCACCTTAGTAAGTGTCTCTTTATTCATAAGATTTTCAATTACATCTTTTACAGATGAAACCGGAATTGCAAATCCCATTCCCTCTACTGAAGATGATGAATATTTTGCTGCATTGATACCGATTACTTCACCTTTTGAATTAAGTAATGCACCACCACTGTTACCAGGGTTAATAGCTGCATTGGTCTGGATTAATTTCATTGTTCTGTTCTCATACTGAACTTCTCTGTTTAAGGCACTTACAACACCTGTTGTAACTGACTGTCCATATCCTAATGCATTACCAATTGCAATTGTTCCCTCGCCTACTTCTAATTTATCTGAATCGCCAAGAGTTGCTACTTTTATCTGCTCTAATGTAGACTTCTTAATATCTGATAATTTAACTGCCACAACTGCAAGGTCTTTTTCTGAATCTGTTCCCTTTATAGCAGCATCAACTGTTTCACCATCTATAAACTGTACCTGTAAACTGTCTGCACCCTCTACAACGTGATTATTAGTAACAACCAATAACTCTGTATCATTCTGACCAATAATTATACCTGAACCTGCACCTGTCTGTTCTTCATACTGATTATTATTACTATTACCATTTCCAAAATAATAATCATATAAGCTTCCACTGTAACCTGACTGTACAAGCTGTGTACTTGTTATAGCTACAACTGATGGCATTACATTCTTAACTACACCAGATACATCTGTTATTACTGTTTCACCACTGCTTGATGTAGTAGTCTTATCTGCAGCAGTCTGTAATGTTGTTCCACCTTCTGAACCTGTTATTCCTGTATTGCCTGCACCCACTGAAGTACTTGGTATAACAACCGCTTCTTTTGAATTATTCTTAAATATTCCTAATGAATCACCTGTGAAATACATCGTTCCTGTGGCTACAACACCAAATACTGCTGCACATACAACTAATCTTACTGTCTTAAATACGACTCCATGTCCTTTTCCCGCTTTAGCTTTCTTCTTAGCTTCTTTCTTCTCAAGCTTAGCTGCTGCTTTTCTTCTCTTTGCTTCGAACTTACTCTTCTCTTTCTCGACCTGCTGTCTTGCTTTCATTGCCTCTGTATCTTCTGATGTTCTGTCAACCATAACAAAATTTGTACTCTGGCTATCATTAGCTGCCATATCTGAAAAATTTTCTGAGGATGTATCTGAAGTGTTATTGTCTGTCTCATTAGATATGCTACTGAAGAAATTATTATTTGTATCATCACCTGTAGTAGTATTCACTTCATTTGCTCCATTTACTGAAGTCTCCTCTGATGTGTTATTCTCATTATTGAAATCAAATTCGTTAGTCATGTTATTTCCTCCATTCTATAAATCAGTATGTAAAGTACAAACTTTTATGTTTATACTGACTATCTTTCTTTTGATAGGAGTATAATAACAATGTTTTGTGTCATTTCTGTGTTTAAGTAGTGAAAAATTTAAGTTCTAATTCAATGAATTATCCTGATACATAAAATAAACAACAAAATTTTTATAAGTGTATTTAATATAAACCCGGCTGTCCACATAATATACCACTATCTTGTCATCATCATAGGTTTCCATTTCAATATATTTTTCACTTTCCTGCATTTCACTTTCCTTAATAGGTTTAGCGTCTGTCATTTCATTATATGTATTTATGAATTCAGTTTTATCAATATTTTCTAAACCATTTACCTGAAATTTGTAAACATTCTTTTCTGTTTCTTCCGGCAATGCTTTCTTGCAATATAACTCTTTGTCCTTTAAATATTCATATATATCTGTCTTATTCTTTATTTTATATGATACATTATCTAATGTCATTTTATCATCTGACTTAATAACCATTTCATATTTGAGAGTTCTATTTTCTTTATCATTATATATTTTAACTTTGTATACATTAGAACTTGTATAAAACAATTGTTCTATGATATTTTCCTTATGCTTCTCTATTCGTAATTTGTTAAGATTATCTATTATCTCTGTGATAGTTTCCTTATTTACAATTTCGCTTGTTTTATTATGATATTTAATCTCTATATATTCTACTTCATCGTAATTAATATTTATCTGTCTGCTTTCCGGTTTATTAAAGACTTTATATAATATTATTGATAAGCAGATTACGCATACTATTATAAGACTTAAGATAATTATTTTATGTTTTTTCTTCATACGTTTTCTCCTATTATATCTGGTGGTAGTATCTATTCCGGTGAATATTCTACACCATTTATGGTTACACTTTTAATTTCATTTATATTAATAAATTTCTTAACAAAATATATTTCATATGAATCTGAATCATCAAGTTGCCAGTTATCTCCATACTGTACAAAATCTTCCATCTTAATTTTCTTACCATTTTCCATTGTTATATATGAGTTTTTATTAAACAGTTTTGATTCTTTATCACTTCCTCTTTCTCTGCTTCTGATACCTAATGGTGATATGTAGAATTCTAAAATTGTATTATCTTCTGTAACATTTATTGATATACTGTTATCTGACTGTGGCAATTTAATTCTGCCGTAGTATGGTAATGCATTCTCATCTTCTTCTATCTCTATCCCCTCATCTTCCTTTCTAAGATTTTCCTCTGCTTTTATTCTATCATTTGTCTGAATCATTAATTCATTCTCCATTTCACTTACATCTAATGCCCCATATATTATGACTTCATTATCACTTATTCGAGACACCTGATAGCTTTTAAATGGTAATTTTTTGTATTTGTGATTAAATATATCTTTTGGAACAAATCCATCAAAAAAACTAATTGAATAATTATTATTTTCCATTACATAATATAAACTCTCTAATGTAAGATCAGCATTTAATTCTGACAAATTTACTGTATCACTTTTAACATTCATCTTATATGCACCTATTCCTGTCCGACTGTCAAAGATAATTTCATCAAGTGAGAATTTAAAATCTCTTAATTCTAATGCTCCTACATCCTTTACTACCAATGAATTTAAGTATTCCTTTATATCTTTATCTTCATCTTTGAAAATCATATTAACGATATCTTCATACTGTCCATTATCTTCTTCATTTTTCTTATCTGACTTATCTGATTTGCTGCACGCAACGATGCTAATTGCTATTATTAATAAAAGCTGTAATATAATTATTTTCTTAATTTTCATATGTATTTTCCTTTCGATTATTTGAATCTATATACTAATTCTACCTTCACCTTTCCTCTCCGCCACAATATTCTACATAAATATATATTATTTTACTATATTTTCTACGTTAGCAACAATTGGTTTTCGTTGGTTTTATAAATTAATTTTAATAATTTTTCAATAATTTTTACTATTTCGTTGGTTTTCGTTAGTTTTATCTATTTTTATATATGATTTATTTGAGTTATATAAATCAAATGACAATTATATACAAATAGAGCATATCAATTTTATGACCGAATTTCTTCAATTCATCTCATAAAAGATTGATATGCTCTATAATTTCTGTAATGATTATGGTGTCACAAATCATTTAACAACTAAATTTCCAAATTATTCCTCGGAATTATCTTCCTGAGTCAAATTATCAGTATTAACATTATCATTGTCTGTCTCCGGTTCAATATCCTCATCTAATTTGACTGTTGAGATACCTGTGTAGTTAATCAGGTAATCACTAATTGTCTTTACTGTTTCACTTGGCTGGTAGTTTTCTTCGCCAAATAAGAATTTGTGTAATTTTGATACATTATATTCAAGTCCCTGTGCTACTACCATACTTGCTCCATTGATTTTAGGAGTATCACATGTAAATGGGAAACCTGTATTATCTGATAATGTAAACTTAAGTAATGTTGGTATTAAGTCCATTACTTCGTCTAATGATAAGCTTGTTGTAATTATCTTCTCATCTGCTGTATTGTAATGAAGAATACTGTCTGCAATCTGAAGTACCTGTCCGACTCCTGCATCTTTAGCCTTCTCTACAACTTTCTTAATTACAGAACGCTGACGGGCTGTTCTACCCATATCATAATAATATTTCTGTCCGTCCTCATCATAGAAAGTAACATATCTGATACGGCAATATGCTGTAGCCTGTAATCCTGATAAATGTACCTGGCCTGAATGAGTAAGATCCGGTGCATCAAGACCTGTAATAAGTCTTGTCTCTGTAAGATATCCATTTACATAATTCATTTCATCATCTGTAAGTGTAACATCAATTCCATCTAATGCATCTATAATCTTTGTAAGTCCTGTAAAGTTAACAACCGCATAATCTGTGATATTCAAGTCAAGATTTGTATTAAGCATATTGATTGCACATTCAGGACCACCTTTAAAAAATGCTGCATTTGCCTTAGTATAGCTTACATCACCATCTTTATCTACTATCTTAAGCATTGTATCTCTGTATAAAGATGCCATCTTTACTTCTCCAGTTTTATTATTGATACTTACAATAATAATTGTATCACTATGAGTAGAATCATCAAATTCGCTGCCTCTTGAGTCGATACCAAATAATGCAATGTTTCTATAGGTTTCTACATTACCATTAAGTCCCTCATTCTGGTTAATATTCTCTTTATCATAATCTGTATCCTGTACATTCTGCTCGTAATCATCTTTAGTAGTATAATTAATCAATGAACGTACCAGTGGATTCTTTGAACATGCTGCTATAAATCCATTCTTATCCACTTTATACCATACGAAAAAGACCGTTACAAATAAATATAAAAATATAACTATTGATTCAAATACTAATAATGCAATTTTCCATTTCGGAGTCTTAGTTTCATTAATTGTTTTCATATCACTGTACCTTTCACTAAATTTTTCTAATAAGCATTTTTATTTACGAAGCCTTTAAATATCGTCATAAACATTATCTTTATGTCAAAGCCGAATGTCCAGTTCTCAATATAATATAAATCGTATTCGATTCTCTTCTTGATTGAAGTATCTCCACGATACCCATTGACCTGTGCCCATCCCGTAAGTCCAGGTCTTACCTGATGTTTGACCATATATCTTGGAATCTCTTCCTTAAACTTCTCTACAAAATATGGTCTCTCCGGTCTTGGACCTACAATACTCATCTCACCTTTAAATATATTAAACAACTGTGGCAATTCATCAAGACTTGTCTTTCTCAAAAACTTACCAACTTTAGTTACTCTCGGATCATCTTTAACAGTCCATGCTTTCTTCTCTTCTTTCTCGTCCTGAACTCTCATGGAACGGAATTTATACATCATAAAAGGCTCATTTCTAAGTCCGACTCTCTCCTGTTTGAAAATAAGTGGTCCTTTTGAAGTGAATTTAACAGCGCATGCTATAATAAGTAATAATGGTGATAATACAACAATTCCAATACCCGAAAATACTATATCAAATACTCTCTTTATCAATGCATTAAATGTATTTGATAAAGGTACATATCTTATATTGATAACTGGGAGTCCCATAAGATCTTCTGTATAAGGTCTTGATGGAATAATATTGTTATAATCCGGCACAAATTGTGTATGAACACCTGATTTTTCACACAGATTAACTAATTTAGCTAACTTGCTATATTCATTAAGTCCGAGTGTAATAGCTATTTCATCTAAATCATTTTCTGCTAAAAGTTCTAACAGAGTATCAGTCTTACCTATAACTTTAACTCCATTATAGTTAGTTCCTATCTCCACATTGTCATCAAGAATACCCTTCACTTCATATCCCCATTGTGGAAATGCTTTAATTCTGTCAATATATGATTCTGCTGCACGACTGTATCCGACTAGCAGAATATGTTTCTTATTAAACCCACTCTTTCGCATCATATGAAGAAGAAATCTTATAAATGATCTGACTAATACTTCTATCAACATGTTAATCGCAAAGAATATGAATAACATCTCTCTTGAAAAATAATGTTGCCGCGTAATATACAATACTGTAAGAACTATCATCAGACCTAATACATTAGCTTTCAATATATTGCCGAATTCCATTCTTCTGCCCTGTACACGCTTAGAAGTATACAGATGAAATGCTAAGTATAATAACATATATAAGGGAACAATGAACCACGATGCTCGCATATAAGTATCGAATGAGAGTCTGCCTGATTCATGTTCGAATATTGGTGTTTTGAATTTCAGATACCACGCTGCAAGATATGAGGACTCTACTACAAATAAATCTATTATTACGTGTAATCTGTTAAAATATTTCTGGTTATCTCTTATCACAATAAGTCTCCTAATCAATTTACATACAATTATGGAGTTTTTCCTGATTTATACAGTCAAAACTATGTTTACTTATAATACTACATCATTTTTAAAATATCAATTATTAAAATATTATATTTACATTATTTTTACATATGTCTTTTTATCACTTTATATATTTACATTACTTTTATATTTTATTCTAAATATGTCTTTTCACATAATCGAAAACATACTCAAATGTATTTACTATAAGTTCAAGTTCAATTCTTATATAATTATTCAGATTTTCAGGTTTATAACATACTTTTTTTAATTTATATGTCTTTCTTATTCCCTCTTTTATTCCATCTTTATAGTCTTTTGCAAAACCAATTTTCTTAAAGAACATATACTTAATAAGTAATCCAAGAATAATAGATGGACTGTTTATTATAATCTGGAGTGCAGGCATATTCTTATATATTAGAAATATATTATTTCTTGCTGCAAGTTTAACCTTGAATGAATTATATTTAGAGCCACTTGTTGCACTTCCGATATGATAAACTATTGCCTTAGGACAATATACATTTCTGTAACCATTGATTCTTGCACGATAACCGACGTCTATATCTTCCATATAAGCAAAATGCATTTCATCAAATACACCTATTTTATTAAATATATTTCTTCTATATAATGCGGCTCCGGCGCATGCAGTAAAAACGTCACACTCTTTAGTATATCCCTTACTACTCTGTCCTACACCTCTCTGATACTGCCAGCCAAGAATTGTATAACCATCACCTGCATCATCTAAAATATCTCTGTCGTGGTAACTAATCATTTTACTGCTTACTGAGAATATATTATCTGATTTTTCCATAGTCTCAACTATTTCTGTCAGGAAATTATCATCTAACTCTGTATCATTATTAAGCAATAATACATATTCTGTATCAGCAATTTCAATTCCCTGATTAACAGCTTTACAAAAGCCTGTATTAATGCTATTTTTCACAAGCTCAAATTCTTCATAATTTTCTTCAATCAACTCAAGACTTCCATCAGTAGATGCATTATCTATAATGATAACTTTGAATTCCTTATATGTCTGTTTCTTAAGCGAATCAAGGCATTTATCTACATATTTAATTCCGTTATAGTTTGGTATTACTACTGTTACTTTTTCTTTCACTTCTGCCTCCGTATGATTAGTTATACTTAATTACCAGACTGCTCCTTATATTTATCTACTTTATTCTTAAGACCATATCTGTAAACCTTAGTAGATTTTATATAATCTAATTCCTGATGTACTTTTTCTAACTCGTCCTGTAATCTTTTATTCTCTTCATCAATATCATTTTTCTTACTTATCAGTTCAGTACATATCTTATCTTTTTTCGATGCCATTTCTTTATAATAAGTAATTGTATTATTTAAGTCCTCTAAACAGTTCGTTAGCTCAGTGCAGAAGATTTCACTTCCAAGAAATAATTTATTCTGTTTAGCACCCTGTTTAGCAAGTTTTTCAGTAGTCTTAAAAAATTTATTTGCATCATCATATAATTCACTATGTTCATTCATAACTGAAATGATATTTTCTAATATCTTCTTTTCATATTTAAAATTCTCATTTTCGGTATATCCTAATTTCATATAGGCATAATTTAAAATACTGTCTTTAATTGAAGAATTTAAAATATCTGCATTTATCTTCTTATATGCGGATAAAATACTCTGATAACTTTCCTTACCATAGACATATTCTATGAAATTATTATTAAGGCGTTTGTAAATCTCTGCCCTGTCCTCCTGGATTCCTGCTATATCCATTATCTCTTCTAATGTCATAAATCCGTCCATAAGTCTGCCATGTGTGGAATAAAAGCCCCACATCGCCCTGAACATAATAAACTCAACAGGAACCGCGAAATCAAAACACCATTCATAATCAATAACACTGTATTGTCCTTTATTATCAATAAGATTCTCAAAAATCAGGTCAAATACAATATCTTTGCACGCTTCAGTTCCTACTAATTCCTTAGCATCACCAAAGACACTTGTAAATTGTTCATTATTATCAAATTCTTCTGTTCCTAATTTATCAGTAATGTTATTAACAACATTTTTATATTCATTAATTAATTTTTTACATAATGACTTGTCTCTTTTCATAACAGCATTTACAAGGCTGTTGTTAAGACTCTCACCCTTTAAGAATTCAAATCTTAATCCTTCATCGCCGTATTTTTCGCATTTATTTAGGTTAGTAATGCCTTTACTGTTATATTCTTCATATATATCAAACATTTTCATAACATGTGGCTTACTCTTTTCATTAAGCCCGCGTTTTACAACGTATCTTTCATTATCTGAATGATATATACCTGTTTCTATCTGGAATTCTTCTTTTCTTTCCTTAGTAAATTTAGAGAATTCCTTATTTTCTTTCTGACCTACTTCTATGAAATAAGAATTTGAGAAAAATTCAAACATTCCTGCATCTATAATATTTTCAAATGCCACCGTTTCATCAAATACTCTGACTCTGTTATTATCATAACAATCTAAACTACATACAAGATCTTTACCATCAGGCAGGAATTCCGGAGAATATATCTGTGTAGGTAATTTATAATCCGGGAAAGGATAGTAGAAATTCACATCATCATATCCTGCTTCCTTAATTATATTCTCTAATTCATTCTTAGAAAATGTTCTGACTTTTGCATCAGAATTAATATATCCTTCAATTCCATCATACATTCTTCCTGTATGATCTTCACATGCACCTGCGAAATACTTAAGTCCATATTTATTCTCTATGGCAATTAATAATTTACCATCAGGCTTTAGATAATTCTTAATTCTCTTTAAGAAATCCACAAAAGGATTCTTAGTATCCGTATAATATGCTGAATATTCAAGCACACCGATAAGTGTTATATATTTGTATTTCTTCTCAATTTTAATGTCATTAAAGTTACCAACCATAATTTCAAGATTATCATATTCTTTATTTCTGTTGGCATTTATTAAGGACCTTGTCTTAGATAATTCGATACAGGTTACTGATTTAAGTTTTTCACATAATGCACCTGTTACAGCGCCACAACCCGAACCTATCTCTAAAGCTTCCTCATTTTTATCGAATGGATACCATTCTAATATATTCTTTCTTACTGGTGATAAATGATAAAGAATAGGCCATCTGTTATCATTCTTAAGTATTTCCATTATGCTTTTATCACTCTTAACATAATCTAATAATTCTAATTCAATTGCACCATCACTATAATCGTCAGTACCACTATAATATTCATAATTCAGTTGAACATTTCCTACTTTTTCCATACAATAACTTGCCTTTCCTTTATATTTTCAAATGATTAAAGTGTTAAAAGTTAATGCTACACATAATGCTGTATGCAAGTGTAGCAAATACTTTTTATTATTAAAATTTTTGTTATTAAAGTTCTTTAATTATATCACTTATGAAATCAAATACGTGAGTATTTTCAATATAATCAGGATTCTCATTCTTAATTTCCACTTCTTTAGAATATCCATCACAAATCTCATTTAATTTAGCAGCAATTACACTTGGACTAGCACTTGCCACTGAAGTAATATTACTGTTAAATGATGATAAGTCTTTATTTGAATAATTATTTGTTATTACTTTTATACCAAATACTGACATCTCAAGTGGTGGATAACTTGGATGTGGTGAAGACATAAGCGATATACCTGCATATGTGTCTAACATTGTCTGTGCATATTGCTCAATTGTAAGTTTACCAACTGAAACTAACTCTTTGCCTCTGCCTAAATCTACAGGAAGATGATATTCTCCTGCTGATAAAATCTCCCACTCTTCTATATCTTTCTGGTTTTCTACCCATTTCTTAAGTGAAGATACTACTATCGAGAATGCATTTCTGTCTACTGATGGTCTGCCATATACGAGAATCTGTTTCTTCTTATTGACTTTACCGAAGTTTTTCTCAAGAATCTCTTTTAATTTACCATTTAATACAGGATCAAATTCATATTCTTTATAGAATGAATAACCATTCTGTATAAAGAATTCGTGTAATAACTTACTGTTAAATACCGCTAACTGTGGATATTCATTTCTGTATGTTGAATCTGCTAAAAGATATCTGCTTGACCAAGGATAGAAGCCTGGTTCATAATCCTGTATAAAATTAATGAATTTGTTAGGTTTAATTCCCGTCTCCTTAGTGAATTCAAGATATGCTTCCTGTGTGCAATACGCTGTCCACCAGCCTGTGAACATAAAGTAATCATTTTCAGATACAGGAATACTCTGCATATACCTGTCACTGTAGCCTACTATCTGATGTCTTGCATCACTGTCTTTGCTTGCTTTTACATAAGTATATTTATCCTTATACTGTTTAAGGGCTGTTCTCGATGGTGTTGCATCAGTAAGAATAATTCTGCTGCAATATCCTGATTCTTCGATAAGTTTCTCGAAGAACTTAAGGGCTGTTGAGATTCCGCCAAATACATGCTCAGGATTAATTGATGGTACTAAGAGGTTTATTCTTTTCTCACTAAAATCTGACTTTCTGAATTCATATTTCAAAATCTCTGCTATTGCTACTTCTGACTCTGGCATCTTTGTGCCTGAATTTTTTTCATTTATGCTTCTCATAACGTCACTTTCCATTTTTACAAATTGATTTCTATTAGTTACAGTTGGTGTTGTTAAATTATAATCTAAATTACAGTTATAATATGGATCACCCTCTTCTCTGTATGTCCTGTATGCAAATGCAGACATTTCAAAATCCACTTCAGGAATATATGAATCTCTGCTCTTTGATTCATAATGATATAACTTAATATGTGGGTCGTAAATATTAACATATCCTCTTAAATATGCTCTGATACATATCTCGATATCACTTCCGCAGATAATGAAATCTTCATCAAAACCACCGATTCTTTCAATTACCTTTTTCGATATTGCCATCAAAGCACCTGTACATGCTGTTACATTTCTAGTAACCATAGGTGATACATATGGCGAACCATAGTGTACCGGTTTCATTCCTTTATAAATATGGTCTGCCCAGCCCTGAATACCGACTACCACGCCTGCATGCTGAATTGTATCATCTTCATATAAGAGAAGTCCGCCCACAATACCGACATCATCTCTCATTGCCTTTTCAGCTAATCTCTCTAACCAGTCAGGTGTAATCAGTTTCATATCATTATTCATAAATACATATACATCACCCTTAGCAAGAGTCATTCCGTAGTTATTAAGTTTAGACCAGTTGAATCCAAATGCTGCCTTATGAACTGTTACATTTGAATACTGTTTCTGTACTTCTTCAAAATACTTAAATGATTCCTCTTTCTCGGAATTATTA
Organism: Bovifimicola ammoniilytica; assembly: GCF_025567085.1. Lineage (NCBI taxonomy): Bacteria > Bacillati > Bacillota > Clostridia > Eubacteriales > Bovifimicola > Bovifimicola ammoniilytica. The sequence goes on along the minus strand of NZ_JAOQJN010000002.1, from coordinate 41,065 downwards.
TCTAAGACAATTATTTCATAATCTTTATATGTTGTAAGCTCTTCTATTGAATCAATATCCTGTTTAAGTAAATCAACATGGTCCTTTGTAGGAATTATAACAGATACTTTAGGCATCACATCATAATGATATCTTACATCATATACAAATAAATCTTCTGTCTCTAAAGCTGTTGCCTTGCCCTCTCCATATATTCTGTCTAAATGTGACTGTATTGCATTAAGACCTGCTGTCTGTGCATATGGTTTTGAACCCGGATTAGTTGCCGTTGAACTTGGTAAATCTCTCCAGCCATATAGAACTTTTGATACATGCTCTATCTTATCTGTATGTTCAATCATTCTAAGCACGAGGTCATAATCCTGGCTTCCGTTGAATTCTGTTCTAAAGCCTCCTACTAAATCAAACAGACTCTTCTTAAAGCCTAAGAGATGTCCGATATACATCTGGCTTAAGAATAAATCAGGTGACCAGTCAGGTTTATGAAGTGGTTCACGTCCATTATCGAATTCATCAATTATATTCTGGTCGCTATATACTATGTCCGCATCTGTCTCCTTAATCTTTCTTAAGAATTCATATAACGCATCATAAGTAATGGCATCATCATTATCCATAAGTACAATATAATCACCTGTTGCAAGTGCTGCAGCTGCATTACTTGCTCCTGATATACCCTGATTCTTTTCTAAATAAGCTACTTTAATCTTATCACTTTCAACACTCTTTAAGTACTCTCTTACACCTTCTTTAGTTGAACAGTCATCAGCCATACAGATTTCCCAGTTAACATAATTCTGTCTCTTTACTGATTCAATAGCTTTCTCTAACCATTTTATCTCAACATTATATACCGGCATAACAATAGAAAACTTAATATCACTGTCATATTGTACATTGGGTTCAGATGGCTTAACTTCTGTTATCTTCTCAGTAACGGCAGGGTTAATCTTTGAATTAACCTTTGCCTTAATACCATGTATACCATTTACTCTTATGTATTGAAAGCCCTTACCGATTAATTTAGGCTCTTTTATACATCTTTTTGTAATCGCTAATGTTTTCTTTATCTTAGACATAATTCCTCGTTTCTGAGCTTTCTAACTCTATTTATTATATGTTACCTTAGAATTCATATCGAAATATCCTACTGTTGTTCTATCAGATATGACATTTACACAACATATATCATACAATCTGTTATATACGACAAGATTATCTTTCTCGTAACCTGTACAGCCTAGAAGTAACAGATACTGTCCACCCTGTAATATCATATTCTGTTTAAATTCTATCTCTACAATCTGCCCTTTTTTCACAGTTCCGGTATCAACTTTCTCGATAATTGTATTAGTACCTGTTAATTCTGTACCTTTAATATCTTTAAAACTGAATGCAAAAATAGGATTTTCTATTGTCTCATTAAACTTAATCTTCATTTTCAATGAGAAATCTTTGAACTTATAAACCGTATTAGTTACCTGTCCCTCATCATCAAATATACCAAAATCAATTATTTCGGCTCGCTTATCACCATATATCTGACTATTAGGATTAATGAGCATATACTCTTTCCAGTTAGTGATATCCTGCTGTTTCTTTTTCTTAGCACTATCCATCATCTCTGTTGGAGTTTCTTTATTAATAAGAGCATCAACATCACTACTTACGGCTTCATTGTCTGCCACATCATTTTCTTTCTGCTCGCCGTCAAACTGACCTACTAATATTTTCTTATAAATGTCTATCATCTCGGCGGGTTCGCCCTCTGCGACTATTGAACCATGATTAAATATGATTGCCCTGTTACAATATTTCATAACACTTCCCATATCATGTGTTACAAATAATATTGTCTTACCCGAGTTCTTAAGGTCCTCTAACTTCTTATAACACTTAGCCTGAAAGAACACATCTCCTACAGAAAGTGCCTCATCGACAATAAGAATGTCCGGTTCTACATTAATAGCAACAGCAAATGCAAGTCTTGCAAACATACCACTTGAATATGTCTTTACCGGCTGGTTGATGAAATCACCGATATCGGCAAAAGAAATTATATCATCAATCTTATTATCCATCTCTTCTCTGGTAAATCCTATCATTGTACCATTAAGGTATACATTTTCAAGTCCTGTATATTCAGGATTAAAACCTGCTCCTAACTCTAAGAGAGCTGATATCTTACCATTGATTTCCACTTTTCCTGAAGTAGGAGTAAGAACACCTGTTATAATCTTAAGAACGGTAGACTTACCGGCACCATTCTTACCAATGATACCAAGCATCTCACCTTTCTTAATCTCAAATGATATATCATTTAAAGCCACAAAGTCTTTATGATACTGCTTCTTTGTAATGCTTAATGCCTCTTTAAATCTTAGTGTTGGTTTGTCATACAATTTATATACTTTATTTAAGTTTGTAACTTTAATTGCGTAATCGCTCATTCCTTAATAATCCTCATTTCTTCAAATTTTCTATGGGTAATCTGTTCATATTAATCTGGTTTTCTAAGACACAATGTGCCTTAAGATATATTCAGTATTATTCCATACTTAATAATTTACCCTTGTCTTATAATGAATCTGCAAAATGTGGTTTAAGTCTGGTATAAACAAATTTAGAGATAAGAGACATTACTAATACAAATAACCAGAAGTATAATGTAAGCATTGGTTTTTCAAAGAATAATCTTTTCTCTATCATAGTTCCACGACAGCCATCTACTATATAAAACATTGGATTTAACTTAAATATTATACCTAATTTACCTAATGCTTTCTGAAATTCAGGTGCATAGAAGTTCCATAATATTGGTGTTAACCATGTTCCAACCTGCATAAAAACATTTATTATCTGTGTAGTATCCTTGAAAAATACCGAAATCGCAGATGTAAAATATGATATTGACAATACTAATACTATCATGCAGAAAGAATAATATACTAACTGTATTACTATTATTCCCGGAAAATATCCCATAAGTATATATGCAACTATTAAAAGTCCCATAAAGAATATATGAACAAATAATGATGAAACAACCTTCACAACCGGTAAAATATTTATGTTAAATACAACCTTTTTAACCAGATAACTATATTCAGCAAAACAATTAGTCGCATTAACAAGTGCTTCCTGAAAGAAAAACCATGGTATAAGTCCTGCCATTAACCATAAGATAAATGGTGTATCTCCAATATCACCACTTCTTAATCCTACCTGGAATACAAACCAATATAAAACTATAGTTACAAGTGGCTGTATAAATGCCCAGATAATACCCATATATGAGCCGGCATATTTAGTTTTAAAGTCATTTTTTGATAAATATAATACTAAATCTTTACTTTCAGCAAGTTTAGATAGTTTTTTCATTCTATTCCTCATTTCCGCAGGCACTTGTTGCCGGAGGAACGCGAGCTGAATTTCAGATTCAGCTCTGCGATTATAGCTAAATGTGTTGCCTGCAACACATTTAGTTGTGTGAAAAATAATCGCATCAGCATTATTTTTCACACTTTCCTCATTTCTTCGCGGTTTATCGCGAAGAGGCGAAGAGAAATTCGCGCAGGCGATTTCTCTTCTGCCATATGTTGCTAAATGTTTTCGCCCGCAAACATTTAGCTGTGAAAAAAATAATCGCATCAGCATTATTTTTTTCACTTTCCTCATTTGTTCCACTTTCCTGCTTATAAATAGCTTTATCGACTATAGATTTTATTCTTAAAACCCATAGTCGATAAAAAAGAGTCGCTTGGCGGCTCTTTTTATGCTATTTTCTAAAAGTAGCTAATTATTTTCTAAAATCTTTAATGCCAGGCCATTTGTGGTCTTTATCTGAAATAGTCAAATCTTCTTTTGTCATACCTTCTGGCATTGGCCATTCTACACCAATTTCAGGATCGTCCCATTTAAGTCCACCCTCATCATTTGGATGATAGAAGTCAGTACATTTATAAGCAAATTCTGCTGAATCAGATAGCACTATGAATCCATGTGCAAAATTCTTTGGAATAAAGAACTGTTTCTTATTCTCTGCTGATAATAATACCCCGAACCATTTTCCGTAAGTTTTTGAACCTTCTCTTAAATCAACAGCTACGTCAAAAACTTCTCCACTTACTACTCTTACAAGCTTATCCTGTGGAAAATTAATCTGGAAATGAAGTCCTCTAAGAACTCCTTTTTTAGAGCTTGACTGATTGTCCTGTACAAATTCCTGGTCTATTCCTGCTGCCTTATAATCATTATAATTATAAGTCTCCATAAAATATCCTCTTTCATCGCCAAATACTGAAGGTGTTATAACTTTTAATCCTTCTATTTCGCATGTTTCTACTGTTATTTTTCCCATTTTAAAATCTCCATTCAATTCTTATTCTATAATCCATTAGCAACATCTACAAGATATTGTCCATATGCTGTCTTCATTAAAGGCTCTGCAAGTTTAAGAAGCTGCTCTTTGTCAATGAATCCTCTCTTATATGCAATCTCTTCAATACATGAAATATATAAGCCCTGTCTCTTCTGGAATGCTGCCACGAAATCTGCTGCATCAAGTAACATATCATGATTACCTGTATCAAGCCATGCAAATCCTCTTCCTAATGTCTCCACCATAAGAGTTCCTCTTCTTAAATATTCATTGTTAATTGAAGTTATCTCTATCTCTCCTCTTGCAGAAGGCTTAACATTTTTAGCTATTTCTACTACATCATTATCATAGAAATATAATCCTGGTACAGCATAATTTGACTTTGGATTAGCAGGTTTCTCTTCAATTGATAAAGCCTTGCCATTCTCATCGAACTCTACAACACCATATTCTCTTGGATCCTTTACATAATAGCCGAATATTGTAGCGCCCTTTTCTCTTGATGCTGCATTCTTGAGAACCTTTGAAAAGCTCTGTCCATAGAATATATTATCACCAAGTACAAGTGCAACATTATCATCACCGATAAATTTCTCTCCAATAATAAATGCATCAGCAAGTCCTCTTGGCTGATCCTGAATAGCATATTCAAATCTCATGCCAAGCTGTTCGCCTGAACCGAATAATTCCTTAAATACTGGTAAATCTCTAGGAGTTGAGATAATTAATACCTCTCTGATTCCTGCTAACATAAGTGTTGATAATGGGTAATAAATCATTGGTTTGTCATATACAGGCATAATCTGTTTTGATACTGCCTTTGTTAATGGATAAAGACGTGTTCCTGAACCGCCTGCTAAAATAATACCTTTCACAATATTCCTCCATTCTTATACATATCATCTTGATGTCATCATCTTAATATCATTATCTTGATATTATCATTTTAATGTCTCTAAAATCTGCTTTTATAAAATATTCAACATATATTCTTGATATTTATCAATTTAATTTTACACACTAAAATGGGAACATTCCACATATTCCCATTTTAATTCATTTTATTTGTACATTTCTTCGTAATACTTCTGGTAATCACCGCTTGTTACATTCTTCATCCAATCTTCATGTTCAAAGAACCATTTGATTGTAAGCCTGATACCATCTTTAAACATTGTCTCTGGATACCAGCCAATTTCAGCTTTAATCTTGTCAGGTGCAATCGCATATCTTCTGTCGTGACCTTTTCTGTCCTCAACATAAGTAATTAAATCCTCACTTACAAGTGCTTTTCTTGGATCTCCGTCTGGAAGCATCTCCTGTAAAGTATCAATAATAATCTTTATGATTTCAATATTCTGTTTTTCATTGTGTCCACCGACATTATATGTCTCAAATAACTTACCTTTTTCCTGAACCATATCAATTGCTTTAGCATGGTCTTCAACATATAACCAGTCACGAACATTCTTGCCATCACCATATACTGGAAGCTTCTTTCCCTGTAATGCATTGTTAATAATAAGTGGAATCAACTTCTCTGGGAACTGGTAAGGTCCATAGTTATTACTACAGTTAGTAATATTAGCTGGAAACTTATAAGTATCCATATATGCCTTAACTAACATATCTGAAGATGCTTTACTTGCTGAATATGGGCTATGTGGTTCGTATGGTGATGTCTCATAGAAGAATGCATTATCATCATCTGGTAATGAACCATATACCTCATCAGTAGAAACATGTAAAAACTTCTTGCCCTCTTTAAATGTTCCATCAGGTAATTCCCATGCTGCTTTAGCACAATTTAACATAACTGCTGTTCCTAATACATTTGTCTGAACAAATACTTCAGGGTTCTTAATACTTCTGTCAACATGACTCTCTGCTGCGAAATGTACAACTCTGTCAATGTCATTTTCTGCAAATATTTTAGCAATTGCTTCCTTATCGCAGATATTAGCTTTAACAAATGTGTAGTTATCTCTATCTTCAATATCCTTCAAATTCTCAAGGTTACCTGCATATGTTAATGCATCAACATTGATAATTCTAATATCATTATCATACTTCTTAAACATATAGTGAATATAATTTGAGCCTATGAATCCTGCTCCACCTGTTACTAAATAAGTTCTCATAATTTAACTCCTTTGCTATTTGTATTTATTTAATATATTATTTTATCGCAAAAAATGCAAGCCTTATATTACATTTTATCACTATTTTATAAAACTTGTTGTAAAAAAGATGTAAATTAATCCACCTCCATACAATGCTAACAGCGCCAATGTGATGGCAATTGCATTAAAAATACTATTTAAGTAAATTTTCTTATCATTTTTCACAGAAGATGTTATAAATTTATTTTCTTCCATACGTGACTGAAGTTCATAGCATAACATCATTACCATAACAGGCATTACACAGATGTAATATCTGCTCTGTAATCCCGGATGTCCTGATATAAACTGGAAGTCCTTAAATGCACGTATAAACTGCATTAGAACAGTTATTATTAATGCAATTGAAAAGCTTTTAAAGAAGTTTCTTATCTGCTTTTCATTTTCTTTATATTTTATTCTTATTAACATTATTATTGGTGATAACCATAATATTTCATACGCAAGTCTGATGGCTTTCTTATTAAAATCTACATCTGTATGCCAGGTAACTCCACGAATCCATTGCTTAATGAATCCCTTTTCAAACCTTTTAATAAACTCATAAAATGTTATTCTTGTCCTCATAATTGGTTCTTTATAAACAATGTTGTATGTTTTAAATACCTCATCTGTTACTAAATCATGAAGACTTATCTGTATCTTTCCATATTGTACAAATACTAACATATAATAAGCTGCAGCAATTAAATATACCGGAACCGTATACCAGAAATCTCTGCCAAATACTTTCTTAATATCTTTCTCATCAATAATGGTCTTTATAACAAAGAATAATGCACATATCACAAGCATGAGACACGTTGTTAATTTTGTAAGTGCTGACGCTGTTATTCCTATTGCAATAAGGAAATATGTGAGCTTATTTCTCTTATTCTCTGCAAACCTTATTATTCCTAGTGTGAATATTGCAACAACCAAAATTGCCAGATTATCATTGTTAATCATCGGTGCACAGCCTGTAAGCATCGGAAATGATACTACCATCATTGCATACATTAGATGTAATGCAGGATAACGTTTATTAATTCTTGAATATCCGATATACAAGAATAAGGCTATTCCCATCGCAACTAACACCATGTTAAATATCCTCAATATATCCAGATTCACATATACCAGATTATCATGAAATGTTACTGCATTGAGTGGTATCATAAGCCAGTAGTATAATGATGGATGACCTAAATAACTTACTGTATTACTCCATTTGCCTTTAAATGTTCCAAATGACTGGTGTAATGCTATAGTATTAGCTGTGGTTTCACTTATTCCATTTGTTTCACCAACTAACAGATTCTGATTCTCATATTCGGATACAATATGTGGATTTCTTGTCAGGTCTGCAAGATATGAGATATGTGCCATCTCGTCATATACGCCTAAGTACATGTATTTCCATGCAAATATCATCATAAATACTGCATATACAAATGTTATACCATATATGGCTTTAACTGTTATTCTGGATAAAAACCTAATATTATTATGCCAGATAACCATCAATACAAGCAGATAGAATACTAATACAATAATCATTGCAATGACTTTGGTATTGGGTCCATCAACTATAATATTAAAATCTAAATCCACACCTGTATCAATTCCATTATTATAAAATGCACCATCTTTATAGTCATTGCCGCCTGTTGTCCATACAGATAATGTATCATCATTATTATCTTGTGCAGCAATTCCGAAATAATATTCACCCTTTGGATAAATATTATTAAACATTGCTATACCATATTCATTATCTGCAAAATCTCTTCCTCTGACCTCTACATTTTCCAATGGATTTTTGTCTGCATCATAGAGTGTAAATATATATTTACCTTTAATTTCAGTTGAATATGTTGCAAATCTCACACTTACACCTTGCAGATTTTTATCTGTATTTATCTTCTGTAACATATCAGAATCAGATTTTATTATATCTGTAAGACCACTGGCATTAAGGTTTAATTTCGTAGTTCTATAGGTCCTGCCCATATCCTTAATGATATCTGCACTTCCTATGAGTAATAAAGTAAGAATTACAGTTCCAATATATTTAAGATTCAGCTTATTCTTTTCACGAAGAATACCAAATATCATTATACATATATAAACAAACCATATTACCGTTAATACTTCTAATTTAACACGCCAGTCAAACATTAATAAAAACTGTATCTTTTTAAACTGACTATTTTTCAATGTAAGTTCATTATCATCTATATCCGCTTTAATATCATCTCTATATATAATAATATCTCTGCTTGATAATACTACCTTAGAATCATTCAATATATCAACATCGCCTGTTAATGTAAGACTTTTTATATCAGTATATTCTTCAGGAATATATAGTGTAGCCACTCCATAACTCACATCTAATTCTTTTATATACGTCTGATTGTCATTTGTTACAATCAGGACTTCATATTCTTCATTACCTGTAATGTCATCATCATACCACCCTATTATCGGATTTGTACTTGGCATACTTCCAAATATAACCATAAGGTTACATATTACAAGTAAAAACGTCAGTACAACTTTCCAATTAAATAAGTTTTTCATATCGGGTATCTTCTTCATAGGATAATCCTTTCATTAAATGAGATTAACTGTCTTTCTTCCCATGCTGTCATATATAACATTTGTTTTCTTTATCTGCTCTAAATCGTAACAGTTTCTACCATCTATAACAATAGGATTTCTCATAAGTTTCTCGAACTTAGTAATATCATACTTCTTAACTTCATCCCATTCAGTAAAAATGACGCAAAGGTCTGCATCTTTAATTGCCTCATCTATTGAATCACAGTAAATAATCTCTGTTGGGTATTTCTTCTTATAATTTTCTACACCTGCAGGATCCCATGCTTTTATCTCGCAACCCTCGTCAAGGAAAATTGGGATATTTACAAGTGATGGTGCTTCTCTTAAATCATCTGTACCAGGTTTAAACGTAAGACCTAATACAGCGATTTTCTTGCCTTGGAGATTTTCATAATACTTTCTTGCCTTCTTAATTATCTTGAATTTCTGATTATCATTTGTCTCAATAGCTGCCTTAACTGTCTTTAATTCATAGTCATTGAAATTAGCGAGCCAATGTAATGCCTTAGTATCCTTTGGAAAGCATGAACCACCATATCCGATGCCTGCATTAAGGAATTTATCACCTATTCTAGGATCATATCCCATTCCTTTTGTTACATCATTAATATCGGCACCCACAATTTCACATAAGTTCGCGATTTCATTTACATACGAAATCTTAAGTGCAAGGAAATCATTTGATGCATATTTTATCATTTCAGCACTTCTTCTGTTTGTAACAAGAATCGGAGCATCAAAATCTTTATATACTTCTTTAAGGATATTTGCTGCATATTTGCTCTCAGCACCAATTACTATACGGGATGCATGAAGAGTATCTCTTACTGCTGTTCCCTGTGCTAAAAATTCAGGATTAGATGCAATATGGATTGATATTCCATCTTTAGCCTTTTCTGTTATAAATGCTTCCACTTTATCATTTGTTCCGATTGGAACAGTAGATTTAATGACTACTATACAGTCATTTTCAGCATTTTCAGCAATCTGTTCAGCAACTTTATATACATAAGTCAAATTAGCCGAACCATCTTTCTTCTCTGGTGTACCTACACCGATAAATATTACTTCTGCATCTTTGTATGCAGATGCATAATCTGTTGTAAACGTAAGTCTCTCCATATTTTTAATCATAAGATCATCTAGACCTGGTTCATATATTGGAGAAATACCTTTACTCATTTTTGCAACTTTTTCCTCGTCTACATCCACACATACTACATTATGACCATGTTCCGCAAGACATACACCTGTAACTAAGCCGACATATCCTGTACCTGCTACTGCTATCTTCATAAATTAATTCCTTTCTCGTGTATAGTTTTTATTCTTCTTTTAAATCTTTCTTAGCAATTCTTACAACTGACCATCTCATAAGAATGAAGAATCCAATTGCAAGCAAGGTGACTAATATTGAATAAAACGTTGAGATCCCCAATACTCCATAATTTCTTACTACTCTGTTACCAAATACATATGAAATTACAGCAACTATCAAATATCCCCAGATAAGAAATCTCTGGTATCTTATAGTCGTAATAATCATATTTTCAAAATTAATTAACGCTAACATTCCACCACCTAGGATTAATATAACTAATTCTGTTCTGTAGCTTTTTAGGTTAACGCTGAATACTGCACTTAAAACCGGAATTCCAAGTAAGAAACCACCAAGTGCTATTATAATTGTAAGACCTAATATTATGAATGTCTGTCTTACAATTATCTTCTTAAATTCATGGGTTTTCTTCTCCTGCCATACACTGGCAACCTTGAACAACATAGGTTGAAATATAAAGTTACTAAGTAATGATATTACAAATACCGGCATAAAAATAATATTAAAACATGTCTGTGTCTTCTCATCTAATACAGCATCAATCGAATATTTAGGTGCATTTGCAATATACATAATAAGAAATGTACATGCTGCAAGCGGAAAACATGTAATCATAAGCTTCTTAACATTAGAAGTCTCATATTTATTTTCTTTTGTACTAAATTCCTTATATACAGATGTGTTAAATATAATTGCTAGAAGTGTGGTTGTTACGAATGCCACAACTGACGTAAGCACTAAATCACCTGTAGCAATATACATACCTATATATACCACTATATATATAAATAATCTGATTCCAAGTATCTTTCCAGCAACATCTAATCTGCCTTTCTGCTGCATTCTTCCATGCAAAATATCTTCTACGGCTTCTACAAACTTGACTGCACATACAGATATTACTACTATGCATTTATCAGTAGGATAATCATTAACAAATATACACACAAGTATATAGGCTGTGCTTGAAATTATCATAATTATACTTGAAATATATCTTGAAATTATATATTCTTTATATGAATATTTCTCATTAACATCTGTTGCCTGGAAATTTCTCATACCATATTTACCAATCGTCATCATAAGATTACCGATTGCATACGCTATGGTAAATACACCTCCATCATAGTCATTACCCATTCTGGTTATTATTAATAGTATTAATGTTGTCTGAAATGAATTAAGCATTGCTGCAAACGTATTCCAGACATATGCAGATTTATCCACATTCTTACTGTTTATTAAATATTTTCTGGTTACTGATAACATTTTTAATTCCTTTTCCTAGAACATTCAACAATTTTCTCTGCAAGAGCATCAGGATTCCCCATCTCCACAAAATAATATTTGTCTTCATCTTCTGAATATAGTTCCCTGACTGCCGGATTATCACCGAAAATAATCTTCTTATTCATCGCATCATAGATATATGCCTTACCAGGAATTGTTCTCTTTGCTTTATTAATATTTTTGTTGAAATGACCTGACAGGCATAAATCAGAATAATCAATATATTCTGCCAGTTCTTCCTGACTTAACCAATTATGATATTCTACGTTATCAGCTATCGGTTTATTTAGTTCATCCTTAATAGGACCTACTATAATAAAGTATAATTCTTTATTGTCTTTAATCTTATCTATTGCATCTAATATAACTTCAATACCCTGAAGCGGCAATATGCTTCCAAAATATAATACCACATATTTATCTTTCATTCTTTCAGGTCTCTCAAGGTTTCTCACATAATAAATGCTTCTGTCCGCTTCAAGATATAATGTATGCATCTTATCTCTATTAGCACCAAACTCTTCAACAAAATATCTGCCATGTGCATTAGTATCACATATTATCTCATCGGCTGCCTTTATTGCCTTTTTATCATAATGCTTCAGAAGTTTTGCAAATAAACTTCCATCTTTAATCTTCTTTCTATCAAATACAATAGTATCATACATAGAAATAAAGAAATCAATTACTACCGTATTCTTCTTAAATTTCCAGTTAAATGGTGCAAATATCAATTGTGGTGCAAACCCAACAAAAACTACGTCAAATTTTCTCATTGACGTAGTTAATATCTTTGCGTAAACACTAAGCAATCTTTTAACGTAGCTCTTTGAATATGAACCAATAACTGTCAATTGTCCTCCGTCTTTCTTTATCATCTCGATTTCCTGGGTATTTCGTAAATAATCAAGATTCTTAGTTGTGATAAATAATACATTTTTATTATTGTAAGATATCATAACAATCTCCATTTATTCAAGACTATCTGTTTACTGCCATATTAAGTGATAATGAGATTAAAAACTACTCTCTTGTTACTCATTATCTTTATTTTTGTTTTTCTCTGAATCTTTATCATAATCTAATTTTCTGACATGATACTGAATATCTTCTAATAACTTACGGTTTGATGCAATTAAATCTGCCTGTAATCCCATAATATAAGTTGAGAAACCAAGAAGCATCAATGTACTTGCAAGAATTAGTGACTGAATATGACCGCCACCTTGTCCCATACACATAAATATAATGTATCTTACACCTATACCAAGTCCTATCATACCCGGAATTAATGCCAGCCATGTAAAGAATCTTAGTGGTTTATACATCATAAATGCCTTTAGAATTGTAAACATTGATTTCTTAACATAACCCATCATACTGTTAAAAAGCCGTGATGGTCTTAACTCGCCATTAGTTCTTATAGGAACTGATGTCTGAGGAATCTTATTTCTTCCCGCCTGCACAATTGTCTCTAATGTATATGTGTATTCATTAGTAACATTCATTCTCATTGCTGCTTCTCTGCTATATGCTCTGAAACCACTTGGTGCATCAGGAATATCTGAGTTAGAAGCCTTTCTTACAACATAACTTCCAAAATGCTGTAACTTCTTCTTAATCGGTGAGAAATGTTCTGTTTTATCAATAGGTCTTTCTCCTATGACAATATCTGTCTTTCCCTCTATGATTGGACGAACAAGTTTCTCTATATCATCTGCAACATACTGGTTATCCGCATCCGTGTTTACGATGATATCGGCTCCGTTTCTAAGGCAGGCATCTAAACCTGCCATAAAACCTTTTGCAAGTCCTTTATTTCTCTTTAAATCGACAACATAATTGACACCCCAGTTGCGTGCCACTTCTATTGTATTATCTTTACTGCCGTCATTGATAATTAAATACTCAATTATATCAATGCCATCAATGTGTTTTGGTAATTCATTCAACGCAATTTCTAATGTCTCCGCTTCATTATAACATGGAATCTGAATAATTAGTTTCATATCTTGCGATCTTCCTCTCTTTGTAATTATGCACCTTGCACATTTTACAGTATATGTATTTAAAAATCAAGTAACTATTGTTTATACCTGAAATCTCCATCTCAAGATTATTTTTCCAATCTGTCTAAAGCACTGAATATTGCTCTAATTGAGGCTCTTGTAATATTAGAACTTACACCTACACCAAATGTTGTCTTCTTAGTAGTCTTATCTAACATCTGGATATAAGCTGCTGCTTTTGCGTGAGAACCCTCACCTAATGTATGCTCTGTGTAGTCTAAAAGTTTAACGTCTACACCTGTTTCTTTCATAATTGCTTTCTGAACAGCATCAATAGGTCCCGTACCTTCAGCTTCTACATATTTCTTTTCGCCTTTATACTTAAATGTGAGTTTAACTGACGCACTATTAGTGCCATTATCTACTACCTGGCAACTTTCAAATTCATATGGATATTCTTTTTCAGTCTTGGCAACAAGATACTCTTCTGTGAATTTATCCATAATCGTATCTGGTGAAACTTCTCCCTGTTCCTCTGCAATCTTCTGGATAACATCGGCAAATTCCTTATGCATACCTTTAGGAAGCTTGAATCCAAAATATGTATCCATAACAAATGCCACACCACCTTTACCTGACTGGCTGTTAATTCTTACAATCGGTTCATATTCTCTTCCGACATCACTAGGATCAATTGGAAGATAAGGAACTTCCCATATTCCATCATTTCTCTTAGCCATAGCATGAATACCTTTATTAATAGCATCCTGATGTGAACCTGAGAACGCAGTAAATACAAGCTTACCTGCATATGGATGTCTCATGCCTACAGGCATCTTACAACACCTTTCATATACTTCGATAATCTCATTGATATGTTCTAAATTAAGTTCTGGATTAATTCCCTGAGAGAACATATTGTATGCAATTGTAAGCACATCAACGTTACCTGTTCTCTCACCATTTCCGAATAATGTTCCCTCTACTCTGTCTGCACCTGCAAGTAAAGCTAATTCTGTAGCTGCAATTCCCGTTCCTCTGTCATTATGAGGATGAACACTTAATATAATGCTGTCTCTGTCTTTAAAATGTTTATTCATCCATTCAATCTGATCAGCATAGACATTAGGTGTTGTCATCTCTACTGTTGCTGGTAAATTAAAGATAATCTTATTATCAGGTGTTGGCTGCCACACATCCTGGACTGCATTACATACATCTAAAGCATAATCTAACTCTGTTCCTGTGAAACTTTCAGGTGAATATTCAAGAACAATCTTACCTGGAAATTCTTCTGCATATTTTTTAACAAGCTTTGTTCCGTCTATTGCTATCTGCTTAATCTCATCTTTACTCATTCCAAATACTACATCTCTTTGAAGTGTAGATGTTGAATTATATATATGTACTACTGCCTGTTTGATGCCATCTAATGCTTCAAATGTTCTTGCAATAAGATGTTCACGACACTGTACAAGGACCTGAACCATTACATCATCAGGTATTAAGTTTCTATCTACTAATTGTCTTAAAAAGTCATATTCTATCTGTGAAGCTGATGGAAAACCTACTTCTATCTCTTTAAATCCAAGTTTAACAAGCATATTAAAGAATTCTATCTTCTCTTCCACAACCATAGGCTCTATTAATGCCTGGTTTCCATCTCTTAAATCCACACTACACCATGCTGGTGCTTTCTGTATCTCTTTATCAGGCCATTCTCTGGTCTCCATTTTTACTACGGGTACTCTTTTATATTTCTTATAATTTAACATATTTTTATTTCCTTTCCATTCTGAATCTGCATAAAATTTTCTATATATTCATTCTTTAGTCAGTTTCAGAGTCGATAGTCGATAAATCACACTGTATTTTTTCAAGATAATAATTTTTACTTTTTCATACTTATTAGTCCCATTTAACATCATTCCTTTTTATTTTATAAATATTAGTGTGTTACAATTCTCGATTAATGTTAACACTTTCGAAAGATTATAACACTAACTTTTCGTCAATACAAGTATTTCCCTTTAACTTAATCACTCATTATTTTCATTAACAGTCTCAGAACTCTTGGTTCCAAATGCCTTACCCATTCTGTAACCTAATAATTTAAACCCTGAACTTATTATTAAATCAGGAATCATATACCATTTACCATGACGGAGTATATGACTCATTGCACTTTTAACCATTCTTATTCCTTCGGATTCTGATTTGACATTTTCAAATACATAGGCGAATTCTTTCTGCGACTTTCCTATCGCATAATTTCTCTTAAACTGTTCCCTATATGTGTAATTGTGGGAATGCAATACTCTCGCACATGAAGCATAATACACCTTTTTATCATTCATTAATACTTTATATGCAAAATAAGTATCTTCATTAAAATCTGTCTCAACGAATTCTCCAAGTTCAATAAAATGTTTTCTCGAATATGCCGCACATACATCTGAACAGAAAAATGCTTTAACGCCCATAGTCTCTATGTCTTCTTTATTTTTTGCGATATCTTTATCCGGATAATTAAAGCTTCTTATATATTTCTCAACATACTTACAATTCTTATTTGGTAACTGTCTTGCATATGTGACATATACATCTTCATCTGAAAACGGTCTTATGAGTTCATCTATAAGATATTTGTCCATAGGCATCGCATCCTGTGTCATAAATATTATATAATCTGCCTGTGAATGTGATACTCCAAGATTTCTTGTTAATCCATGATTAAATTCTTTCTTAGGCACATTATATACTTCTACATTACTATATTTCTCAGATATCATATTATCATCTATATATTGCTTTTCTGTCTGAGTATTCATAATAATAATTTTATTTACTTTATGATGCTGAATATTTAATTTTTCAATTATCTTATATATCCTTTTATCTGGTTTATATGTTGGTATTATCACATCAACAGTACACAAATCTTTATTTTTCATATTTTCTTTTCCTTACCTGCTAATCTGATTTATGTTATTCTGCTTAATAATCTAATTAATGTTATTTGTTAATTTGACTTATTCTTATCTGCTTACTTAGTTTATCTTACTTGCTAATCTGATTAATCTTATCCACAACCATATCTACATATTTTTTGCAAATTTCATCTGTTTCAGCTTCAACCATAACTCTTACTAAAGGTTCTGTTCCGCTCTGGCGTAATAACAGTCTTCCCTGATTACCAAGTTCTTCCGAAACTTTGTCCGACAACTGATTCAGTTCAGCATTATTCATTACTTCGTTTTTATCCTTAACTTTAACATTTACCAAAAGTTGTGGATAAATCTTAAGATTTTTTCTAAGATTACCAAGTGTGTTCTTATTCTCTAACATTGCCTCCATAATCTTTAATGATGTAAGTATTCCGTCTCCGGTTGTAGCGTGTTTACTAAATATTATATGTCCTGACTGTTCACCACCCAGGCAATGCCCATTCTGCATCATATTCTCGCATACATATTTGTCTCCTACTGCTGTCTTTTCATATTTGATACCTTCTTTGTCAAGTGCTTTATAGAGACCTATATTAGACATTACGGTCGTAACAATTGTATCATTTTCTAACTGTCCATGATGTTTCATGTACACACCACATACATATAAGATGTTATCGCCATCTACAACCTCGCCGTTCTCATCAACAGCGATACATCTGTCTGCATCTCCATCATAAGCAAATCCGACATCTAAGTTATTATCTTTAACAAACTTCTGTAAATATTCTATATGTGTCGAACCACATTCTCTGTTAATATTAGTTCCATCAGGTTCATTATTAATAACATATGTCTTAGCACCTAATGCATCAAATACGTTCTTTGCAATTGCTGATGCACTTCCGTTAGAACAGTCAAGTCCAACTCTCTTATCCTTAAATGAGCGTGTTGCTATTGAAATAAGATATCCTATATATCTGTTTCTTCCTATTGCATAATCTACTGTTTTACCAATATTCTCTCTCTTTGCAAATGGAATCTCACCGGCTTTACCATCTATATATTCTTCTACTTTTTCTTCTACTTCTGCTTCTAATTTCTTACCCTGTGCATTTATTACCTTAATACCATTATCATAATATGGATTATGACTTGCTGAAATCATTATTCCTAAATCAAAGCCATCCGTTCTTACTACATACGATACACTAGGTGTAGTAGTTACGTGTAAAAGATACACATCTGCACCTGATGCAGTAAGTCCTGCTACAAGTGCGTACTCGAACATATAGCTGCTTCTTCTTGTATCTTTACCTATTACAACTTTTGCTTTATGTTCCTTTGAATAGTACCAGCCTAAATATCTTCCTACCTTGAAAGCATGTTCAACTGTTAAATCTACATTTGCCTCGCCTCTGAATCCATCAGTTCCAAAATATTTTCCCATTTTCAATTTCGCGTCTAAAAAACGCTCTCCTTCTATATTTTTATTTTTAATAAATCATCTGTTTGTAGTTATCAGCTCAATTAATTTATTATTATAATAGTTTCTTATATTAATTTATTTATATAAGAAATTTTAAATTCATATGTGCATTAACCCGGACCTTCTTCCCTTCCAAGATTAGTATCTTCAAACATCTTCACTATCTCTTCTAGTGCTTCTTTCTCATCCGGACCTTCACATCTTATCTCTATTTCATCTCCACACTTTATACATGCTGCCAGGAGATTCAGAAAGCTTTTAACATTTGATTCTGTCTCTTCCCTGACCGCTTTAATAGCAGACTCGTATTGTAGTGCTTTTTCTGTAATTTTGCCTGCCGGTCTGAAATGAATTCCTGATAAAACTTTAACCCGCACCTTTTGTTTTACCATTTTTCTCATACCTTTCTACGTTATAATATGCCTGCTTTATACAGGCATATTACACTTTTTTATTATTGACTTATATCTTGGGTATTACTTGTATTTTCAGTACTACCAGTAGATGCCGTCGTTGTTTCACCATTATTGTTACTGTTATTTTTTGTTATTAAAACATTTACTCTGACTTCTGAAACTACACGTAATCCTTCAGGTAATGTGAATTTTACAATTACTTCATTATTTCCCTCTACAGTATTCTTCAAATCCACATATGCATTTAAATTATTAACATTAAAACTATCATGATATTTCTGTAAACCTGACAATGTTATATTAATACTCGACTGAACTATTTCTGCCGAATATCCATCTGGAATGTTATTCTTATCAATCTCGCTTATTGGTATTCTGTATGTGCTTGTAACAAGTTTCTCTATTTTGGCTGTTACATTCATAGTTGAATCATTTTCGCTACACAGGAACACACCGCTTGGCAGCTGTGCTGAAACATCTACCGAAACTGAAATATCCGAACTTGCACCTGAGATATTAATTAATTCGTCTGGAAAAACTATGCTCTCTATCTGTTCTGCTCCAGGTCCTGCTATCTTAAGAGTATTCTTTTCTCCAGTAACTTCAACTAATTCATATCCATCAGCTACCGTACCTGTTGTTCCAAACTTAAGTGGCACTTCACGCACCGGATATACCTTTGCTGTATAATTAACTGTATCTGTATCAGTTTTAACATTAGATTTCATATCTGCTAATGTACCTGTCGCTGTATAATACTTTATATTAAGCTGTGTTGTAAAATCTCCGGTATGACTTGATAAATCGACATCTGCACCCACATGTTTTATCTGGTTAATCACAGATTCCGGTGCTGAAACCGTTACTGATGACGGTTCAATGCTTTCCTTTCCCAGATAATATGAAGACGTGAGTCCACTTGTCTGATTAATCTCTATCTCATAAGTCTTCGTTACTATATTCTCAATCTCTAACTTCATCGACATAGTCTTCTGCGATATTTCACAGTCTTTATCATACTTAGAATTTCTAAATTTCACATATATAGGTACCGCATCAACATTCGATTTCTCACTAAATGGTGCTTCGGCTACGAAATCCTCTTTGCTCATTTTATCTACTTCTGACCTTGGCCCTTTTATTGTTACTGTCACTTCTTTACCTGACAGAATAGTATATACCTGATTCTTCTCGGTAATAACTTCTTCATCTAATGTTGTTACAGGTATTCCCTGAATAGTTCTTGTAACTTCCGGATCATCGATATTCACCACAATGAGCCAGAATATTACAGCAAAAAATAATGATAATAACTTGTATGCAATATTATTCGTTAATATCTTTTTCATTGTGTTTTCTTCCCTTCCATATTTTAAATCTCTTTGAATCTACGGTTTTATTCTGTAATGCAACAAGCTCGCTCTTAAGATTCTCACCATCAACATTTCTAATTAATTTTCCACCTTCTGCCACTGAAACCTTACCTGTCTCCTCTGAAACAATAATTGTAAAACTGTCTGTGGTCTCACTGACACCGACACCTGCTCTATGTCTGGTTCCAAGTTCTTTGCTAAGTTCCATATTATCCGATAATGGCAGATAACATGTGGCTGCTACGATTCTGTCTCCCCTTATAATAACTGCACCATCATGTAGTGGTGTATTATGTTCAAAAATGTTTATCAAAAGCTGGTTACTTATCTCTGAATCTATTGCAATTCCTGTTCTCTCATATTCAGTAAGACTGATTTCTTTCTCTATTACAATTAATGCTCCTGTCTTGTGTTTTGCAAGTTCATATGTAGCTTTTACTAATTCCGTAATCGTTCTGTCACTGAATCTCTCATTTGTATTCTTCGAATCATCAAATGTAAATATATTATTGATAAAATTCTTTCTTCCTAACTGTTCTAAGGCTCTTCTTAGTTCAGGCTGAAATACAATTATTGCCGCAATAATACCAACATTTAATGTTTTATCTGCAATCCATAATATTGTATTAAGATTAAAGATTGCTGCTAATAATACAAATACAATAAGAATAACTATACCCTTGAATAATGTCCAGGCTCTTGTATTCTTTATCCATATCATAATCTCATATATTAAAGCTGCTATGATTACTATTTCAACTATGTCGGTAACACCGACTTTAGGTATCGTTATATATCTTTCAACAAATGACACAACATTCTGGATAACTTCTTCCACGTAATCACTTCCTCACAAAACTTCGATTATTTCTTTTCTTTAATTTTTTATATTTTTCTTCTTCAAGTATTACTGATTATTTTCTAATTATCTTATTTTTCAGATTATTTTATTCCTTTGATTATTTCATCTTCTTAACATTTATACGCTTTACCTGTACATCTGATGCTGTAACTTTTATCTTAGGTACTGCCTTGACATAATAGTAATAATCGTCATCTTCAAATTGTATATACTCTGTTCCCGAATAATCTACTGCAAGTACAAAGTACTGTAATATATAGGATATTCCTATTGCCAGAAGCCCCATTACAGCTACCATCCATATAGGATATATACCATCAATATCAAATATATATGTTGCACATACAATTATAATTAATTCTAAAATTCCGCCAACAATTATGCCTATCTGCATTGAATGGTCTATAGATAAACGTTTAATCCCATATACAACAAGCGCTGCTAATACAAATGCAAGAATTATAGCAAACATTTCCTTATTAGCTAATACATTTCTTAAAAATGAACTTGCCTTATCTACACCTGAAGCCTTGCTTCCATCGGCTATAACCTCACTTCCTGCATATTTCATTATGAAAAATATTATTGTACCAAATACCATAGGTACAATCGCTGTCATAGATAATCCAACTCCTATAACAAGTGGCATTAAATATGGTATTCTTAATAAAAATACTATTGGCATAACGAGTAATACATAACCATATCTAACCGAAAATCTGAAATAAGCAATATACATTATAAGGTATATAACTAATGCAACTAATGCCATCTCTGCTGCTATTCTATATATATTCACTATCAACAGTAATGACATTAAAAACACTATTACATTGACTGGCAACAACGAACAACAAGCTGCTATAATTATAGCTAACACAGAGTTATTTAGTATCCCGCCAATACCTAAATAATTATTAATCATCAAGACATATGTAAGTGCCAATACAAATCTTATAACCGGCAATATATACGTTGAATGTGAACTATATAATTTTCTTATTTTTTCCTTAAAAACCAAAAGTTTTGTCATCAGAGTCTGTTCCTCCTAATTTTGTTTCGCTTTTACTCTTTTCTTCTCTTTTGTAAACCATATATAATTCTTTTAAATTCTCTGAATATTCTACATTCATATCATGCATCTTCAGGTATTTTATAGAATAAACCACATACGAAATAAGCATATATATAATAAATGTTATAACATATATAATAAGAATCTTCTTACCAAGTGTAAATAAATTCATAGATACTATGTTCTTCGCAAAAAAATCCACCTTATATATTACCCACAATATCAGGCACAACATAAATGCCAATGTTATGGTTATGGCTGTATTAATCATTTTAAGTCCAACATAATCTTTCTTATAATACTTGTTGCTCTTAATTGATTCCTTGCCCTCTCCCTGTTCATATATTGCTAACTTCGTCATAAGTCTTATCTTTTCTTCGTTAAGCATTATCTTCCATATTCCTTTCACAAAAATATCCACAATCTGCTTATCTGTTGATTATATCATAGACAATGCAATTAATCTATTAAATTTTTTTTACGATTAAGACAGATATATCATTTTCCAGTTGCTGACTTATCTTCCAATACTATCATATTGCAAATATGTTACAAAATTGTTACGATTCATTTGTCATTAGCTAAGACAAATAAAAGTATTCAATAAAAAATAAAGGAGGATATTAAAATGTGTTTTAAGTTTATTTCAAACTGTAGCGATTTATGGAACTATATCCGTAATTGTTTTGGTTGCTAATATTATATAATGTGTATTTCAACAGGAATTTCCTGGTAAATAATAAAGACCAGTTGGTGTAATTCCAGCTGGTCTTTATTGCTTTATTATTGCTTTACTATATATATTTTATATTATTATTTAACAACATTGAATGCGTTGATTCCAGGATAAACCGCGCTATCGCCTAATTCTTCTTCGATTCTGAGTAACTGGTTGTACTTAGCTACACGTTCTGAACGGCTTGGCGCACCTGTCTTAATCTGGCATGTGTTAAGGGCAACTGCTAAATCAGCAATTGTTGTATCTGCTGTTTCACCTGAACGGTGTGAGCTTATAGCTGTATAACCTGCCTTATGTGCCATCTTAATGGCTTCAAGTGTTTCTGAGATTGAACCAATCTGATTTAATTTGATTAATATAGAGTTACCACAACCAAGTTTGATACCCTTAGATAATCTCTCTGTATTTGTAACGAATAAGTCATCACCTACTAACTGAACTTTGTCTCCAAGTTCTTTTGTAAGCTTCTGCCATCCTTCCCAGTCTTCTTCATCTAATGCATCTTCAATTGAGATGATTGGATATTTCTCAACAAGATTCTTCCAATGTTCAATTAAATCGTCAGATGTGAATACTGTTCCGGCTTTAGGTAATTTGTATTCGCCTTTCTTTCCTGTTTTCCATTCTGAGGATGCTGCATCCATAGCAATCATAAAGTCTTTCTCAGGTTCATAACCTGCTTTCTTAACAGCCTCTAAGATTGTTTCGATTGCTTCTTCATCAGATTTTAATGCCGGAGCGAAACCACCCTCATCACCAACTGATGTAGCAAGTCCTCTTTCTTTAAGAATAGATGCAAGTGCATGGAATACTTCCGAACACCATCTTAAGCATTCTTTGAATGATGGTGCACCAACAGGCATAATCATAAATTCCTGAACATCTAATCCTGATGATAATGCATGACATCCGCCATTAATAATATTCATCATAGGAACCGGCAACCTGTTACCACTGATGCCACCAAGGAAACGATAAAGAGGAATATCAAGTGATATTGATGCTGCTCTTGCACATGCGATAGATACTGCAAGAATTGCATTTGCTCCTAATTTAGACTTGTCCTTTGTTCCGTCTGCATCTATCATAGCTTTGTCTACTGCATAAATGTCAGATGCATCCATTCCAGCTAATGTATCATTAATAATTGTGTTGATATTTTCTACTGCTTTTTCAACACCTTTTCCTAAATATCTATCTTTCACTCCGTCGCGAAGTTCAAGTGCTTCAAATTCGCCTGTAGAAGCTCCACTTGGTGCTGCTCCTCTTCCAACTGTTCCGTCTGCTAATACTACTTCAGCTTCTACTGTTGGATTTCCACGCGAATCTAATATCTCTCTTCCTATTACTTTTTCAATTTCTAAATAATTCATGGCTTTCGCTCTCCTTTCAGCAATTCAAGGTTCTCCCTCCGGAAAATGAAGTTTTCCGGTAAACAAATTCAGCAGTTTTGTTTATAGGGAGTCCTTTATGATTTACACACAAGTTAGTTATGTCTAACTCGTTATGTATTATATCTTATTATTGCCTAAATAACAAGCATTCTATATGAGAGGTTTTATCATTTTCTTTCAAATAATTCTATCTGTTCACCATTAATTCCTTTGATAAAAGCTATCCTTGCTTCTACCTTATCATTAAGTGCAAGAGCAATATCTTTAGGATAGACATGTGGTGCTGCTCCACATTTAAGCGCCTTTTCGAATAAATTATCTACATTATCACATTCAATTGCAATATGTTTAAAAGCACCGTCTCCAAGACTCTCTTCATTAAATATTTCCAAAATATCGTCACCTACCGACAACCAGCAGGCATCAGTCTTAGTCTTAAAATATCCCATTTCCTTTGCATCGAATATTTCCTTATAGAAATTAATTGTCTCTTTGAATTTCTCTGTGTATAAAGCTATGTGCGCAAATCCTTTAATCACTTTTTCTGCCTCCAGGTATTTTTATTCTCTGTTATCCTTAAGACTTTCCACCATATTTACCTTATTTACTTTACGTCGTACTAATATAAGTGAAACTACATAGCACAATGTTACAATTACAATTGTAAGAATAAAGTTTCCAAAACTAAATGTAGACTTATAGTAATTGCCCTCAAGCTGTGAAAATACTCTGAACACAATAACCATTGCAAGATATCCTAATCCCATACCAACTGCAATTGAAAATGGAATAATAAAATGATTAACATTTATTACCATTCTGTTTATCTCTTTGTCAGTAAGTCCTAATACCTTAAGCATAGATATGTTATGGCGGTTCTCAGTCAATAACATATTAACAGATACATATAATGCTGATACACATATTATAGCACCGATTATGATAAGTGCATATATAATACTTCCCATTTCGTCCATAACTGTCTGCATCTGTTCTTTTATATCATCTGATGTGATTGTCTTAGAAACCTTGTCACCAATATCTAATTTTTCTTTAGATAAGAGGCAGTTATACACATCATCTTCTATTCCCATAATTTCTCTTACTTTGTCATTTCTTCCAAGTATTAATTTCTGGCTGTCATTATCAATAATACCCTCAATCACAACTGAATATTCTTCCATTGTATAAGGATTTTTAAATTTTACCGTATCGCCTGCTTTTATTTTATAAGCATAAGCCATTACATTACTGATATAGAAGCCTTTATCAAGGTCAGCCTTTTTACCATCTTTAGTATTCGTATTCATAAGTGAAACATCTGAATCAGCACCCATTAAGCTAAATGTTGCATCTTTATATTCATAATTTCCAACAATAAGTTTCTCTGCATCATCATATTCTTTTGTTTCAAGCGAATTGAGGATATATTCATATTTGAATGTTCCTATATTACCCATTCCATTATCCGCAATATCATTAAAAGTATCAATAAATGTGAATCCAATTGTAATAATAAATGCACCAAGTGCAGCACCTAAAAATACGACAAATGTTCTTCCAGGATTGCCAATCAGACTTCTTACTGCGAATTTATTCTTAACCTTGCTTTTAGAATTAACCATAACTCTTTTAGTTTTCTTTGATTCATCAGCATTTCCGTTAAGTAAGGTAACTGTATCTTTCTTTAACAACTTATTTACTTTCTTAATTGCTGCTAATGCATATAATAATGTAGGAATTACTATACCAAGAATAGCTGCAAATATTGGCAAACGGAATTTAACAGGCATAGGCTCGTAATCCGCAAGCCCAAGTTCACCATATGGCTGCTGTAATATCTTAGTTATTATTGTTACAAGTATTCCACCAGCAACTCCCGGAATCACGGCAAGTATAGCATAATGTCTTACTAACTGGCTCTTCTTATATCCAAGTGCTGTAAGAGTACCTATCATTTTCTGTTCATTCTTAACTTTTCTGCCAATTATAATCGAAATGAGTGCAACAGTAATAAGTGGAAGTGTTACTAAGAATACATATGCCATAACAATAAACATTACAGCCTGGTCATCTACCATTGTAATTCTCTCATTATCATCTTTTGATAAATATGAATTTACTTTATATTCATCATTAATATATTTTCTAAATGCTGTACTGTCACTATTCTTATTATAGATAACTTTGTACTGACACGCATTAGAACCAAGTGCATCATAAGCATCATCGGTCATATATGCTAAGAAAAATGATGTAATATTCTTATAGGTGTCATCTGCATTTTCAAGCATATACAGATAATCCGGTCTCAAGAAGAAGCCTGTGACTTTGTAACTCTTACCTGCAATTTCTATGCTGTCACCTAATTTCACATTCATATTCTGTGCATAACCTCTGGATATAACTATTTCATCATCATTTTCAATATCTTTTCCGTCAATTACTTCATACAAATCAATCTTATGACTAGCTTTAAATACTCTTACTTTATAATCATCTTCACTGATATTTACATAATGTTCTTTCTCAAATGTAATGTTATATTTATCTTCTAACTTCTCTATTTCTTCATCAGGAATCTCTAAATATGTAGTAAATGTCGCATCTTCTAATTTATTCCTGTCAAAGAATTTGTCACCATAATCTTTAATTCCTGTTCCTGCTATATAAAAGAGGAAAAACATCAAAAGGGCAACTGCAGTAAGTACAATTGATGCAATATAGAACGAAAGATTGTCTTTAATATTTCTTATGTATCTCTTATTTAATGTCATAATTTACAACTCCAATCCGTCTGCCTTTTTCTTCGTTGCATTTTCCTTGCACAAATCAATACGACCGTCCTTAATTCTGATTACCTTATTCGCCATATCAGCTATTGCCTCATTATGTGTAATAATGATTATAGTAGTTTTAAACCGCTCATTAACTTTCTCAATGAATTTAAGTACACTACGTGATGATTTAGAATCAAGCGCACCTGTCAATTCATCACAAAGAAGTAATTTAGGATTCTTAATAAGCGCTCTCGCAATTGCCACTCTTTGCTGCTGTCCTCCTGATAATTCCTTAGGAAAACGTCTACGGTATTTGCTGATGTCAAGCGCTTCTAATACCTCATCAATATCCATAGGATTCTTAGAAATATCTGAAACCACCTCTATATTCTCCTGAACTGTTAAATCAGGAATGAGATTATAGAACTGGAACACAAAACCAATATCCTCTCTTCTGTATTCTGTCAAATCTTTCTTATTGGCGTTACTTATATTTCTACCTGAAATTGTAATTGTTCCTGAATCTAAGGAATCAAGTCCTCCTATCATATTTAACAGGGTACTCTTTCCTGAACCCGATGGTCCAAGAATTACATAAATCTTTCCCTCATCTAATGATATGTCCACTCCGTCTAATGCATTTACCAGTGTTTCCCCACTACCATACTGTTTTCTGGCTCCTTTAATATCAATAAACATCTTTAAATCTCCTTTATCTTTTTATTTCAACATATAAATCAATGGCATCTGAATCTCATATGTCACAATCCTCATATCTTATCGAGTTATATATGTCATATTTTAGTTAGTTTTCTCTAACTTTAGTTATAATAATATCACTCTATGCTTCTATCCGCAAATAAAAAATCAGGTAATTTAAAGAAAAAAAATTGCACATTTTTACCAAATGTGCAATTCATATATCATTAATTCTGCCACATAATCTGTCCTTTTGTAAGTAAAGGATATTTAATAAGATTACTTCCGTCTAAATTCTCTCTATTCATATCTACTGCTGAAATCTGGCTGTTATCATATGATGTGTAGTAATAGATACCCTTATTTGCATTACAGCATGATGTATATAAGGTTATCTCATATTTGCCATCTGCCACTTCACAGCACCCTCTTTGCTGGTCAACGGAACCTAATATATGGAAGAACTGGCTTACGCTTTCCTCCTCTGAATCACTTGAAATCGAATTCAATTTTGTAAATGCAACCCTTGCAAATCTCGATGTCGATGATAAATCTCCCGGAAGCCCGATTGCTCCCATTCCTCTGCTATATTGCTGTAAATCAAGCACTTTCGAAAATGTATTGTCTGGCTGCTTTGATGATAAACTCATATATTGATTCAATAGAAACATCTGCTGTGGAAATGGTGGGTTATTCGTAAGAACACCCGCTTTATTATCATATATTTTCAAGCCTTCCTTAACACATTCAACCGTTATCGCCTCATTTTCGTCGGCTATAATCCAGTGTAGCTGTGCTGCCGCAAATACTTCATTAAACTGCGTTCCTACAAGATTCATTTTATCTAATAACTTACGTGCCTCATTTACAGTCGCACATTTACTTAATATCCATGGAATAAATTCAAACTGGGCCACGTTCTCTCTCGAATCATCAATCTCTTCGTAGACTGCATTTCCAACGAAATTAAGTCCCGCCATACATAAGCCCTTTTCATTAAATGCATCGTAATAAAGAGGATACTCATCTGCAACGTGTGCCATTCCAACCATTGCATAATGAGTCTTTAACTCACCCATATGTCTGAAATTAAATACATAATTTCTCGGTGTGACCGTTATCTCGTCTCCATAGGAAAATTCATAATCTAAAGTTCTTCCAAAATAAAAATCTTTTGTCTTATAAGTTGCTGCTGTACACATATAAATTCCTCCATAATTATGCTCATATTGTAGCGGTTTCAAAGGTCTTTCACTCACCTATACGCATGCTCATATTTTTTTAGACCTTTTGACCCTGGCATCATATAAATATATTATTATTCCTGTAAAATCTGCTAAAAACCAGCCAATCGGTATGGCTGCCCATATACCTGTAACTCCGATAAATGAAATTCCCGACAATACATATGCTAAAATCACTCTTGTTCCAAGTGAAATAACTGTTAATATTACTGAAACCATCGGGCTGTTAACTGCGCGGTAATAACCATATAGCATAAATAAAATGCCAATTCCTATATAAAATGCACCCTCTATCCTTAAATAGTGTACCCCGATATTTATAATATTTGTCTTAAATGCATTTACAAATATTGCCATAAGCGGCCTTGCAAAACACGCAAGACAATATAGCATATATATCTTCATTCCACTTTTCACATTATCAGGAACATTCATTATATTAAAAATTTCATTTATTCCACAATATGATATAAGCATTAATATACCTGTCAATGTCGCAATTGTTACAAATGATGTGTATATTCCATTTCTTATCAAATCTTCTCTTCTTTTTCCAAATGCCATTTAAATAAATGAACTGCTTCCAAGACACAAGCCTATTATTATGGACATCAAAAAGGTCATCAAAGTATATGATGACCCTACTGCCGCTAAAGCATTTTCGCCGATATATTTTCCAACAACCCATGTATCAACCAGATTGTAGAGCTGCTGCAACACATTTCCAAGCATTAAAGGTATCACAAATGCCATAACTTAGTTGTAATCTTTCCCTCAGTCAAATCTAAATTAGCCGAATTATTCATTTGTAAATCTCCAAATTTTCAAATGATTAGCTGTACAGTTAAATAGAATAGTCAAATCTCTGACCGACTTTCTTCTCTGCATCAGTTCTTACATTATCACTCTTATAAAGCTGGTTATAATCATCTATCTTTCTCAAAAGCTCGTCAATAGATGATGCCGTAATAGTAATTGTATCAGAATCCCCGCTCACATTTATATCATCTGAATCAACTCCTGATGAATTCTTTGCTGCATTATTTTCACGACTCTTTTCTAATCTTTCCTGCTTTGCTGCCTTATCAGCCTTTTTCTGCTCTTCTTTCTTCTTAGCCTTATTCTCTGCTGATTTCTTAGCAATACGCTCTTTCTGTGCTTCACTTGATTTCTCAAGAACTGCAAAATATGAGGCTGTTCCATTATCATTAACCTGCATACCATAGCCTTTTACACTTGCTCCACTGCCTGCTATCTTACTTCCGAGTTGTGAAATGCCACTTGCTGCATTTGCAATGATGCCCTCATACTGCTTACGGAACTTCTCGTCCTCAGCCATTCTCTCTATCTTCTCTTCATCAATTAGCACGACCATCTTATTTGCATTAGCATAACTTCCTGCCTGGCTCTTAGCCTGCTCTTTCATATCAGCACTTACTAAGATAAAATCCATATTAGAATATTTCTTCTTAAGTGTCTCATAATATTTTGCCGCTTTTTCAGATAATTCAGGCGTGCCTATTGTCTTTCCACTTACTTTAGTCTTCTTAACTGTATCTGATGCACTTGTTTCAGCAGTCGATGCACTGTCATTAACACTACTATTATTACTCATCTTTGCTGACTTATTAGCAGCTCCTTTATTATTCATATTTGAATATGCTGCTACTCCATTAGCTATTGTTGATACATTTGAATCTGTAAATATATTACTCATTTTTCATTCCTCCTTGAATGTGTAAATAAATAAATTAAATAATAAAGAAAGAAAGCATCATCCATTTGAATCATTAATAAATTCCTTTTCATTATATATTCAATTGTTTTGGCTGATTCTGAACTCAACCTTCTAATATATTTATCGTACAGATGGATAGAATAGTTAACCCTATTATAAATAAATTCAAATAGAAGATTGTGTAACAAAGTATATTAAAATCATTTTAGAATAAGCTAAATCAAATTATTTTAGAAGCTATTTTCTAATATACTTATATAAATATATTCACTTAATTTATGTATACACAGTTTATATGACTACTCTTAAACACTTTATCATTCTTTAATTATTCTCTTTACCTTTTTCTTTATTTCCTTTAAATATTTGTCATATCTATATTCACTTATATTTAGTTCTTTTCTAATCTCACTATCGCTCCATCTATTAAAACGATATAGAAAAATTTTCTGCTCTACAGTTGATAATTCATTGTATATAGCTTCAGCCATAGCCATATTAATTGCATAATTGTCTACAAATTCTATGTAAATATTACACTCTAGAACTATATTGCAATTATTATCTTCCGTATAAGATGTCCTAAAATCATCATAACTTATAATACCACCTATCGGACATCTTTTCTTACGATTTAATGCTCTCCAATAATTACTTTCGCCCATTTTAAGTGTCATTATACATATTGCTTCAAAATTATATTTTTTCCTTAATTTTTCATTTTTAAGATATTTTCTTACTGCCAACATATAATATTCACCTAATGCCGATCTCATCTCGTCCTTATCTTTCAACTTTCTGGAATTCAAATATTTATCCATTAAATAATAATTCTTATCTGCAAAATCTTGTTCAAAATTATCGAATGGCTTGTCTAAATATTTTGATTTCATAATTAAAACCTCCTATTTTAAATTTTTTTTAATTATAATTTATGCAGTAAATACTATATTTATGACATATTTTTTATAATTCTTTCATTTTTGTCAATCTTTTTCATCCATATAATCATCCCAGTCATCTTCTGCATCGCCATAATCATCATATTCATCCATATTGTCATAATAGTAGTCCTCCGGATCATCATAATCATCCATTGAATCATATGGATTATAACTGCCTGAATGATAATTCTTATTTGCATTTTTCTTTGCTTTTAAATATTCATCGTACTTTTCTCTATTATCCGTTACCCACGTTACCATACCATTTACGCATTTTGCACTGAAAATTATAAAATCACCATCTTTAAAATAATAATTCTTTGCATAAACTATCTTTTTATACTTTTTATTCTGACTATTCAGATATTGATTTTCAACACTTGTATGCGTTCCTAATTTCGTATTATCTATATCTTTTTCATACATTCCTACAAATGGAACACCATTTTTCACCTTATTTTCATATTTTCTTTTTTCTTTATCCTTTTCTTCTACGTAATCATCAACTTCTGAATCTATCTGTTCAATAAATTCTTTCTCAATACGTCTCTGCTTTTTAGATAAGATATTCAAATTAACATTACTCATATAATATTTTGCCATATCAATCTCACCCCTGCCATATAAAATATGTGCATTACATATTTCCCGCAACTTCTCACTTTCTCGAAATTCGTCTAATTCTAAATCAAATAATATGTCATTTGCTTCTGAATAATTTCCCTTTTCCATCAGCTTCTCTGCCTTTGAGTATTTAATATTATTCGATACAACAGGATGTAAAATTGCTATAATTATTACTACAACAACTATTATAAGCTCTATTTTAAGTACCTTTCTCATATATTTTCTCCTTGACATAAATGCTACCCACTTTTGTTTCAAAACTAATAAACCAATTGATAAAAATCAATAAATGTATCTATTATTAATATGATTATATCATATTTTTATCTTCTAAATATTTCAAAAAGCCCTCACATCCATCATATACATCTCTATAGGTCTCATCAAACCGGTTACTGTACCATGGATCAGTTATTGACTGGCCTCGCCTCTTAGGATTAAACGAATAATCTAATAGTAATTGAATCTTATTTTCCGTATCTTCTCCGGTAATACAAATCGTATTTCTTATATTCGCCGAATCTGCACAAAGCAAGTAATCATAGTATTGATAATCTTCCTTTCTTACCTGTCTTGCTCTCTTATTTGCAAAGTTGGTATATGGAGTGTTGCCAATATTATGTTTCTTAAGCTCTGCCTGTGCTGGCGGATAAATAGGATTACCTCTTCCATTCCAAATTTCTTCGGTGGATGTTGCCGCCGATGCTATTTCAAATTGTTCTTGTATGCCACGTTTTTCTACCATATCCTTGAGGACAAATTCTGATATTGGTGAACGACAGATATTGCCGTGGCAAACCATGAGAACACGTATTTTTTTCATAGTACCTCCTAAATAGCGCAGTTTACCAAGCTTTTGCCCTGGTTTGCACTCTTAAATTTTCTTTTATTTCTTGTACAGATTTCGGTCAAAAATGCAAAAACTGACAAGATATCGTAAGGTGTGAACCTCTATCGTAGTAGGAACGTAGTAAAAATGGTGGGTGGTTACTACGCTAGAATGTCTGGTAATTCAGGAATACATCTTTTTGCATTAATATATGCAATGATTCTTCCAACCTCAGTAATAGAAAAAGAACCCTCTATTGAATTCCACCATTCATGTAATTTTTTTAAGGAATCATATGAATCGAACCGTAAAAAGAATTTCTCTTTGACTTTAGTTTTTAATTCACTGTTATCATCATATAATTTTACAATTTCTTTCAATATATCAACTTCTTTTTGATTTATCGGTCTCGATATCTTGTCGTTAATGATAGATAATTGACTGATTGCATCTACATTTCGTATTTCTAACTTTACGTAATCTTGCAAAAATTCATTCGCCACTAAAATATTATTACTCAAGCCAACCGTTTGAAGTAATTGAGTAGCTTTAAAATAATCAGCAGAATCTCTCTTTATTCCAACAGCTACATATCCATCTAAACTATTAGCAATGATTTCTTCTATTTTATTTACACTACTAAATGGAGTAATCCTGATTGTTCCCAGGATATCTAAATGATCCATCCAAGAATCTCCTACTGGTAATTTTTCATAAATAAGTTCTTGATACATCTGATTTAATATGCTTATACCCATTTCTACGTTTCCGGTTACAGGCAAAAAAGCTCTTGTAACAAATGCTATTGTTAAAGCACATAATGCATCATTATCTATAAAATCAATAATCTCTATTGCTTTATCTATTCCGACTCGCTTTTTTCTGTCATTTCCTTTTTGAACATGACATATCAACAATTCTG
Source organism: Bovifimicola ammoniilytica (assembly GCF_025567085.1). Lineage (NCBI taxonomy): Bacteria > Bacillati > Bacillota > Clostridia > Eubacteriales > Bovifimicola > Bovifimicola ammoniilytica. The sequence goes on along the minus strand of NZ_JAOQJN010000002.1, from coordinate 7,174 downwards.
TCAACAAGTCATAATCACTCTCTCGTTCAGTGACTGCCGCCTTATTCTGTGCCTTCCTGAGTAATACATGAAATGCTGGATCTGCAAAAGAAGGTAACAATCCCTCCACTTTTTCTAAACGAGGCATTATTCTTTCTTCTAACTTGTTTACCCTTTCATTAGCAGTCTTGTACGCTTCCTGCGTATAATTTGCTAATGCCTGCGGAATCATTTCATCAAAAACAGCTCTTGCTCTTTCTTCGGTTATACCTGAATTTATAGTTATATTACCAATTTGATACTGTTGTGCTTCTTTTCCAGCTTTTTGTACCTGATTAATCTCTTCCATTCCCAATACCACCTATCTGTGTTTGTTTTGCGTTATTCTTTGCTTTTTGTTTCATAATTACATTTGTATTGTGATTTGATTCTGTACTGTCAAATGTTTCTGCCATTTTAATTATTTGTTTCTGCTCTGCCGAATTTTCTGCTTTTTGATTAAGTTTTACTGTATGATGAATTCCTACTTTATAGCCAGTGAATCCTCCTATAATCGCACCTAGAACAAGCGATACTATGGTAGATCCAATTCCATCAAAAAACCATTCATACCACATATTCATATACCTTCTTTCTATTATAAAGTAAATAAGCCAGGCATAATCGCCCGGCTTGGTTCCAAATACAATATTGTTTCTGGCAACTCTGTTATTGCCTATTCTACTACAAAATCACAATTTCGGCAACTTGATTCCTGTCAAATCGCCTTAAACATTTTCTGCGTTACATTCCACTTTCCTTCTGTCTTATCAAGCTCATTCCTTGCCTTCTTCAAATATTCCAGGTGCTTCAATTCATCTTCGGCATCTTCCAATCCCAAATAGGTGTATGTGTTAAGCGTAACACCTATATCACTATGTCCCATCAAGTATTGCAGTGTCTTCGAATTCATACCAGCTTTCGCCATATTACTGCAGTAGGTATGCCTGCATATATGCGGCGTGATATTGCATTTGCACCCGGTAAATATCATTGTATTGGCCAACCATATGATTGAATCGATGCTGCCAATGCATTGCCACAAACGGCATTCCCTTCTCATCCAGAAAAAGGAAACCGCTGTATCCATCTATCCTTACTGCTCTTTCTTCTAATAATCTAGGATTAATTTTTCAACAGTATACTTACCACTTCCATATACGCATTATCTTCAGCAACTTATCACTCTATATTCATCTATACACCATTAGACACTCTGTTTTACATAATTTTCAACATCAATCATTCTAATCTTCATCCCAGTAATCTTCTGTCTCCTGAGATGTTGTTCGTATTCCAAATAATGTTCTGTATATACCATCAGATAATCACATGGTACACCTATTGCCTTTTCTACTGATATTCCAGACTGTTCAAATCTCTGTAACCGTCGAATCGTCTGCGTCATATTTGACACAACACGTTTTGCTACATCTGCGTCATAATTTACCGTTACATCACGTTTGATATTACGCAATTTCTGCGCCGCATCCGGTGAGTATTCTAATCTCTTCAAATTCTATACCACCAGTTCTTTTTCTAAATCATCTGCTGAAATCCATCCCTCTTTATTCGCACGCTCCTCAGAGCTTTTCAGTTTTGAAGACAATGTATATGCAGCTCGATATCTATCAAGCTCATCAATCTCTGCCATTGTGAGGATTCCATACTGGCCGTGTCCATTACGTGTTAAATATACTCTATTAGACACATCAACTTCCTTTAATACTTCTGTATAATTTCTAAGATCCGATACTGGTTTAATGTTTGGCATAACAATTCCTCCATTTCACATATGGTAGTGTCAAATTTACTACCTTATTTTTTATTAAAAACCTTTATTTTAGGGAGTTTGCAAATAAAAAGAGCATTTACCTCCCTTTTTTGATATAATGTCATCGTTCAAAAATCCATAATACCAGAAAGGATAAATGCTAATGGACATTATACTATACTTATTACATTACATCAAATACCAAAATAAAATTATTGGTCAGTTATTAAACTTTATCTGCAGATACATTTCTCTTAAGCAGTGGGCTTTTGATGATTCCCATTCTCCAAAATATCAGAAGTTTAAAATTGATGAACTTCCCAAAATCATATCCTTCAAGCAGGATTGTGAATGGACTGACCTCATTTCCTACTACAAACAACGCTATAACAAAACCATCAAACCCGTCTTTCGTCGTGGTGAATGTGATATTCCAGAGGACTGCAACTTTTACCTTTGCAATGCTCCATTCCAATATCTTATATGGAATGATGGCAAAAAGAAAAGCCAGCTTCTTTGTAAGATATGCCAGAATCGTTTTGCACCATCTGATAAAAGTCGTTTTTCAAAAACTTCTGTTTTGAGATGCCCTCATTGCTCTCATACACTGGTTCGCAAGAAAGACCGTAAACACTTTATTATCCATAAATGTGTTAATCCCAAGTGCCCTTACTATATCCACAATCTTAAGAAGGTTGATAAAGAGCATCTGAAAGAAGAATATGGCAAAAACAAATACAAACTCCATTACATCTATCGCGAATTCACGATAGATTTCTTTAAGATTGATTTAAACTCTCTGCCTAAAAATGCTTCTTCTCTAAAATTCAACAAGTTTGATTCACACATAATGTCTCTTTGTCTTACACTGCATGTTAATCTTGGATTATCTCTTCGCAAGACAAAACAGGCTTTAAAAGACCTTTACAACATCAACATTTCACATCAGACCATTGCCAACTATTGCAAAACTGCAGCTATATGCGTTAAGCCTTTTGTTGACAACTATGATTATGGTGTTGATAAAACATTTACAGCAGATGAAACATACATCAAAATCCGTGGCATAAAGTCCTACATCTGGTTCATTATGGATGCCGCCAAACGTTCCATCATTGGCTATCAGGTATCTAATAATCGGGGGTGTTGGTCCCTGCATCCTTGCAATGCGTATGGCATTTAAACATCTGAAAGAAATACCAAAAGACTTTAAATTTATTGCTGATGGATACAGTGCATATCCTCTTGCTGCACAACAGTTTTTCCGTGAATCAAAAGGTAAAATTAACTTTGATATTACCCGAGTAATTGGACTTACCAACGACGATGAAGTCTCAACCGAATTCCGTCCCTTTAAGCAGATGATTGAACGACTAAATCGTACATACAAAGCATCTTACAGAACTACTAACGGATTTGATAACATCGACGGTGCCAACTACGACCTTGCTCTCTGGGTTGCCTACTATAACTTTTTAAGGCCTCACAAACACAATAAATACAAAGTTCTCAATAAAGTTAACGAACTGTCCAATGCTAACAATATGCCCGGTAAATGGCAGTTGCTTATCTATCTTGGACAGCAGACAATACTAAATCTACAAAAAGCCGAAGGCTCTAACTGTTCTTAGATTCTGAACCCGAGGCATAATAAACAGCCACCAGAATCTTTGATTCTGGCTATGCCCTTGATGGTTCAAACAAAACTGCTACACTGCTGTGAGCGACGGAAAAAGAACTAACTGTACTCTTCATCTTCACCGTCGGCAATCGCGTTACAGCAGTTTTTGTTGTGCTGTCAAGGGTGGCGTCACTCATTAAAAGATTAAATATCTGCAATTTTCAAAGTTCACTTGAGCTTTTTTTTGGCTTATTTTTTTCATAACTTATTTGACACTACCTTATTATATTTACTTTACATTATTTTTACATCATCTCTCTTCCGGCTGATCAAGTTGTGCCTTAACCTTTTCCTCATCACAGACTAATGCATTATTCACAATAAAACTCGCATAGCCATGTGCAAATAATAACTGTTATATTTTGTTATCAAATATCTCTCAAGCCCTTGAAAACACAAAGTTTATCGCAGGTGAACCTCCCCTTAGACTTTCCCTTGTGTTATATCGTCCCATACGAGTTTACAAACTCTGATAAGGGAAATAATAAGGGAAATAAAATCTTATAAAGCAGTATAACACAAAATAAAACTAGCATGGTAAACTGATTGAAATGCTTCCATCTTAAAAGGGATAACCGAGCACAACCCGGTTATCCCTTTTATGAAATTACATGCCGTAAGTCTTAACGCTGCATATTATTCATCATCTTTTTTTCTGCGTACACTTAACAATGCAGGCAGACTGGCAAGTGAAGCAGCTAATAATGTCACCCAGAGCATTGGATGGCTGTTATCGCCAGTCTGAGGTGCTGTTATCTGCAGGCTGTCATCTGCATTATTTTCACTGTCACTGCCATTAGTTTTCTTGTCATCAGGTACATCTACTGGATTACTATTTGGATTATCATTGCTGTTGTCTTTACTACCTTCATTATCTGATGTATTCTTGCTTACCTTAAAGCTTGTAACTGCGGAGCCATCTACCCATACAATTTCAAATGAATGTGTTCCGACAGAAAGTGTTTTCAGGTAATCTGCCTTTAAGATAATAATCGTTGAACCTTCTTTTGCGGTGTAGTTCTTTGCATCAATTATGCCTCCATCTACTTTTACGCTTTCAAATTTAGAAAATTCTCCATTTCCTATGATAGTGATGGTTTCGTCTGTATTCTGCTTCCACTCACTGTCTGCACCGGATATAATTTTATAAGATGTCGGAGCTGCATTTACCTTTATGGTAATATCCTTTGTCTTTGTTACGCCATTCTTAGTATATGATACTGTCAGTATCTTATCTCCATCCGCTGACATATCTATTGCGAATACATTGGTTGTATAATCCTGCACAGGTTCACTGTATCCGTCTGCATAGTACACAGTGACTGCAAGGTCATCCACATTCAGGGTATCGCCTGCTGTATACGTGGTCTTTGTCTTTGATGCTTCAATCCGCTCAGGAGCAAGGGCTGTATTGTGGGTAATCTTCAAATTACCATTAGCCATTGTGATATCATAGTTGGCTGTCACATCCACACCTGCAGCACTTTCAATCTTCACACCACTTACGGAGATTGTTCCATTCTCTGTACGATCTGTTGTGCTTGGTGTAAGGGTTATTTCTTTAATGCTGTCACCTGTAATGAGTCCATCCTCTGATACGGTATACAGACTTTGGTTAATATCTTTACCCCAGACAATATCCTGTTCCTGTGCTGTTATGGTAACAGGCTTTTTATTTATGGTTACTGTCTTTGAACCCTCAACGGTAGTATAGTTATCCTTCGTAATCCGATAGTATACGGTATACGTACCTTCATTGCTAAAAGAAGGATTATCACTGCCGTAGGTTATGCCATCGGTGCTATAGGTTACGGCTGCTCCTTCAGGATTGGTCACGCTCACGCTGATGCTGTGTGGCTGTCCGTCATAGGTTGTGCTGTAATCCGTTGCCGTATACAGGATGGTTCCGTTATCTACCGTAAGAGTAACTGTTTTCTCTCCTGCCGCAAAGATTCCGTTTGCTACAGTACTTACCTTAATCTTAAAGGTTCCTGTCTGGGTTACGGTAAGTGTTGTACCCGAAAGCGTGCCTTTTCCGGTTCCGCCATTCGTTCCAGTAACAAGTGTATACGTTGCAGCTCCTGCATTATTGTCGATGCTAAAATACTGTGATACATCAACGGTTTCACCTGTATATGTTATACTGCTGTCTGTTCCGGTGATGGCGACAGGGGTTGCGGCTTTATTCTTAACCGTAATCGTGCCTGTGATATTGCCTGTACTTGTATCATAGCCCTGACAGTTAGCAGCGTTATAATTCGTCAATGCAGATTCAGGGATTGTCCACCTAAAGATGTTCTCTGCTTCCGGCGTTTTGTCATAAACTCCTCCGTCACTCTCAATGGTCCATGTCACAGCCATATCTTCTGTAGTTGGTGACGTTGTTCCTTCAAATGTTACTGTTGCCGTCTTTCCAAGCTCCGTGTTCGTTCCGCTTATAGGCGTTGTATCATATCCATCATAGCCATAGTAAGCTGTAAATGTATTATTTTCCGGTACTGTCGGCGCAGCTACACTTTCTATCTTTCTCTTGTCTGTTGTAAATTCTTTGGTTACTGTCAATGTATCATCTGCAGCATTCTTTGTAACACTCGTTGCGGTATTGCCTGATACGGTAGCTGTCACATTATCTGCAAATTCGTAGCCTGTAGCTGCTGTAAGTGTAATGCTTGCCGTGTATCTCGTATTATATCCCGCTGTGGTATCACTTGGTGTCCATGTAATCTGTGGTGTGGTGCTTTTTACACCTTCTGTTGTACATGATGCTTCGGTATCCAAAGCAGTATTAGACACCGGAATATCAATATCTGTAATTGCTACTGATGTGATACTTATTATGTCAGTTGCATTTACCGCATAAGTCAGATTACTGGTACTGTCTGTAGTTTCCAGCCAGATTTTGCAGGCTGATAAATCTATATCTGATGTCAAACTGAGTGCTGACTTAATATCTGAAGCATTTATCGTCTCTGTTCCTGTAATCTGTTTACTGTAATACCAGTCATTTGTTCCGTCATTGCCCTGTACGACAAGTGCCACGGTTTGTGATGTGGTACCCTTCACCACCTTAATATCACCTGTTGTGGTGTTATATGTTACTGTACCAATATCCTTACCTGTTCCGTCCAGTCTTAAAGTCATCGCCGCACTGTCTGTTATCTTTTCCGATTTTGTATCAGATGATGCTGCTGTCGCAGCAGATGCGAAGAGAACAGATGACAGATCCAGATTGGAAGCGGGCTGAACAGGGCTCCCGGAGTCGATGTCGACACGGCCGAGGATGACATAATAGCCCCGATCCGCGCACAACGCAATGTCACCACTACCACCGTAAGGCGAGCGCAGCCAGAACCACTCTCCGTTCCTCAAGTAACTACTCATGGCAAGTACTGTACTGTCATCGGTTCCTGCCCACAAGTATTGGTCATTATCATAATCTCCCTGTAACGCATACAGTTTGTCTGTGGTGGTATAGGTTACACTACTATTCTTCGTATCCTTCGTTGTCACTGTGGTGGCATTCATCAAGCCCTGCTCGGCTGAGGTGAAGTAGGATGTATTCGTAGCCATACCCTGCAGTGTATCACGAAGTTCACTTGCTCCGTAGTGATTTGTGTATACTTCTGTTATAGTCGCTTCACTATAAACACAATCTGACCATAGATTTTCATCATTCTTATTGCTTATGTCTGAATTAAACT